>CANRFU010000098.1 GCA_947629975.1 uncultured Oscillospiraceae bacterium | reverse complement strand
GGAGTTTTTTCACCTTTATCGGTATAACCTCTTTTCAACCCCGCCACTATGGCGGGGTTTTCTTTTGACAAAAATCCCCGGAGCGAAAACTCTCGCTCCGGGGACTCCCCTTTTATTTCAATGTCACGCCTCTGCGCCCATCTCCCGCAGGAGCCTCGTCCTGAGCGCGGAATACCGTCTCGTATGCCGGTCGTTGGCCACCATTTTAGACATCAGCTCCTGGCTGCCCACCAGGATGAACAGCTCTCTGGCCCTGGTGATGGCGGTGTACAGCACCCCCCGGGCCAGCAGGGAGGGCGGCACGTCGCTGAGCGCCAGGATCACCGCCCGGTACTCGCTGCCCTGGGCCTTGTGGACGGTGACGGCGTAGGCCGGCTCCAGCTCCCCCAGCAGCTCCGGGGGATAGACCACCAGATGCCCGTCGAAGGACACGGTGATCCCGCCGGCCCCGGCCTCCAGGACGGTGCCCACATCGCCGTTGAACACCCCCATGTCCCGCTGGCCGGTATTCGGGTCCTCCCAGAACAGGTCGTAGTTGTTCTTCACCTGCATCACCCGGTCGCCCTCCCGGAAGATGTACTGCCCGAAGGCCCGCTCCCCCTTGCCCTCGGCGGGGGGATTGAGGGCCTCCTGGAGGGCCCGGTTGAGGGCGGCGGTGCCCGCCCCTCTCCGCCTTGTGGGGGAGAGGACCTGGATCTGCTCCGCCGGGATGCCCATGTTTTTGGGCAGCCGGGTCTGACACAGCTCCACGATGGTCTCCGTCGTCCGGGCGGCGTCCCGCCTGCCCAGGTAGAAGAAGTCCCTGGACTTGTTGTCCAGCCTGGGCTCTCTCCCCTGGTTGACCCCGTGGGCGTTCATGACGATGGCGCTCTCCCGGGCCTGCCGGAAGATCTCGGTGAGCCGGACGGAGGGGACCGCGCCGCTGCGCAGCAGGTGGTCCAGCACGTTCCCCGGCCCCACGGAGGGCAGCTGGTCCGGGTCGCCCACCAAGACCAGCCGGCAGTCGGAGCGCAAAGCGGCCAGCAGGGCCGCCATCAGGGACATATCCACCATGGAGGTCTCGTCCACGATGACCGCGTCCGCCTCCAACGGCTCGTCCTGGTTCTTGGTAAAGGCCAGCTGCCCGGTGAAGGGGTCCAGCTGGGTACACAGCAGCCGGTGGATGGTGGCCGCCTCCGCCCCGCAGGTCTCGGCCAGCTTTTTGGCCGCCCGCCCCGTGGGGGCCGCCAGGGCGGTCTCCAGCCCCAGCCGGTCGAACAGGGCCAGCACCCCCCGCAGGGAGGTGGTCTTGCCGGTGCCCGGCCCGCCGGTGAGCAGCATCACCTGCCGGGAGGCCGCCAGCTCCACCGCCTGCCGCTGCTGCCTGGCGTAGACGATCCCCTGCTCCTTCTCGATCCGCCCGATGATCCCGTCCAGATCCCGCGGCGCGCTCAATTCGGCGCAGCACATCTCCGCCAGCCGCATGGCCACGTAGCACTCCGCCTCGTAGAGTTCCGCCGGGTAGCAGGCGGTGACCCCCGCGATGTCCTCCCGGACCACCTCGCCCCGCTGGATCAGCTCCTCCAGCCCCTGCTCCAGGCAGTCCCCCTCCACCCCGATGAGGGCGGCGGTGGCCGCGATGAGCTTCTCCTGGGGGAGAAACACGTGGCCGTTGTCCGCGTTGTGGTCCAGTTCGAACTGGAGGGCGGCCTCCACCCGCTGGGGGTCGTCCGCCGCCGCCCCCAGTTCGATGGCCAGCGCATCCACCTGGGCGAAGGGCACCTCCAGGGTCTTGTCCGCCAGCAGGTACGGATTGTCCCGCACCACCTCCGCCGCCAGGTCCCCGAACCGCCGGTACAGCGGCATGGCCGCCGCCAGGGGCAGCCTGTGTTCCGACAGGAACTCCGCCAGCCGCCGCATCCCCATCCGCTCCCGGAACGCCTCGCCGATGGCCCTGGCCCGCTTGGGGGTGATCCCCCGGATCTCGGCCAGCCGCTCCGGCTCGTTCTCGATGACCTCCAGGGCCTTCTCCCCGAACCGGTCCACGATCTGCCGCGCCGTCCCCATGCGGATCCCCTTGACGGCCCCGGAGGCCAGATACTCGAAGATGGCCCGCTCCCCCTCGGGCAGCCGCCGGACCACCGCCTCGGCCTTGAACTGCTCCCCGTAGCTGGGATGGCGGCCCCAGGCGCCCTCCAGCTCCAGCCGCTCGCCGGGGGCCACACCGGGCATACAGCCCACCGCCGTGACCTCTCCCCGCTCGCCGCAGTCCAGGGAGAGCACCGTATAGCCGTTCTCCTCGTTGCGGAACATCACCATGCGCACCGCGCCCTCGATGTGGTTCCGCTCCGCTCCTTCCGATCTCTCCACAGCCATGCGGCCTCCTCAAACAAATGTTCTTTTATTGTATCAAAAAACATTACCATTTTCAACTGCGAATTTTGGACACATACTAATCGCACCAAAACATCCGAGGTGAATGAAATGCTGACAGAGACCCAACTGCTCAACCACATCTACCAGACCGCCGAGATGGGCCGGGAGGGCATTGACGCCGTGCTTCGCTACGCCCGGGACCCCCGCCTCACGGACGCCCTCGCCGCCCAGCGCGCGGAATACGAGAAGCTGCGCGCCTCCGCCGACGGCATGCTCCACGCCCGGGGCGAGCCCTCCAAGGGGATCAGCCCGGTGGCCAAGCTGTCCACCGAGGCCATGAGTTCCATGAAGGCCATGACCGACCGCTCCGCCACCAACATCGCGGAGATGATGATCCA
>CANRFU010000097.1 GCA_947629975.1 uncultured Oscillospiraceae bacterium | reverse complement strand
CCGGCGGCCACGGCGGCCATGGCCATCCGCTCCACCATCCACGCCTTGCCGCAGGCGTGGGAGGGGTCCACCACCACCGGCAGATGGCTCTGCCGCTTCACCGCCAGCACGGCGGACAGGTCCAGGGTATTGCGGGTGTAGGTCTCGAAGGTGCGGATGCCCCGCTCGCACAGGATCACGTTGGGATTGCCCTCCGACATGATGTACTCCGCGCTCATGAGCCACTCCTCGATGGTGTTGGACAGCCCCCGCTTCAGCAGTACCGGCTTGTGGTAGCGCCCCACTTTTTTCAGCAGGTCGAAGTTCTGCATGTTCCGGGCGCCGATCTGGATCACGTCCACTGTGTCCTCGAACATGGGCAGCTGGTCGGGACTCATCAGCTCGGTGACCATGGGCAGGCCGGTGGCGGAGCGGGCCTTCTCCAGCAGGTGGATGCCGTCCACCCCCATGCCCTGGAAGGCGTAGGGGGAGGTGCGGGGCTTGTACGCCCCGCCCCGGAGGGCGGAGGCCCCGGCGGCCCTGACCGCTTCAGCCACGGCGGTGATCTGTTCCTCGCTCTCCACCGAGCAGGGGCCGGCGATGACCGTCAGCTTCCCGCCGCCCACCGTCACGCCGCCGCCGATGTCCACCGCCGTATCGTCGGGGTGATACTTGCGGTTGGCCTTTTTGTAGGGCTCGGACACCCGCATGACCCGGTCCACGCCGGGAAGCTGCGCCAGCAGCTCCTGGTTGAGGTTTGCCGCGTTGCCCTCGGCCCCCAGGATGGTGGTCTCGGATCCCCTGGACACCATCACCTTCACGCCGCCGGCCTCCATGGCCCGGATGGCGTCCTCCAGCTGTCTGGGGGTGAACCCCTGCTTCATAATGACGACCATAACAAATGCGCTCCTTTGTGCAGATAAAATTCGGACATACAAAAAGCGGCCGCCCTTTCAGGCAGCCGCACGGGAGGCGCGGGTGACCGCTCAAGGGCATGACGACGAGCCGCTATCGTAATAGCGGTAATAGCCATACCCGTAGAGCCGGTTCGCCATGCCCAAGGCCTCCTTTCTGTCGCTGTGGGTACTTTAGCACTTTTTATTACAAAAGTCAAGAGGGAATTTGCTGGAGTTTGCAGGGCGGTCAGGGACGGCAGGGAAGGGTCTCCCCGGAGGGGCCCAGCAGGAGCTCGGCGGCCTCCCGGTTTCGGACGGCGTCGATGAAGTCCCGGACGGAGCGCAGAGGGCGGGAGAAGACCATGCCGCCCAGCAGGGGGGAGGAGGTGTGGATGTCGGAGCCCCCCGTCACCGGCAGAGAGAAGGAGCGGGCGTAGTCCAGGGCCCGCCGGTTCTGCTCCCATGGCTGGGAGAGGTTCACCCCCTCCACGCCGTCGCAGTCGTGGGGGTAGAGGTGGATGCCCTTAAGGTAGGGGCGCTCCCGGAAGGGGTGGGCCTGGATGACCAGGCCGTCGGCGGCGGAGACCGCCCGGTACTGCTCCTCCGGCGTCCAGCGGATCATCTCCGGGTGGGCCAGCAGCCACGCCTTGTCCAGACCGTAGATCAGGAACTCCGCGCCTCCGTAGTTCTCCTCCCAGCCGAAGAACACGGAGAGACCGATGCGGTCTCCCTCCGCTTTGGCGTGCTCGTAGCCGCTGCAAAAGGCCTCCACATAGTCCGCCCAAGGGAGGGACCGGTCCGGCCGGGAGTTGCCCCGGAAGAAGTGGTCGGTGACGATGATGGCGTCGTAGCCCTCCGCCTTGCGGACCCTGGCCTGTTCCGCGCCGTCCGCCTGGCCGCAGGCGCTGCCCTCCGCCGTGTGGAGGTGGGTCTCGATATAGAATCCCCGGTGATCTTCGGCCGGTAAGCGATACATGGCTGTCAGTCCTTTCTGATCCCGCCGGGTCCGGCGGGGGCTGCTGTCAGGTGGATCGAAAAAGGGTAGAATCAATGCGCCGGAATATCCCCGCCCGGCCCGGCATACAAGTCCATGAGGTGATGGGACATGGTGGGACAGATCGTCTATCGGCGGGAAAAGGGGAGGGCAAGGCCGGAGTTTGCGGAGCTGGGCCGCATGATGGTCCTCCGCTGGACGCTGTACGAGCCCCCCGGCCTGCCCCGCTGGCGGCTGGAGTGGCGGCTGCGCCGGGCGGAGGGGACCCTTCTGAAAGCGGGGGCGGGCCGGGTACTGCTGCCGGAGGGCTTTCCCTACACGTCCATGCTCCAGACATTGAAACCGGTGGACCCGCTGCCCTTCTGGCAGGCCGTCGCCGACCGGCTGGCGCTCCGGGCCATGGAGCGGGCGGGGGTGAGGCCCCAGAGGGGGCGGGTGGCCCTGTCCGCCCCCCGGCTGTCCCCAGAGCTGCGGCAGGCGGCGGAGCGGCTGTGCCCCCAGGTGAGGGGGCTGGTCATCGACGTGCCGGGGGTGGGGCAGGACTACGCCCGGTGGCTCCATCTGCGGTACGGCCTGCCGGTGTCGCCCCCCTCGGCGGGGGCGGAGGTCACGGTGGCCTTCGGCCCCGGCGGGGGCCGCTGGGGGACGGCGCTGGAGCTCTACGGGGAGCGGCCCGACCTGGCTGGGCTGACCGTGTCCGCCCCCGGTATGGACCTGCCGGAGGACTGCACCGGGCAGATGCTGGCCCTGCTGTGGGAGCAGGGGGCGCTGGAGCGGGACAGACTGATCGTTACGTGAAAAGCGGCGGCCGGTGCGCCGCCGCTTTCCGCTCAGAACTTTGTTCCGCCAAACTCATGCAGAGTGAGCTGTTTGTTTCGCTCCGCCGTCCAGCCGATGGACCACTGGGAGGCGAACAGCAGCAGCTGATTGCCCTTGTAGTCCTCCACCAGCAT
>CANRFU010000096.1 GCA_947629975.1 uncultured Oscillospiraceae bacterium | reverse complement strand
CTCGTAGGTGCCGGGGACGATCTTCCGGTCGGCGTGGGAGAACCAGGCGTACAGCTTGAACAGCCACTTGTACTGGACGAGGCCCTCCTCCTCCAGCTGGTCCACGATCTGGTCTATGTCCGCCCGGGACGCGGTGGCGGGGTTGCCCTCCTCGTCGGTGATCTCCACCTCCACCATGGAGCTCTCCGGGACGGAGACGATGACCGAGGCGTAGTCCTTGTTCAGGCCCAACAGGTCGCAGGCCCAGATCCACCCCATGGTGGCGATGATACCGGCAAGGCCGATGACCACCAGCACGTACAGCAGGGCGCCGGCGATGCGGGCGCCGCCGCTGTGCTTCACCTTGCGGGACCGCCGGCGGGCGGCGGTGCGCCGGCCGGAGGGCTCCTGATCGTAGCGGCCGGAGCGGGCGCGGTTGCTTTCTGGCATTGTGGGTTCACTCCTTCGTAGACGGGCGGCGTGTCACCGGTCCTGCGTGCGCCGCATAGTATGGCCTGGAAACGGGAACGGAGCCCGGCTCCGGCGCCGCCAATGCCGACATGGGCGGGCGCGGCGTCTGAGCCGGTCCCTGTGACCGGGAATTATATGTGAGGTGACAAAATCATGTGTTGTGGTAACAATGGTGGTTTCGGCGGGGGCTGCTGGTGGATCATCATCCTGATCCTCATCCTGTGCTGCTGCTGCGGCAACAACATGGGCGGCAACAGCTGCGGCTGCGGCAACAACTGCGGATGCGGCAACAACTGCGGCTGCAACGACGGCTGCGGCTGCTGAGGCCTCTGTCCGGGGCGGGGGAGCGGCGCTTCTCCGCCCCCTGTCCTCGCCGGGAAGGGGACAGGCCGTGCCGGCCTTCCTCAGACGGCGGTCATTCGCCGTAGTGGACGGCGGAGCGGACCTGGTCGGCCTTGGCGGTGCCCGCCAGCATCTCCACCAGGGCCAGGCCAAAGTCGAAAGAGGAGCCGGCGGCCCTGCCGGTGATCAGCCGCCCCTGGGCCACCACCGGCTGATCCATCACCGGGACGGCGCCGGCGGCGGTGAGGTCGCCCTCCATGCCGGGATAGCACACCGCGTGGACGCCGGGGGGCAGCAGCCCCGCCCGGGCCAGCAGGGTGGGGGCGGCGCAGATGGCGGCCAGCCAGACGCCGGGATCGCCCGCCGCCTGGCGGATCAGGCCCATGGCAACGGGGCTGCGCTCCATGGCGGCGACCCCGCCCAGTCCGCCGGGGAGGATGAGCATATCGCCGGGAAGCAGGGAGACCGCCGCGGCGGGCAGATCCGCCTGGACGGTGAATCCGTGGCTGCTGGCGACGGTGCGCCCGTCCACCCCGGCCAGCGTTACCGGCAGGCCGGCCCGGCGGAGCAGGTCGGCGGGGACCATGGCCTCGGCTTCCTCGAAGCCGGCGCCCAGCAGGATGTAGATCATATCGGTCACTTTCCTTTCAAACGGGCTCCCAGAGCCTGAACCAAGATCAGGGGCAGTTTGGCCATCCGGCCGATGCGGGACGGCTCCTTATATAAGCGGTAGAGCCACTCCAGGCCCAGCTTTTGCATGGTCTCCGGGGCCCGCTCCACCTTGCCGGCGAACACGTCCAGCGAGCCGCCCAGCCCCACGTACAGCTTGGCGCCGGCCTCGGCCCCGTGGGCGGCGGCCCACTCCTCCTGCCGGGGAAAGCCCAGGCAGACGAAGACCACGTCGGCCCCCGAGGCCCGGATGGCCTCGATCACGGGGGCGTCGTCCTCAAAGTAGCCGTCGTGGACGCCGCAGATGTTGAGGCCGGGATATTTGGCGGCCAGCCGCCGGGCGGCCTCCTCCGCCACGCCGGGCCTGGCGCCCAGCAGGAACAGGCGCCTGTCCGTGCCGGCCAGCCTGCCCATCAGCGCGGAGGCGAAGTCCACGCCGGTGACCCTCCCCTTCAGCGGACGGCCCAGGATCCTGGCGGCGTAGATGACGCCGATCCCGTCGGCCAGGACCAGGTCGGCGTCCGCCAGCACCCGGGCGAAGGCCGGGTCCTTCTCCGCCTGCTGGATCATCTCCGGGTTGGGGGTGGCGGCCAGATGGGGGTGGTCCTCCTCCAGCATGGCCAGGGCGCGCTCCACCGCCTCCTCCGGCGTGATATCGTCAAAGCTGACGCCCAATACGTCTATGCGCATGGATGCCGCTCCTTTCACGCGGTCATAACGACCCAATTTTGAGGTAGTATATCACACGGAAACGGAAAAGTCCACCACCTGACCGAAGGATTTACAGTTGCGTCATAACTTGGCGGGAAAACTTTTTTTCAATTGGGGGGTTGACAGAGGGAGTTAGCAGTGGTAAACTACACACGCTAAAGGTTAGCGGACACTAACCTCTGCGCACCGGAAGAACAAGAATATGGCGAGGAGGACAGGCATATGATGCCGCTGACAATGGCACAGGCGATGGATACCGTCACCATTCAGAAGATCACCGGCAAAGACGAGGTCCGCCAGCACCTGGCGGAGCTGGGCTTTGTGGTGGGCGCGGCGGTGACGGTGGTGAGCCAGTTTGCCGGCAACCTGATCGTGCAGGTGAAGGACAGCCGGGTGGCGCTGGACCGATCCATGGCCACGCGAATCATGATCTGAGAGGAGAGAAGCTATGAAGACGCTGAAAGATGTCAAGGTGGGGGAGACCGCCACGGTGGTCCGGCTCCACGGCGAGGGCGCGGTGAAGCGCCGCATCATGGACATGGGGATCACCAAGGGCGTGGAGATCTACGTTCGTAAAGTGGCCCCCCTGGGGGACCCCATGGAGCTGAACGTGCGGGGCTACGAGCTGAGCGTCCGCAAGGGCGATGCGGAAATGATAGAAGTACAGTGAGGCCCGGAGCGGCGGGAGCGCCGCCCATTTTTAACACCGATGGTTAGTGATTACTAACCGAGAAGGGAGCGAGTACATATGGACATCAAGATCGCCCTGGCGGGCAACCCCAACTGCGGCAAGAC
>CANRFU010000095.1 GCA_947629975.1 uncultured Oscillospiraceae bacterium | reverse complement strand
TCTTTCATCACCTGAATCAATTGTACCATGTACACGCGAAAAAGTCTGCCCATGGGCAGACTTTTTCGACAGACTGAAACCTCCGGCATAGCCGGAGGTTTTTTGCGCCCGTTTTCAATTGCTGCTCCTGCTGTTCCCGAAGAACCGCAGCAGATACAGGAACAGGTTGATGAAGTCCAGATACAGCTGGAGCGCCGAGTACACCGACGCCTTTTGCAGGACCGCGTCGTTTCCGTAGAAATACTCGTAGTTGGCCTTAATCTTCTGCACATCGAAAGCGGTGAAGCACAGGAAGATGACGATGCCGACCATGCACACGATCCGCTCCATAAAGGAGAAGCCGGGGATGAAAGCCATCAGCAGGCCGGCGACGATGAGGAAGATCAGCCCGCCGACGAGGATGGGACCCAGGCGGGACAGATCGGTGCGGGTGAACCGCCCATACAGGGCGAACGCCCCGAAGAACAGCGCGGTGAGCAGGAACACCGCCATCAGGTTCGCCACGTCGAACATCAGGAAGTAGAGGGAGAACACCACCCCGTTGAGGACGGAGTACAGGAAGAACAGCCCCCTGGTGACCCCCACCGACCGCTTTTGCAGGGTGGCGGAAAAGGCGATGACCACCGCCAGCTCCACCACCGTCAGGACAATCAGCACAAGGGGCGAGGAGAGCAGAGAGAACACAAGCCCGGAGGCCACGGTCCCCACCGCCACGGCGAAGGTGATCAGCAGCCCCAGGAACATCCAGCCAAAGGTGCGGGCAATGTACTGGTTCAGGGTGACGGAGGGCGCGTAGGCGCTGTCAAAGCCATACTGCTGAGGGAATTGGCTGCCGTTAAAACCATAGTTGTTTTCGTCCATAATCAAGTCTCCTTATCCGTCTGATGCATCTGTTTCAGGTTGCCGATCTTTTTTGCCCGGCGGTCCAGCTCGCGCAGCACGTCGTCCAGGGGGATGCCCTTCTCCGCCATCATCACCGTCAGGTGATAGATCAGGTCGGAGATCTCCCCCACCGTGTCGGCGGGAGAGTCGTTTTTGGCGGCGATGATGGTCTCTGCGCACTCCTCGCCCACCTTTTTCAGGATCTTGTCCAGTCCCTTGTCGAACAGGTAACAGGTATAAGACCCCTCCTGGGGATGGGCCTTTCGATCCAGGACCACCCGGTAGAGGCTCTGCAAAACTTCGTCGTTCATGGGGATCACATCCTTAGTCTGCCCGGTTTCCCGCCGGGCTTACAGACATTATATCACTATTTCCTGGAAAAAGCAAGAGTACGCCCCGGTGTGGCAGGCGGGCCCGTCCGGGTCGCACAGGTACAGCAGGGTGTCGGTGTCGCAGTCGGTGAAGATCTGCCTCACATGGAGGTAGTTGCCCGACGTGGCCCCCTTGTTCCACAGCTCTCCCCTGCTCCTTGACCAGAACCAGGCGGTCTTGGTCCTGAGGGTGAGCTTCACCGCCTCCCGGTTGGTGAAGCCCAGCATCAGCACGTCCTTCTTCTCGGCGTGCTGGACGATCACCGGGATCAGGTCGGATTTCTGAAACAGACGATCCAGATCGAACATATTCCTCACCTCACGGGGATATTCGCTGTCGTAGGGGCCGATGTCCCCATCGGCCCGCGCCCCTGAACACGTCTCTCACCTCACGGGGATATTCCGGGAACGCAGATAGTCCTTCACATGGGGGACCGTCAGCTCCCCGAAGTGGAACAGGGAAGCCGCCAAGGCGGCGTCGCAGTCCGTGGCCTCGAACACCTCCGCGAAGTGCTCCAGGCTGCCGCACCCGCCGGAGGCGATCACCGGGATGGTCACCGCCTCGGTGACGGCCCTCGTCATCTCCAGGTCGAACCCGGCCCTGGTGCCGTCGGCGTCCATGGAGGTGAGCAGAATCTCCCCCGCCCCCAGCTCCTGGCCCCGTTTGGCCCACCGGACGGCGTCGATGCCGGTGGGGGTGCGGCCCCCGGCCACCACTACCTCGTACCAGCCCTCGGGGCGCTTCCGCGCGTCGATGGCCAGCACCACGCACTGGGAGCCGAACCGCTCCGCCGCCCGGGCGATCAGGGTCTCATCCCTGACCGCGGCGGAGTTGACCGAGATCTTGTCCGCCCCCGCCCGGAGCAGCCGCCGAAAATCCTCCAGGGTCCGTATGCCGCCCCCCACGGTAAGGGGGACGAACACCTGGGCGGCGGTGCGCTCCACCACGTCGGCCACGGTGTCCCGGGCGTCGCTGGTGGCGGTGATGTCCAGAAAGACGATCTCGTCCGCCCCCTGGTCCGAGTAGTATTTGGCCAGCTCCACCGGGTCGCCGGCGTCCCGGATGTTGACGAAGTTGATCCCTTTCACCACCCGGCCGTCCCGCACGTCCAGACAGGGGATGATGCGCTTGGCTAACATTGCTCCCCCGCCTCCCGGACGGCCTCGGCCAGATCGATGGTCCCGGCATAGTACGCCTTGCCGATGACGGCCCCGTAAAGGCCCATGTCCCGAAGCCGCTTCACGTCGTCCAGGTTGGCGATGCCGCCGGAGGCCACGATGCTGCAACTCACTCTGTCCTGCAATTTGGCCAGCTGCTCATAGGACGGTCCAGACAGCATCCCGTCGGTGGCGATGTCGGTGTAGACGATATACTTGACGCCCATGGATTCCATCTGGGCGGCAAAGTCCAGATAGTCCAGCCCGGAGTCGCGCTCCCAGCCGGCGGTGCGGACACGGCCGCCCAGGCAGTCGATGCCCACGGCCACCTTCTCCGGGCCGTACTGCCGAAGGGCGTACTTCACGATCTCCGGCCGGGTGACGGCGGCGGAGCCGATGACCATACGACCGACTCCCGCCTCCCCGGCGGTGATCACGTCCAGTTCATTTTTCAGCCCGCCGCCCAGGTCCACTTTCAGGCCGGAGCGCTGGATGACCTCGTAGATCAGGGGGAAGTTTTTGCGCACGCCGTCCCGGGCGCCGTCCAGGTCCACCATGTGGACCCATTTGGCGCCGGCGGCGGCGAACTGGCCGGCTACCTCCAGGGGGCTGTCCGCCACCTGATGGGCGGTGGAGAAATCCCCCTTCCTCAGCCGGACGCACCGGCCGTCTTTCAGATCGATGGCGGGAAACAAGATCATAATAATCACCATGCCGGTGCGGCGCCGGCACAAATAGAGATGAAAACAGAAGCCGCAAAATTTTCTGTTTTCC
>CANRFU010000094.1 GCA_947629975.1 uncultured Oscillospiraceae bacterium | reverse complement strand
GCCCGGGCCAGCCGCTCCGTCAACCGGCGTGAGAAGGGCCACGGCGCCCTGGCCGAGCGGGCCCTGGAGCCCGTGCTCCCCTCCGTGGACGAGTTCCCCTACGCCATCCGCGTGGTGAGCGAGGTGCTGTCCTCCAACGGCTCCACGTCGCAAGGCTCCATCTGCGGCTCCACCCTGGCCCTGATGGACGCCGGCGTGCCCATCAAGGCCCCCGTGGCCGGCATCTCCTGCGGCCTCATCCAGGACGACGACGGCTCCTTCACCACCTTCATCGACATCCAGGGCGTGGAGGACTTCCACGGCGAGATGGACTTCAAGGTGGCGGGCACCAAGGCCGGCATCACCGCCATCCAGATGGATTTGAAGAACGACGGCCTGAGCCATGAGATCATCAAGCAGGCCCTGGAGATCACCAGGGACGCCCGGTACGCCATCCTGGACGAGATCATGCTGCCCTGCATCTCCGCCCCCCGGCCCGAGGTCAGCAAGTGGGCCCCCAAGATGATCACCATGAAGATCGACCCGGACAAGATCCGGGAGGTCATCGGCAAGGGCGGCAGCGTGATCCAGAAGATCGTGGCCGAGTCCGGCGCCCAGGTGGACATCGACGAGGACGGCACCATCCACATCGCCTCCCCCAACGCCGAGGCCTGCGACGTGGCCAAGAAGATGATCGAAACCATCGTGTTCGTGCCCGAGGTGGGACAGCTGTACTATGGCAAGGTGGTGCGCATCCTCCAGTTCGGCGCCTTCGTGGAGCTGGCCCCCGGCAAGGACGGCATGGTCCACATCTCCAAGCTGGCCAACCACCGGGTGGCCAAGGTGGAGGACGTGGTGAACATCGGCGACATGATCTGGGTCAAGGTCACCGATATCGACGAGAAGGGCCGGGTCAACCTGAGCTACAAGGATGCGCTCAGGGAGATCGAGGCCAAAAAGGCCGCCGGCGAACCCGTCAAGTAAATACAGCCGTTGAAATTCTCCGCAGCGACGCTGCGGAGAATTTTTTTGCCCGCCGGCGGGATCGCGGAAAAATGTAAATCTTCTGTGAACGGCCTTGACAACGGATGACTATTGTAGTAGTCTACCATTGTACTATTGCAATAGTCAAAACAGGAGGTCCTGGATATGGAGCGTCTTTACGACTCGGAGCTGAAGGTGATGGAGCCCCTGTGGGCGGAAGGGCCCCAGACCGCCGGGGCGCTGGCGAAAACGCTGGCGCGGACCTGCGGCTGGAACCGGAACACCACCTACACCGTCATCAAAAAGCTGGTGGACAAGGGGGCCGTCGCCCGGAGCGACCCCGGTTTCCTGTGCGCCCCCCTGATTACCCGGGAGGAGGCCCAGAGGCGGGAGACGGAGGGACTCATCAGCCGGATGTTCAACGGGTCAAAGGCCCAGTTCCTGTCCTCCTTCCTCAGCGAGGGGCTGACCCCCGACGAGGCGGCGGAGCTGCGGGCCCTCATCGACAAGCTGGAGTGAGGGCGCGGCCATGACACAGCTGCTGGAAAACACCCTGATGGGCGGAGCGCTCATCCTGGCGGCGGCGGGGCTGCGCGCCCTGCTCAAGGGGCGGGTCCACCCCAACGGGTGGCTGGCCCTGTGGGCGGTGTGCCTGGCCCGGCTGCTCACCCCCCTGCCCTGGCGGAGCTCCCTGTCCCTGTACGCCCTGCTGGGCCGCCGGACAGAGGCGGAACTGCCCGCCCCCATCCCCAATATTTCGGCGGCGGTCCCCGTCCCTGCCGCGCCGGGGGCCGCCCTCCCCGCGCCCCAGAGCCAGCCGGCGGGGCCGTCCCCGCTGGCCGTGCTGTGGGCTGTGGCGGCGATCGGATCGGCCGTCTGGTTTATCGCGGCGTGGCTGTCCGCCCGGCGGCGGGTGCTGACGACCATTCCCCTGGAAAAGTCTGACCGGCGCTATGCCGCCCTGCCCGCCGGGACCATCCTCCGGGAGGGGCCTATGAAGGGCGCGCCGCTGACCTTTGGGGCGTTCCGCCCCACGGTGGTGCTGTCCCCCGGGCTGAGATCCCCGGAGCTGGACGCTGTGCTGGCCCACGAGGGGGCCCACGTCCGCCGGCGGGACAATCTGTGGCATTATGTGATGGCGGCGGCGCTCATCGTCCACTGGTTCAACCCGGCGGTGTGGCTCATGGCCGCCCTGCTGCGGCGGGACGTGGAGATGGCCTGCGACCGGGCGGCCCTGCGGGCGCTGGGGGAGGACCGGCGGGCGGAGTATGCCAGGACCCTTGTGACGTTATCCACACAGGCGGAAGGCCCCGCCTTCTGCCGCAGTTTCGGCCAGAAGAAGGCCGAGGAAAGGATCAAAGCGATCATGAAATTCAGGAAAGTGACATTCGCCGGGGTGGTTCTGGCCCTGGCGATGGTGCTGGGGCTGACGGTGGCCTTCGCCAGCGCGCCGGCTGACGGCCAGACGGCGGCGCAGCCTTCGGCGGCCGGAGCGGAGATCCCCGGCGTCAAGCTGGTGTACGACGCGGAGCGGGACCTGTTCGTGGACCCCGGGACCGGGGAGCCGCCCGACGAGCCGGTCTGGTTCGGCGCCGGCGCTGACAGGACTTTTGCGGACGGGGATGTGATCTACTATTCCAATGAGCTCTATGAGAAATTCTATCTGACCGCCGACGAATATGCCGCCAAGCTGGAGGAGTTCCGGGCCCAGCTGGCCGCGGCGGTGGAGCGCGGCGTGATCGGACAGGAGGAGATGGACTGCAGCATGGCCGACCTGGAGAGATACCAGGAACAGGTCCGCTCCGGAGAGGTCTGCGCCTACTATACGGTCTATGACGAGGGCGAGAGCCCCAACGGCGCCGCGTTTTCCTTTGGCTTTGAGAACGCCGAGTACAAGGGATGTACGGGAGTGTTCAGATTCGTGCTGCGGGACGAAAACGGGGAGAAGCTGCCCTATGACCCCAGCATGTTCCGGCCGGCGGTGCCCTGCGTTTCGGATGATCCGGTTTCCGGCGCCGGGGAGATCGAAACCGAGGCGGGCGTGACGATCTACCTCTGCGCCCCTGAGGACGAGGCGTTCTGGCTGGATTATGACGCCGAACGGGGCGTGTGGGTGGACCGCGAAACGGGCGCGGAATTCGCCGTCGCCTTTGACGCCGAGGGCTATCTTGATACTGGCATCGTGGCCAGCCAGTTTCTGGAGGACTGAATCTTAACCGCATTTCAAAACAGCGCCCCCGGGCCATACGGCCCGGGGGCGCCCAGTCTGTCGAAAAAGTCTGCCCATGGGCAGACTTTTTCGCGTGTACATGGTACAATTGATTCAGGTGATGAAAGAT
>CANRFU010000093.1 GCA_947629975.1 uncultured Oscillospiraceae bacterium | reverse complement strand
CCGGACCATCCCCTACATCTCCAAGGTCACCGGCGTGCCCATCATCGACCTGGCCACCCGGGTCATGCTGGGGGAGAAGCTGAGGGACCTGGGGTACGGCACCGGCATCTATCCCGAGGCCAGGTACTTCGCCGTGAAGGCCCCGGTATTCTCCTTTGAGAAGCTCACCGACGTGGACACCGGCCTGGGGCCGGAGATGAAGTCCACCGGCGAGGTGCTGGGCATCGCGGAGACCTATCCCCAGGCGCTGCTGAAGGCGTTCAAGGGCGCGGGGCTCCGGGCCCCAAAAAAGGGCGGGCGCATCATCGTCACGGTCAAGGACGAGGACAAGCGGGAGCTGCTGGGCATCGCCCGGGGCTTCGAGGAGATGGGGGTGGAGCTGTACGCCACCTCCGGCACCTGCGATTACCTGAACGACAACGGCGTGCCCTGCAAGCGGGTGAACCGGGTCACCCAATCCCACCCCAATATTCTGGATATGATCGGCTCGGGGACGGTGGACCTGGTCATCAACACCCCCACACGGGGCCGCAAGCACGACTCCGACGGATTTAAGATCCGCCGGGCCACGGTGGAGCACAGCGTGGGCTGCGTCACCGCCATCGACACCGCCAAGGCGCTGCTCACCGTCCGGGAACAGGGCCGCAGCGAGGACCTGACGCCCATCGACGTGACCAAAATCTAAACACATTCCCGCGAGAGGCCCGATACGAAAGAGAAGGGGGGGAGCATGGAGGATGGAGAGGGAGCGGATCTGGAAGGTCAACGCGATCTATCTGTTGGCCGCCGTTCTGGTGCCGGCTGCGCTGGTGGTCATCACCGCGCGGCAGTACTGGCGCCTGCCCGAGGGCTGGGAACCCGGCCTCCTGCTCCAGCTGCCCCCCGAACTCCCCTTCCAGTGGCCGCCGGAGAAAGCTGTGCTGATCCCCATCGTGGTGCTGATCCTCTGCTTCCTGTGGTGGGAGTTCGGCGTCCGGGGCATCTACCGGGTCTGCCTGGACGGACTGGAGCGAGATCTGGAGAAAAAGGGCTTCCGGCAGGATTGGTCGTTTACCGGGCGCGGCTGCGCCGTCATGCTGGACGAGGACGCCGGCAGGGTGGCTCTGCTGTTCAAATGGAACCCCTTCCGGCCATACGTGTTCTCCGCCGAACGCATCGACAGGGTCTGGGTGGAGGACGGCCAGCGGGGCAACGGCGTGATGAGAGGCAGCAAACGGGTCAGCTTCCTGTTCACCGTAGGCCGGTCAAAGGTGCGTGTGAACACCTTTTCCTCCAACCGCCGCTGGAAGATGGACAGCGACCACATCCTCTACGCCATCTCCACCGCCGATATGATGGCCGACGCCATAGAGGAGGCCAGAAAGGGGGCGGTGATGGATGGAGCTGCTTAAGCGCATCAAAGCCCCGTTTCAGGACGACTGGTGCAGGAAGTGCGGGCGCACCATGGAGCACACCAACCGGCGGCTGTTTGCCATCCCCGACATGACGGTGGGGCACTATGAGTCCCACACGGAGGTCCGGTATTTCAAACGGGCCCTGTGGCCGGTGGAGGAGCGCGAGGACATCCCGGCGGGGACCTATGCGTGCCGGGCGCTGGAGTATCGCTGCCCCCGGTGCGGACGCCGGAGAGTGAAGCTGTCCGTCTTCCTGCCCGTCCGGGACAAGAACAAAATGGAGGAGACCATCCTCTTCGACGACGGAGAGCAGATGGAGTTCCTCTGGCACTGACAGACAGAGCACGGGCCGTCCGGGATCGGGCGGCCCGCGTGTGATACCAACGTATGGAGGGAACCCTATGAGTCATCAGACCGTGATCGTGCTGGACTTCGGCGGGCAGTATAACCAGCTCATCGCCCGGCGGGTCCGGGAGTGCGGCGTGTACTGCGAACTGAAGGCCTATACCACCCCCCTGGACGAGCTCCGGGCCATGGATCCCATCGGCATCATCTTCACCGGCGGGCCCCACAGCGTCTACGCCGACGGCGCGCCCTCGGTGGATCCGGACATTTTCACCTGGGGAGTGCCCATCCTGGGCATCTGCTACGGCTGCCAGCTGATGGCCCATCTGCTGGGCGGCAGGGTGGTCCCCGCCCAGAACGACTCCGCCCGGGAGTACGGCAAGACCGCCACCGGGTTCGACACCGGCTGCAAGCTGTTCGGCGGCCTGCCCGCGGAGGGGATCACCTGGATGAGCCACGGGGACTATATGGAGAAGGTGCCCGAGGGCTTTGCCCTCACTGCCTGGTCGGAGGCCTGCCCCAACGTGGCCATCGCCGACGAGGAGCGGGGGTTCTACGGCGTCCAGTTCCACCCGGAGGTCAACCACACCGAGCGGGGGGTGGACATGATCCGCTCGTTCCTCTACAACGTCTGCGGGGCCGTGGGCGACTGGTCCATGGAGGACTACAAGCGCACCGCCATCGCCGACATCCGCCGCAAGGTAGGGCAGGGCAAGGTGCTGCTGGCCCTGTCCGGCGGGGTGGACTCCTCCGTCATGGCCGCTCTGCTGGCCGAGGCGGTGGGCAGCCAGCTCACCTGCGTGTTCGTGGACCACGGCCTCATGCGTCTCAATGAGGGGGACGAGGTGGAGGCCGCCTTCTCACCCTGGGACATCAACTTCATCCGGGTCAACGCGGCAGAGCGGTTCCTGGGCAAGCTGGCCGGGGTGGTCGAGCCGGAGCGCAAGCGGAAGATCATCGGGGAGGAGTTCATCCGGGTGTTCGAGGAGGAGGCCAAAAAGATCGGCAAGGTGGACTTTTTGGCCCAGGGGACCATCTACCCCGACGTGATCGAGTCCGGCGGCACCGGGGCGGCGGGCACCGCCGTCATCAAGAGCCACCACAATGTGGGCGGCCTGCCAGACACTGTGGATTTCAAGGAGCTCATCGAACCCCTGCGCCTGCTGTTCAAGGACGAGGTGCGCCAGCTGGGCCGGGAGCTGGGCCTGCCGGAGTACCTGGTGACCCGCCAGCCCTTCCCGGGGCCGGGCCTCGCCATCCGCATCATCGGAGAGGTGACCAAAGCCAAGGCGGACACCCTCCGTCTGGCCGACTTCATCTTCCGGGACGAGCTGGCCAAAGCGGGGGAGGACAAGGCGCTGAGCCAGTATTTCGCCGTGCTCACCGACACCCGCTCCGTGGGCGTCATGGGGGACGGGCGGACCTACGACCACACCCTGGCCCTTCGCGCGGTGACCACCGCCGACTTCATGACCGCCGACTGGGCCCGCATCCCCTACGAGGTGCTGGACCGGGTGAGCGTGCGGATCGTCAACGAGGTCAAGGGGATCAACCGGATCGTGTACGATATCACGAGTAAACCGCCGGCCACGGTGGAGTGGGAATAACTGACAAAACCCGCAAAGCCTTGAAAACACTGGGGTCTTAAAGCGGAAACGGGGCATTTGAT
>CANRFU010000092.1 GCA_947629975.1 uncultured Oscillospiraceae bacterium | reverse complement strand
GCCTCGCCGGAGACCACGTTGGCGTGGCGGATATAGTCCAGCAGGGAGGTCTTGCCGTGGTCCACGTGGCCCATGACCACCACCACGGGGGCGCGGGGGACCAGGTCCTCCTCTTTGTCCTCGGCGGTGTCGATGAGCTGCTCCTCGATGGTGACGATGACCTCTTTTTCCACCTTGCAGCCCAGTTCCTCCGCCACGAAGGCGGCGGTGTCGAAGTCGATGATGTCGCTGAGGGACGCCATGACCCCGTTTTTGATGAGGCACTTGACCACTTCGGCGCCGGTCTTTTTCATGCGGGAGGCCAGCTCGCCCACGCCGATCTCGTCGGGGATCTTGACGGTGAGGGGGGTCTTTTTGGCAATCTCCAGCTGGAGCCGGCGCATCCGGTCCTGCTCCTCCTGGCGGCGCTTGCTGCCCATGTTCTGGTTCCGGTTCTTGCCGCCCCGGTTCTGGAACTTCTGCTTGCCGGTCTGCATCCGGCTGGCCTTGTCGGGGGCCAGGTCCTCCAGCCGCTGGTCGTACTTCTCCAGGTTGACCTTGCCGCCCTTGCGGGTGTCCACCACCTTCTTGGCGGGGGTGCGGTTCACGCTCTGGGCGGGCTTGGCGGCCTGGTCCTTCTGGGCGGGCGGCTTTTGCTGGGCGGCCCCCTTGTTGTGGGGCTGGACCCGGGCGGGCTGCTGTTGCTGCCTGCCCTGCTGGGCCGCCGGGGCCTTCTCCTCCTCCTTGGCCGGGGCCTTGGGGGCGGGCTGTTCCTTCGGGGGCTCGTGATACACGTCGGCATAGATGGACTCGATGGACTCCACCTGGTTCTTCTGAGTCAGATGCTCAAAGATGAGGGACAGCTCCCGGTCCGACAGGGCCTTGGTGGGAGAGACCGCACCCTTGGTGTATTCGGCCAAAATGGACGTGATGGCTTTGGTCTGCATCCCAAAGTCCTTGGCCACGTCTCTGGCGGTGTATTTTGCAAGGCTCATACGGGCCACCTCCTGTTGTTTCGCTCTTTGGCGGACGGCTCTGTCCGCCGGGTCTCTGTCTGCTCCGGGACGCCGGAGAGGGGCCTGAGGCGTCCGTCCTCCTCCGCCAGCCGCTTCCTCACGGCGGCGGCGAGGCCCTCGTCGGTGACGGCCAGCACCGCGCAGGAGGACCGGCCCAGGGCCATGCCCGCCTGCTCTTTTGTGCGGGGCAGCGCCGCGAAGGGGACGCCCGCCCGCGCGGCCAGCCGTCTGGCCCGGTCCGCGCTGTTTCCGGCGTCGGCGGCGGCCAGGACCAGCTTTGCCCGGCCGGTCCGGCAGGCCTCGTCCACGGGCGCCTCGCCCACGGCCAGGTTGCCGCCCCGGAGGGCCAGCCCCAGCAGGGACAGCGTCTTATCGATCATCGCCGTCACCCGCTTTCATCTGCGCCTCCAGCGCCTCGTAGACCTCCGGGGACACTTGGGCGGACAGAGCCCGCTCGATGGCGCGGCTCTTCTTCGCTTTGGCGAAGCAGGCCATGTCCGGGCAGAGGTAACAGCCCCGCCCCGGCTTCTTGCCCCGGAAGTCCAGGGAGATCCCGCCCTCGGGGGAGCGCACCACCCGGATCAGCTCTTTTTTCGGTTTCATCTCCCGGCAGCCAAGGCACTGGCGCATGGGGATCTTCTTCGGCATGATGGGTCCCCCCCTTTCAAAAACAGCCGATCCCTTACTCCTCGATCTCGATGGACTCCTCGTCGCCGGCGCCGTCATCCGCGGCGGTCTCCTCCGCGGGGGGTTCGGGGGCGCTGGCGGGCCGGATGTCGATCTTATACCCGGTGAGCCGGGCGGCCAGGCGGGCGTTCTGCCCCTCCTTGCCGATGGCCAGGGACAGCTGATCGTCGGGCACGATGACCCGGCAGCTCTTGCCCTCCTCCAGCTCGATGACCTGGAGCACGTCGGCGGGGGCCAGGGCGGCGGCCACATACTGGCCGGGGTCCTCCGACCACTTGATGATGTCCACCTTCTCGCCCTTCAGCTCCTCCACCACGGCGTTGACCCGCTGGCCCCTGGGGCCCACGCAGGCGCCGATGGGGTCCACGTTGGGGTCCTCGGACCAGACGGCCAGCTTGGTGCGGCTGCCCGCCTCCCGGGCGATGGACTTGACCTCCACGGTGCCGTCGTAGATCTCGGGCACCTCCAGCTCAAACAGGCGCTTCACCAGTCCTGGGTGGGTGCGGGAGATGAGCACCTGAGGCCCTCTGGTGGAGCGGCGGACCTCCACCACATAGACCCGGACCCGGTCGCCCTCGCGGATGACCTCGCCCTTGACCTGCTCCCCGGCGGAGAGGAAGGCGTCCGCAAATTCGGAGCCGGAGGTGAGCCGGATGGCCACCGAGCCGGACCGCTCGTCTACCCGGGTGACGGTGCCGGTGAGGATCTCGTGCTCCTTGGCGGAGAACTCGTCGAAGATCATCCCGCGCTCGGCCTCCCGCATGCCCTGGATGATGACCTGCCGGGCGGTCTGGGCGGCGATGCGGCCGAAGTTCTTGGGCTTGATCTCGATGCGCAGCACGTCCCCCAGCTGGGCGCGGGGGAGGGCCCGCTGGGCGTCCTCCAGGCTGATCTCGGTGTGGGGGTTGTCAACGCTCTCCACCACGTCCTTTTTGACGAACATGCGGACGGAGCACTTCTCCTCGTCGGCTTCCACCACCACGTTGTCGGTGATGCCCTCGTGGTCCCGCTTGTAGGCGGCCACCAGCGCCTGGGTGATCTTCTCCAGCATATAGCTCTTGGGGATGCCCTTTTCTTTTTCGATGTCGGAGATGGCGGCGAAAAACTCGGGGGCGTCCAGCTCCATGTTCTTGGGGGCGATCTTTTTCTTAGCCATGTCGATTACTCCTTAAAACTCAACGTGGAGGCGAACCTGGGCCACGTCTTTTTTGTCGAACCGCCTGCCGTCCTCCAGGACGACGGCGCCGTCCTCGTATCCGGCCAGGGCGCCGGTATGCTCTTTGGAGCCCTCCGCCGGGCGGTAGAGGCGGACGTCCACCTGCTGCCCCAGACATTTGGCGAAGTGCTCCGGCTTTCGCAGGACCCGCTCCAGGCCGGCGGAGGATACCTCGAAGGTGTAGCTGTTGGGGATGGGGTCGTGTACGTCCAGCAGGTCGGACAGGGGGCGGGACACCGCCTCGCAGGCGTCCAGGTCCACGCCGCCCTCCCGGTCGATGTAGACCCGGAGGAACCACTCGCCGGCCTCCTTCACGTACTCCACATCCCACAGGGTGCAGCCGGCCTGTTCCACGATGGGCTTTGCCAGTTCGGCGACGACATCGGTGACTTTTGGCATACGCGCGCCTCCTTGTCACGCTCGGATTTGCCGCGCGGCCGGGTCGTTTTCCCTCCGACTCGGGCAAAAAACCGGCTCGCTTCGCGATCCTTCCTTTTTTGCCCTCGCTCCAGTCCAGGCTCCCCTGCGCGGCTATCCTCACGCTTCTCTTGAAAAAAGAGTGAGGCGTCAGCCTCACTCTTTCCATACTTCAACTTACCTGTGTATTCTATCACAACGGACGGAGGATTGCAACCCCTAATGCGAAAAATTTTCCGCGTTTTGCCGGCGTTTTCACATTTTTACCGGCGCGGACACCCCCAGCAGCCCCATGCCGTTGGCAAGCACCAGGCGGGCGGCGTCGGCCAGCTTGAGCCGGACGGCCTGGAGCCTGGTCTCGATGCCCTTTACCCGGCAGGCGTTGTAGAACCGGTGGAAGTCCCCCGCCAGGGTGGTGAGGTAGCGGTTGATGCGGCTGGGGTCGTAGTCCCGGGCCACCGCCTCGATCTCCTCCGGGTACTGGGCCAGCGTTTTCACCAGGGCCTTCTCCTCCGCGGTCTCCAGCAGCTCGGGGTGGACGGCGGAGGCGTGGGGCACGCCGGCGCCCTCCTCGGCCAGGTTGGCCAGCAGGGAGCAGATGCGGGCGTGGGCGTACTGGACGTAGTACACCGGGTTGTCGCTGTCCTGCCGCACCGCCAGGTCCAGGTCGAAGTCCAGGGGGGAGGTGGCGGAGCGGTTGTTGAAGTAGTACCGGGCGGCGTCCACGCTGATCTCGTCCAGCAGGTCGTGGAGGGCGATGGCCTTGCCGGTGCGCTTGGACATGCG
>CANRFU010000091.1 GCA_947629975.1 uncultured Oscillospiraceae bacterium | reverse complement strand
CCGTTATATTTTCATCAACCGTTATGCGGACGCTCCGAAACCGGTCTATGAAAATCTGCTGTCGCTGGTTCATGACAGGGACTATTTTGTGATCACCACAAACGTGGATCACTGTTTCCAAAAAGCGGGCTTTGACAAAGAGCGCCTTTTCTACACCCAAGGAGACTACGGCCTGTTTCAATGCTCCGGGCCATGCTGTCAGGAGACCTTTGACAATGAGGACACGATCCGACGGATGATGGAGCGGCAAACGGATATGCGTATCCCCTCGGAACTTCTGCCCGTCTGCCCCCATTGCGGCAGGCCCCTGACCATGAATTTGCGCGCTGACGACAAATTTGTGGAGGACGAAGGCTGGCACCGGGCGGCGGAGCGGTACGAAAACTTCCTGCGGACGCGGAGAAACGGACGGATCTTGTTCCTGGAGTTGGGTGTCGGCTACAACACGCCGGTCATTATCAAGTACCCATTCTGGCGCATGACCGCACAGAATAAAGCGGCGGCCTATGCTTGTATCAATTACGGCGAGGCCATCTGTCCTACGGAAATTGAAAAACAATCAATCTGTATTGACGCGGATATAAAAAGAGTGATAACCGAGTTGGTAACTGTATAATTTTTTGCCAACACACTTCTGATAGACATTCGGCCTCCGTTTGGGTATTGTTTGGTTTGCGAAAGCGGCTCAAAAAATGAGCCACTGAATCAAAGATTGCGCACCCAGCGCACCGCCCCATAACATCCCGCTTTACGCCCCTTCGGGACCTCGTCCCATAGGGGCAAATTTTTCTGACTGTGGTCATTTATGTGGTCAACCTGAATAAGCGCCAAGCCACCCAAAATATTCTTGCAACAAAAGTTCTGAAAAATAAAAAATTCGGCCAGAAACCGCAAGTTTCTGGCCGAATTTGGTGGAGACTACAGAACTCGAATCTGTGACCTCTTGCGTGTGAAGCAAGCGCTCTACCGGCTGAGCTAAGCCTCCGTATTGGTGACCCGGACGGGAATCGAACCCGTGTTACCGCCGTGAAAGGGCGGTGTCTTAGCCGCTTGACCACCGGGCCGTTGTGCCCGAAGCGGGCGGTGCCAGGGGGATGGTCCCGGAGAAGCGGCCCCTCGCCGCTTCTCCGGGATGGTAGCGGCGACTGGATTCGAACCGGTGACAACTCGGGTATGAACCGAGTGCTCTAGCCAACTGAGCTACGCCGCCATAAGCCGCCCTGACAGGGGCAAGGGTTAGTATATCCTGTTTTAGGGCGGTTGTCAACATTTTTTTGCGGAAATCCAAAAAGAAAGCTGGCCCCGGTCTGCGGGGCCAGCCTGTTCAGCTCAGCGCTTCCGTCACATACTGCTTCCCGTACACCGCGTCGTTCAGCAGGTCGGTGAACAGAGAGAGGTTCCTGACGCCTGCGCCCTCGGTGGGGGCGGGGATGGAAGTCTCGCCATCCCGGCCGCGGTGATAGAGTAAGGAGTCGATCACCCTGTCCTGCGCGATAGTCCGGATGAACCTCCAGTACAGGGGCATGTCGATCCCCGCCAACTCCAGCAGCTCGGCGCCCAAATGGTTGCAGCTGGCCTCCGCCTCGCCGCCCGGCTCCGCGGGGAGATACGCCGGATCGTTGGACCAGATCAGATAGTCGGTGGAATAGGTGCGGACGTAGTCCTCCGGGCTCCAGATGCCGCCATCTGGCGGGACGATCCCCAGCTCGGAGTAGACGGTGCCGCCATAAGAGAGCCCCAGCCCCGGGCGGTGATCGCCGAAGAACACGATCACCGTGGGCTCATCCACCGTGCGGAAATAGTCCGCCAGTTTGCCCAGCGCTGCGCTGGCGTTATGGATGCCCTGGGAAAGATTGCGCAGATCGTCGGCCGCCTCGCCGGTGAGGGGCGAGTCGAACGACACGGTGAGCTCCTCATCAGAATACTTGTCCAGATAGGGGGAGTGGTTTTCCATGCTGATGCCGTAGAGGAACACCGGCCCGTCCTCGACGTGCTTTTCATAGAGGGAGATCAGCAGGTCGGTCATGAGATCGTCGGAATAGAGCCCGCCGGAGAGGCGGGTGTTCATATAGGTCCAGTAATTTTCCGCCTGTGCGGCGGGTTCATAAAACGCCGCGAAATCGGAGGAAAAATACAGGTCGTCAAACCCAAGTCTGCGAAAGATCCCCGCTCTGTGGTAGATCGAGTCATCATAGGTGTGGAGCATGGCGGTATAGTAGCCCTCCCGCTGAAAGAGGGAGGGGACAGAGGGCAGCCGGGTAAAGACCCCCGGCGCCAGACTGTAAAGGTCCTCCCCGGACAGCAGGCCGGTGTTTATGCCCGTAAGGATCTCCAACTCGATATTGCAGGTGCCGTAACCCAGTGTGCGGGTAAAAAAGGGGCCGGAGACCCCCTCTTCCTTCAGCGCCCGGAAGTCGGCGATGGGGTCCTCCGCAAAGGTCACGCCGTCCAACCCGGCCACGTCAAAGAACGACTCGGAGAGCACCAGGATCACATTGGGGCGGGTCTTGCCGGCCTCCCAGCCGGGCTGATCCGCGGCGGCCTGCCGTACCTCCGACAGCACCGATTCCATGTGGCTCAGGCTGTAATCTTCTCCCAGATCCCGGTTGAGCGTCAGGTACAGCGCCCGCCAGAGCCCCAGCGCCACCCCGCAGGACTGGTTTACGGATCTCTGCGGGATGACGGCGTCGGTGGCGTCCGCCTTCAGCGGACGGTACACCAGCGGGTTCACCCCCGCCCAGAAAAGCAGCGCGAAGGCCAGGGCGGCCCCGCATCCCCCAAGGGCGCTCCAGCCCCACCGGAGCCGCAGGGGCCTGGAAAAGAACAGCGCCAGCAGCAGCCAGAGCACGGCCCAAGCGATGGCCAGCAGACTGTGCCGGCTGAGGGTGAGCGAGGCGCTGTTCAGCCGGGCGATCTGCCCCACCTGGCCGATCAGGGTGAAATCGCCGATATTCAGGGGGAGCGTGGTGATGAGTTCCTTAAAATAGTTGACAAAGGCCAGCACCGTGCCGGCAGCTCCCACGATCAGGTTGCCCGCGAACAGGCTGTGGAGCAGGAGGGAAAAGGCCAGCACCAGCAGGCCCAAAAAGAGGACGGTGAACCAGAACTGGGGGGCTGCCAGCGCCAGAAGGACCGCGAGGAGAGACTGTGTCTCTATCTCCCACATGACGGCGGCCCAGGCCAGCCCGGACAGCAGCCCCGCCAAAACGGACGCCGCCCACCGCCACGGCATGGGCGGGGTCACCCGGTCCTGGCCGCGATCAGGTATTTCATGACGCATCCCCTTCTCCGGCGGCAGGACAGGGCCCGCCGCCTTGATCATCAGTACTCCAGCTTCCCGTCCAGCCAGCCCTTCAGCTCGCTGATGGGCACCCGCACCTGCTCCATGGTGTCCCGGTCCCGGATGGTGACGGCGCCGTCCCCGGCCTTTTCCCCGTCGCCCACGGTGTCGAAGTCCACGGTCACGCAGTAGGGGGTGCCGATCTCATCCTGCCGACGGTAGCGCTTGCCGATGGAGCCGGCGTCGTCGTAGTCCACCATGAAGTACTTGCTGAGCATGGTCTGGACCTCCCGGCCCTTGTCCGCCAGCTTCTTGCTCAGGGGCAGCACGGCGCACTTGAAGGGGGCCAGGGCGGGGTGGAGCCGCAGCACCACGCGCACGTCGTCCTTGCCGCTCTTGTCCTGGCCCACGACCTCCTCGTCGTAGGCGTCCACCAGGAAGGCCAGGGTCACCCGGTCGGCGCCCAGAGAGGGCTCGATGACGTAGGGGATATAGTGCTCGTTCTTCTCCTGGTCGTAATAGGTCTGATCCTTGCCGGAGGTGTTCTGGTGAGCGGTCAGGTCGAAGTTGGTGCGGGAGGCCACCCCCCACAGCTCGCCCCAGCCGAAGGGGAAGACGAACTCAAAGTCGGTGGTGGCGTTGGAGTAGTGGGACAGCTCCTCGGGCTCGTGGTCCCGCAGGCGCAGGTTCTCGTCCCTCATGCCCAGGTCCAGCAGCCACTTGTGGCAGAAGTCCTTCCAGTAGGCGAACCAGTCCAGCTCGGTGCCGGGGGTGCAGAAGAACTCCAGCTCCATCTGCTCGAACTCCCGGGTGCGGAAGGTGAAGTTGCCCGGGGTGATCTCGTTGCGGAAGGACTTGCCGATCTGGCACACGCCGAAGGGCAG
>CANRFU010000090.1 GCA_947629975.1 uncultured Oscillospiraceae bacterium | reverse complement strand
ATGAGTACTACGCCGAGGACAAGGTCCGCCGCTACGGCTTCCACGGCACCTCCCACAAGTATGTGACCCAGCGGGCCGCCGATATGCTGGGCAAGCCCATCGAGTCGCTGAAGCTGATCTCCTGCCACCTGGGCAACGGCTCCTCCGTCACCGCCGTGAAGAACGGCAAAAGCGTGGACACCTCCATGGGCTTCACCCCCCTGGCCGGCGTGCCCATGGGCACCCGCTCCGGCGATCTGGACGCCGGCATTTTGGAGTACCTGATGCACAAACACGGCCTGGACATCGACGCCATGCTGAACGTCCTGAACAAGAAGTCCGGCGTGCAGGGCGTGTCCGGCGTGTCCTCCGACTTCCGGGATCTGTCCAAGGCCGCCGACGAGGGCAACGCCCGCGCCGCCCTGGCCGTGGATCTGTTCGACTACGGGGTGAAGAAGTATATCGGCGCGTACGCCGCCGCCATGGGTGGAGTGGACGCCATCATCTTCACCGCCGGCGTGGGCGAGAACGACGCCGCCCAGCGCATGGCCATCGCCTCGGGCCTGGAGTTCATGGGCGTGAAGATGGACCCCGACGCCAACAACGTCCGGGGCAAGGAGGCCATCATCTCCGCCATCGACTCCAAGGTGCAGGTTCTCCTCATCCCCACCAACGAGGAACTGATGATCGCCCTGGACACCGCGGCCCTGGTGTAAGCCTCACAGAACATACGATCAGACCGGCCCCGGCGGGATATCCCGCCGGGGCCTTTTCCGCGTCCGGAAAAATTTTTTCTTTTTTCGCGTTTCCCTCTTGACATTCTCGATATTCGAGTTTATACTGAAATCGTAATCTCGATATTCGAGATTATATCTTTCCCCATCAAACTCGATATTCGAGAATAGGAGGGACCCCTATGCCCCGCTTGAAATTCCAGACCCTAACCGAGCAGATGTTCTACGTGCTGCTGTGCCTCAAGACCGAGTGCTGCGGCATGGACATCCTGGACCGGGTGCCCGCCATGACGGGCGGGCGGGTCAGCGTGGGCTCCGGGACGCTCTACAACCTGCTGGAGCAGTTCCTGGACGTCAAAATGATCCGGGAGACCAAAGTGGAAGGCCGCCGGCGGAGCTACGTCCTCACCCCGGCGGGCCGGGAGCGGCTCAGGGAGGAATACCGCCGCATCGCCGCCCAGGGGGAGGACTACCGCCGCGTCTTCGGAGAGGAGGAGACGAAATGAAAGACATCAAGCGCGAGATGCTCCTGTTTTCCATGTATGACCGCACCGGGCTCCAAAAACACTTTGAGAAGCTGGCGGCCGAGGGCTGGATGCTGGAGGATATCGGCAACTGCTTCATCCGCTACCGCAGGAGCGAGCCCAGGCGGATCCATTTCTGCGTCAGCTATTATTACAAGGCGTCGGCCTTTGACCCGTACCCCACCGAGGAGGAGCAGGAGTTCCGGGACCTCTGCGCCCACACCGGCTGGGAGGTGGCCGCCTCCAACGGCAAGCTGCTGGTGTTCTACAACGAGCGGGAGGACCCCATCCCCATCGAGACCGACCCGGCCCTGGAGGTGGACGCCATCCACAAGGCCATGATGCGCTCCACCATTCTGGCCAACGCCGTCTGCCTGCTGCCGGCGCTGCTGGGCCTCTGGCTGTCCATCGGCCAGCTTGTGACCGACCCCGTCGGCTGGCTGTCCCGCCCCTACGGATCATTCAGCCTCTTGTGCTGGCTGGTCCTGCTCCTGCTGCTGGGCGTGGAGCTGGGCGGCTACTTCCTATGGCGCCGCCGGGCGCTGAAAGCGGCGGAGCAGGGGGTGTTCTACCCCACCCCCAACCACTTCCCGCTCCAGGCCGTCGGTCTGGGCGTGGTCGCCATCGCCCTTGTGGGGTATCTGATCGACGTCCTTCTGCAAAGCAGCCCGCTGATGAAGCTCATCACGTTTGTCATGCTGGGCTGGACGGCCCTGGTGTACTTGGGGGTGAACGGCACCCGCATCCTCCTGAAGCGGAAGGGCGTCTCCCGGGGCGTCAACCGGGCGGCCACCCTGGCGGTGGACGTGGCGCTGGCCTTCGGCCTGCTGGCGGTCATCGTCTTTTTCACCATCCGGGCGGCGGGCAGCAGCCTGCTGGACGACAGCATCTATCTGAGCGGCGACCCGCCCCTGTCGGTATCCGACCTGGCGGACGTGGATCTGGACGGCTATCTCACCCGCCGCACCGGGGACGAGACCGTCCTGCTGGGACAGTACGAGGTCTTTCAGCACGTGGACTGGCGCCGGGACGACCCGGACCTCGCTCTGCCCTCTCTGGAGTACACCGTCACCGAGGTCAAGCTGCCCTTCCTCTACAGCTGGTGCAGAGACAGGCTGTACCACGAGGACGACAAGTACGGGGAGAAGTTCGGCTACGGCTACAAGGCCGTGGACCCCGCCCCCTGGGGCGCGATGGAGGCGTGGGAGCGGGTGTATGACGACGGGGGCCGCACGAACCGCTTCCTGCTGTGCTATGGGCGCAGCATCGTACTCATCGACTTCGGCCCCGAGTGGACCGTCCGCTTCGGCCCCGACTGGGCCCCCACCCCGGATCAGATGGCCACCGTGGGCGAAAAACTGGGGAAATAGCGCGCAAAACTCCCCTCCCGGCCGGGAGGGGAGTTCCTTTTACCGCTCGTTCCGCCGCTGAAAGGCCAGGTAGCCCTCCAAAATCAGCGACGCGGCCACCGCGTCCACGGTCTTTTTGTGGTCCTTCATCCGCTTCCCGCCGGCGTAGAGGATGGCGTGGGCCTCCACGGTGGTGCGCCGCTCGTCCCACAGATGGACCTCCATCCCGACGCGTGCCTCCAGCTTCGCGGCGAAGTCCCGGTACAGCTCCGCCCGGGGGCCCTCGCTGCCGTCCATGTTCCGGGGGAAACCCATCACCAGCTCGTCCACCCCCCGCTCACGGATCAGCCGCTCCAGTTCGTCCAGCACCGTCTCCGGCCTACGGCCGTGGATCACGGTGGTATACCCCGCCAGCAGTCCCCGCTCGTCGGACACCGCCACTCCGGTGCGGGCGTCCCCGTAGTCGATGGCCATGACCCGCATGGGCCTCTCCCCCTCCGCCTGATTTTTTCCCATTATAAATAAAAAAGTGACGCTTGACAAGCCCCCGCAAATGTGATAGTCTATTGTCACCTGCGAGCAGGGCTTTCTTTTTGCGGACATTTTACGGGATGGCCGCAAAAACCCTCACCCCGGTACGACGGGCCGCAGGGAGGCAATTCTGCCG
Organism: uncultured Oscillospiraceae bacterium; assembly: GCA_947629975.1. Lineage (GTDB taxonomy): Bacteria > Bacillota > Clostridia > Oscillospirales > Oscillospiraceae > Enterenecus. Next base: position 1,293 of record CANRFU010000090.1, on the reverse strand, counting down.
CTTTCCCGTAGCCTTCCCGGGCGGATCACGCCCGTTCGACGGCGCTGGAATCGGCAAAGGGCCGGGTCCGGCGCCTTTTTTGCGCCCGCCGGCCAAATTCATCAAGGAGGTGCCGAGAATGGCGAAAGCCGGTAACCGTGTGAAGGTCGTCCTGCGCTGCTCCGAGTGCAAGCAGCGCAACTACAACACCAAGAAAAACAAGCGCAACACCACCGAACGCCTGGAACTCAACAAGTACTGCCCCTTCTGCAGAAAGCACACTCTGCACACCGAAACGAAGTAAGAAAAGAGGGGTCTACAGATGTCTGAACAGGATAAGAAGCTGGAGTCCGTAAGCTCCGACAAGAAAGACGCCAAAAAGGCCAAGGACAAGAAGCCGGGCTTCTTCGCCCGGGTCAAGCGCTGGTTCAAGGACCTGAAGGGCGAGCTGAAAAAGGTCACCTGGCCCACCGTGAAGGACGTGGTCAAGAACGTGGGCGTGGTCATCCTCTGCGTGCTCATCGTGGGCGTGTTCATCTGGGCCTTCGACTGGCTGGCCCGCGCCGTCATCAGCGCGCTGATGGACCTCTTCGGGTAACGCCCCATGGCTGAGGATCTGAAGTGGTATGTGGCCCACACCTACTCCGGCTACGAGAAAAACGTGGCGATGTCCATCGAGCAGGCCGTGGAAAACCGCAATATGCACGATCTGATCGCGGAAGTCTCCATTCCCATGGAGACGGTCACCGAGATCACCGACAACGGCCCCAAGACGGTGGAGCGCAAGGTGTTCCCCGGCTATGTGCTGGTCAAGATGATCATGACCGACGAGACCTGGCACCTGGTGCGGAACATCCGGGGCGTCACCGGGTTCGTGGGAGCCGCCAACAAGGCCATCCCCCTCACCGACGAGGAGATCGCCGCCCTGGGCGTGGAAAAGCGCGAGGTGGTGGTCGCCTACGATGTGGGCGACAGCGTCAAGATCACCGACGGCGCGCTGTCCTCCTTCATCGGCACCGTGGAAGAACTGGATAAAGAGCGCGGCAAGGTCCGCGTGGTGGTGTCCATGTTCGGCCGGGAGACGCCGGTGGAGCTTGACCTGGATCAGGTGGAGACCATCTGACCCGAACCGATCCGAACGAACGGGACGGATGCGTCCCCATCCGTGGGAGGAGCGTCTGAAACGCTCCGTCACCACCACATTTCATTAGGAGGTGCTGTTTCAAATGGCACAGAAAATCACTGGATATGTAAAACTGCAGATCCCCGCCGGCCAGGCCACTCCCGCGCCCCCCGTGGGTCCCGCCCTTGGCC
>CANRFU010000089.1 GCA_947629975.1 uncultured Oscillospiraceae bacterium | reverse complement strand
GGCGGCGCGGACTACGACGGCGACATGGTCAAGACCATCGCGGACCCCATCATCAACGCCTGCGTCCGAAGGAACTATCGGACCTCCGACGGACAGGAGGGGCAGGCCCTCTCCAATGAGGAGAACCTTCCGCTGCTGATGATCCCCGCGGCGGAGCCACGGATCGCCGACGCGGACGACTGGCGGGCCCGCATGGAGACGGTGAAGGGGACCTTCTCCTCCCGGATCGGACAGATCTGCAACGCCGCGCTGGACCGCAGCGTCATCGCCTACAACGAGAACTCAGACGGCGAGGAGCGCCGCCGCTGCCAGGAGGAGACGGAGACGCTGGCCATCCTGGTGGGTCTGGAGATCGACTCCGCCAAGAGCGGCATCCGCCCGGACCTGGACGAGTACCTGGGCCGGCGCGACATCCAGCGCACACCATTCCTCCGGTACAAGGACCTGGTGGAACGGGCGGAGGAGCGCCGGGCCTGGTATGAGCCCACGCCGGCCCGGCGGATGAGGGATTATTTCGACAGCGTGGACTGGTCCGAGGTGGACTCCAACCTGGAGCGCCTGCCCCTGCTGGCCCGGCAGTTGAAGAAGCACACGCCGAAGATCGTGGACAAGCCCGCGGAGGACAGTGAGCTGTTCCTTTTCGCGCGGGATCCTGATTGGAAAAAGAAACTTGATCCCACCACTCTGGAGCGGGTGGGCGAACTGCTGCGGGACTATGAGGCCGTCCTCTCCCGCATCCGCGCCTGCCGCGCCCCCGTTCGGAACCTGCCCCGCAAGCAGGACATCGACCGCATTCTCTACGCCAGGGGTCAGGAGAACGACTGGGACGCTGACGAGCTATACGCCCGGCTCCAGGACCTGGACGCGGGGCACATTTCCCAGCTCCGTCAGGCCATCGCGGAGGAGCGGTGGCACCTAATGGACGAGGAGGAGAGGGAGCGGTTCCTGACGATCTGGCTTTCGGGACACGCGGACCTCTTTGATCTGCTGTCTGACTTCCGCTTCGGCGGCTACCGGGTGCTGGCGGATCTGATCATGGACCTAGACGACGCGGCGGAGGCCAAAGAGCGCAAGCAGCTGTTCCGGGAGCAGGACTCTCCCGCCTTTACCGGCATGATGGAGGCGTACCTTGCCAGATCCGGCGCTCAGACCTACCGGGAAGCCGTTGCCGCCTATTGCCGGACCCTGCTGGACAACTTTATCGAGCCGGTGGATGCGGTGGCCTATGTGGTGGCCCTGGGCAGACGTGACCTCCTGTGGGACCTGCTGCCCGACGCCGTTCTCCCCAACCTGCTGGAGGTGCGCCATGGTAAATGAGTGGAGCGAGTTCTTGCAGTACACCGGCACGGTGACCTACGCCGCCAAAAGCAAGCGGGACGCCAGATACCTGGGCCGGTTCACCTGGGACACGCTGGTGGACTTTGAGGGTCTGGTGCGCGTGATCACCATACTGGCCAGAGGCTTCCTGTTCCATGAGCCGGATGGGAGTCTGGCAGAGAACCCCCGAGGCCGGGTAGAGTACGCCCGTCGGGCGCTGTGCGCCTGGTGCAGCGTGCCGGATGTGGAGGACGCCGCGCCCAGGGATGAGTGGAGATACCGCACCGACTTCCGGGATCTCCACGGCGAGTTCCCCGACCTGGTGGACGAGGACGGCGGCGGCTGGTTCTGGCGGCATGTCCGCCGGGTGGGGACCTTCGTGGAGGAGCACCCGGAGGTGGTACCCAAAACGGCGTTGGACAAGGCGCTGGCCATCAGGAAGGGATTTGACGCGGTCTGGAGGAAGAAGGTCATCCAATTCCAGACGCCGCTGTTTTCCTCCAATTCCCTTGGCCTGTGGCTGATCCGGTTCGAGTCCGTGCTGGCGGACGGGTTGGAGCAGGGCCCTCTGCGGAGGGAGGACGTTGTCCTGCCGCCGGAGCTGACGGAGAAAGTCGCGGCGATACTGCCCAAGGGCCTGCCGCCGGAGGCGGTCTGCACGCTGATCGCCTACTACGCGGCCAACAGGCCGGCGGACACCGACTGGGTGGTGCTGCCGGTGGCCAATTTCGACGCCTACTTCAGAAACACCAGCTTCGGACGGAAATGGCTGCAGATGATACCCAAGGAGATCATGGAACGGGAGTCCGGGTTCGGCGTCTGCCGGTACCGGGTGCGGGAAGAATTTCAGATCAAGGCGTGAGAAAACCCGGTCGATCTTGAGGAGGATTCGACCGGGGCTTTTCTTTGACTCAGCGGCGCAAGAATTGGGCCTTAAGTTTTAAAACTTTCAGTATTTTTGCTTTCCATATCAAAAGAGTGTTTCGGCTGGGCAAATCGGATTACCCGGAGCAATTTGGAGGCGTAGAGCGGCGGCAGGGTGAACACTATTATTGTCAAACTATATATTCAAATATCGTGTGTAGATGCTTTTAGACATTGGTGCCCATGCCCCGCTTGCCCGGCTGCAGTCAATTATGCGTCAATATGGATTGTCACATGAAAACGATGCGGTGTCCGGCAGGATGCGTGACCGAAACGGTTAACGCTTTGAGCATGAAGAACACAGCCATAAAAAGCCAAACCCCGGCAGCTGGTATTCTGTTTGCTCCAAACACTTTCCGGTGAGCAGATCGGAGAGACCGTTCTCCGGCAGAGAGACGGTTTGTGGCTGTTCTGAGAAGTTGAACAGGCCGGTAAAGCTCTGGCCCTCATAGCTGCGGCAGAGGACCATCACATGGGCATTGCCGCTGTCCGGCACCCACACGTCGGCGTCGGAACAGAACACCGGGTGTTCGCCCCGGACCACTTCCAATCGGCGCAGGGCGGCAAAGATACGTCCCTGCACCGTGGAGGGATCCCGGCGCAGTCCGGCCTTTTCCCAGTCGAAGTCCCCCCGGTGGAGGAAGCGGCTGTCCGCCGCCTTGTCCGGGTCGTCGTGGTAGGACCAGTCGTTGAGCTGGCCGATCTCGTCCCCGCTGTACAGCACCGGAACGCCGCTCTGGGCCAGCATCCAGGCGTGGAGCATCTCGTCGCACCGCAGGGCCAGCTCCAGCGCCTCCCCGTCCCCGCTCTCCACGGCGCTCTCCACCCCGCAGAGGGAGGCGGTGGTTCCGCACAGCCGGGCGTCCCCCAGGCGGGGATCGTCGTTGTACAGCTCGCCCCTGGACCGGCTCCCCGGCCATTTGCCGGTGAACCAGTCGTTCAGGTACTTCTTGTGGGCCGTCTCCTCCTGGCCGAACCGCCGAAGCCAGTCGTAGTCCAGCCCCCAGCCGATGTCGTCGTGGCAGCGGAGATAGTTCTGGAACAGGCAGCTCCTGGGCAGGGCGCACACCTGCTCCATCTGCCGGCGGAGCAGGGACACGTCCCGGGTGGCCAGGGTGTGCCAGGTGGTGCACATGGTGGTCACGTTGTAGAGCATATCGCACTCGGGCCTTTCCGGGGTCCCGAAATAGGGAGCCACCCTGGCCGGCTCCATCACCACCTCCCCCAGCAGCAGCACGCCGGGGCAGACGACGTCGCAGGCCAGCCGGAGCATCCGGGTCAGGGTGTGGACCTGGGGCAGGTTGCGGCAGTTGGTGCCCAGCTCCTTCCAGATGTACGGCACCGCGTCCAGCCGGATCACGTCGATCCCCCGGTTGGCCAGATAGAGCAGGTTCTCCGTCATATCGTTGAACACCATGGGGTTGGCGTAGTTCAGGTCCCACTGGAAGGGATAAAAGGAGGTCATGACGATCTGCTTACAGTCCTCCAGATAGGTGAAGTTCCCCGGTGCGGTGGTGGGGAACACCTGGGGCACCGTCCGCTCAAACATCTCGGGGATATACCAGCTGTCATAGAAGAAGTACCTGGCCCGGGCCGCCGGATCCCCCGCCCGGGCGGCCTTGGCCCAGGGGTGCTCCTCGCTCGTGTGGTTCATGACGAAGTCCAGGCACAGGGAGATGCCCCGCCGCCGGCAGGAGTCCGCCAGCCGCTCCAGGTCCTCCATGGTGCCCAGGTCGGGCCGGACCCGGCGGAAGTCGGACACGGCGTAGCCGCCGTCGCTCTTGCCCTTGGGGGAGTCCAGCAGGGGCATCAGGTGGAGATAGTTCACCCCGCACTCCTTCAGATAACCCAGCTTCTGCCGCACCCCCTCCAGTGTCCCGCCGAAGCAGGAGGGGTAGAGCATCATTCCCAGCAGCCTGTTGGATCGCTTCCAGCCGGGGTCGGCCAGCCGCTTCTCATCCATGCGGCGCAGAGGGGCTTTGCGCTCCCCCAGCGCCCCCTCCAGCATGGACAGGAAATAGGACCAGGCCCCCTCGTCCGGGCCGTAGATAGATGAGTAAAGAGATTTCAGTTCCACACCGCATGATTCAAGACGGGAATTAAACAAGCTCTGAGTTTTCATCCTCATAACCTCGCATTGAGCGTTCAGTTCCTCCAAATAATAGAGACACCTGTTTGAACAGGCCACAGGCCCAAACCTGTTGAGCCTGTGGCCTGTTCCTGCGCTTAGAAGGAATATGTTTTGCAGACGGGGGCGTTGGCGTCGGCGGACTCCTTGTCGTACCAAATCAGGTTGCGGCCGCTCTCCTTGTCGAACAGCTGGATCAGCTTGGGCTGGGTGGTGAAGTTCACCTTGGCCCCCTGGGACACGTCCACCTTCAGATCGACGGTGGGGATGACCATGACCACTTCGTCGGCGTCAGACCGGGCGTGGAGGTTCACCTCGGAGCCCAGCATCTCGTTCACCTCGATGGTGGCGGTCAGGTCGCCCTCGCCCACGCTGATGTGCTGGGGCCGGATGCCCGCCACGATGTCGCAGGCCTGCTGGCCGTTCTGCTTCAGCGCCTTCTGCTGGAAGTCGTCCAGCTTGATCTTTGCGTTCCGGATCTGGGCGTAGTACACGCCGTTCTCCAGCAGCAGCTTGCAGTTGTCGAAGAAGTTCATCACCGGCATCCCGATGAAGCCGGCCACGAACAGGTTCACGGGCTTGTCGAACACCTCCACGGGGGTGCCGATCTGGTTCACAAAGCCGTCCTTCATGATGACGATCCGGTCGCCCAGGGTCATGGCCTCGGTCTGGTCGTGGGTCACGTACATAAAGGT
>CANRFU010000088.1 GCA_947629975.1 uncultured Oscillospiraceae bacterium | reverse complement strand
CCTCCGGCCTGGCCAACGCCAAGATCGTGCTGGACGGGGTCAAGTCCGGCGAGATGCAGTACGACTTCATCGAGTTCATGGCCTGCCCCGGCGGCTGCGTCAACGGCGGCGGCCAGCCCCTGCACTCCGCCATCACCCGCTCCTTCAACGACCTGCGCGGTCTGCGCGCCGCCGCCCTGTACAAGCAGGACGAGGGCATGGCCCACCGCCGCAGCCACGAGAACCCGGTGCTCAAAGAGGTCTATGAGACCTATCTGGGCGAGCCCGGCGGCCATCTGGCCCACGAGTTGCTCCACTGCACCTACGTGCCCCAGCAGCGCTACCGCACCTGATCTGAGCCAGCGGTAAAACCGACAATCCAAAAGCCCCCTGATGTAGGAGAATAACCGTCTACATCAGGGGGTTCTTCTTTCCGCCGTTCACCGGGGGCCGCCGCGGCGGCCTCAAATTCTTTTCCGTTCCACGCAACCTTTTCAGCCCTTGCGGGGTATTTGATACAGAGAGGAGGCAAGGCCCATGACCCAGGAGGAGCGCGCCCAGGCGGTAGAGCGCTGGGGCGACATGGTGTGGCGGCTGGCGCTGGCGCGTACGGCCAACGTCCAGGACGCGGAAGACGTGTTCCAGGAGGTCTTTCTGCGCTTTTTCCGCCACGAGGACCAGCTGCAAAGCGACGAGCACCGCAAGGCGTGGCTCATCCGCTGCACGGTGAACCGGGCCAACAGCCTGCTCTCCTCCCCCTGGCGGCGCAAGACCGTGCCGCTGGAGGTGGCCGCCCAGGTGGGAGTGGAGGACCAGTACCGCGAGGTGTACAGCGCGGTGCTGTCCCTGCCCGCCCGGTACCGGGCGGTGATCCATCTGCACTATTTCGAGGGGCTCTCGGTGGCCGAGATCGCCGGGACCCTCAACCTGCCGGAGGGCACGGTGAAGTCCCAGCTGAGCCGGGGCCGGGCCTTCCTGCGGGACCTGCTGAACGAGGAGGTATGAGCGTTGGAACGGTACAAAAAGGCCAGCGAGGGCATCCACGCCCCCGATGAATTGAAGCGAAACGTGATCGAGACGCCCTCCGCCGCCCGCAAACGCCCGCCTAAAGCGGTCTGGCTGGGGGCGGCCGCCGCCGTGCTGGCGGTGGTGCTGCTGGTGGGAGTGGTCCCCCGGCTGGCTGGGGTGGGCCGGACGGGTGCGGGCGCACCCGATGGCGCACCGGCCCCCGGCGGGATGTCCGGCGGCGCGCCCATGAGCAGCCCCGCCTCCGGCGAGGCCCCGGGCAGCGCCCCCTCCTCCCCGCCCCAGGCCGGGGAGCCAGGCGCGGGATTTGCCGAGGCCGTCCCCCTGGCGGTGGCGGTGTACCCGGAGAATACCCCCTACCCCCAGGAAGAGGACTACCGCGCCGCCGACGGCAGTCTGGATGACGCCTATTTTGAAGCAATAAATCTCTGGTGGAACACCACTATCACAGCCCGTCAGGCCCAGGCCCCGGCGGAGGACGGGCTGGCGCCCTTCTGCGCCGCCGCCCTGCCGGAATTTCTGGGGAACAGCGGCGGGGAGAACCGGGTGTTCTCCCCCCTGAACGTGTACCTGGCCCTGTCAATGCTGGCGGAGACCGCCGGCGGGAACAGCCGCCAGCAGCTTTTGGACCTGCTGGACGCTGAAAACATTGAGGCCCTGCGGCAGCGGGCCTCCGGCCTGTGGAACGCCAACTACCGGGACGACGGGGCGGTGACCTCCATTCTGGCCGCCTCCCTGTGGCTGAACGAGGACCTGGCGGGCGCGTACCATCAGGACACCCTGGACACACTGGCCAGGGACTACTTCGCCTCCGCCTTTTCCGGGGAAATGGGCAGCGAGGGCTACAACCAGGCCCTGCGGAGCTGGATCAATGACCAGACCGGCGGCCTGCTGAAGGACGCCGCCCAGGGGCTGTCCATGGACCCGGACACGGTGCTGGCCCTGGTGAGCACCGTCTATTTCCGCGCCAACTGGGCGGACGAGTTCAACGATAACCTGAGCGCCGAGGGCACGTTCCACGCCCCCGGCGGGGACGTGACCGTCACCTACCTCCACCAGTCCGGCACGGGGACCTACTATTGGGGCGAGGGCTTCGGCGTGGTGAGAAAGGATCTCGCCACCGCGGGCGCCATGTGGTTCCTGCTGCCCGACGAGGGGGTGTCCGTGGACGACCTGCTGGCCTCCGGCGCGGCGGCGGAGTTCCTGGCCGCTGATAAGGCGGGCTGGCAGGGGCAGAAGCGCCTGAAGATCAATCTGTCCGTGCCCAAATTTGACGTGTCCTCCGACCTGGACCTGGCCGAAGGCCTGAAAAACCTGGGCGTCACCGACGTGTTCGACAGCGCCGTCTCCGACTTCACCCCCCTGACCGATCTGCCGGGGCTGTTCGTCTCCGAAGCGGAACACGCCGCAAGGGTCACCCTGGACGAAAAAGGGGTGGAGGCCGCCGCCTTCACCTATCTGGGCGTCGCCGGCGGGGAGCCGCCGCTGGAGGATGAGATCGACTTCACCCTGGACCGGCCCTTCCTGTTCGCCATCGAGAGCGCGACGGGGCAGCCGCTGTTCGTGGGCGTGGTCAACCACCCGTAACCGCGAAAGGAGGAACAGGAATGGAACGGAAACCGAACAAGCGCCGCGTTTGGATCGCGGTAATAGCCGTAGTGCTGGTCATCGCCGTGGCCGCCGGGGTGGTGTTGTGGCCCGGCGGGCCCTTCCGGCACACCACCGTGGAGCGGATGGACCCTGTCCCCGGCGACAGGGACTACAAAGGCCCCGGCAAAGCCACCGCCCTGGCCGCCGCTGAGTACCCGGAGATGGTCCCCTGCCCCAGGGACACCGACTACGTGGTGGCGGGCGTGCTGGACTCTGACCGCTACGCCGACGCCCGCAGAGAATGGTTTCAGAGCGTCAAGGCCCTCGCCTCCGGCCGGGACTATACCGGCCTGCTGGACGGCTACCTCTCCGCCACCGCGAAACAGTTCCTCTCCGGCGGAGAGGGGGAGAACCGGGTGTACTCCCCCCTGAACATCTACCTGGCCCTGGCCATGCTGGCGGAGACCACCGCCGGGGACAGCCGGGACCAGCTGCTGGCCCTGCTGGGGGCGGACTCCGTTGAGGCCGTCCGGGCCCTGGCCCGGGACCTGTGGCGGGACAACTACCGGGACGACGGGCAGACCGCCTCCGTCCTGGCAAACTCCATGTGGCTGAACGACGCTCTGGACGGACACTATGTCCAGGAGACGCTGGACCGGCTGGCGGACGACTACTACGCCTCCGCCTTTTCCGGCGAGCCGGGGGCCCCGGAGTACGACCAGGCCCTCCGGGACTGGATCGACGGCCAGACCCACGGCCTGCTGAAGGGCTACTCTCAGGACCTGAAGCTGCACCCGGCCACCGTCGTCGCCCTGGTGTCCACCCTGTACTACCAGGCCAAATGGGACCACCCCTTCGATCCGGGCAACACCGCCCCCGGCGACTTCCACGCCCCGGCCGGCGACGTGACCGCCGACCTCATGCACAAGGACATGGAGGGCCAATACTACTGGGCGGAGCGGTTCGGGGCAGTCTGCCTCCCCTTTGAGGACAGCGGCTACCGGATGTGGGTCCTCCTGCCCGACGAGGGGACCGCCCCGGCGGATCTGATCGCCTCCGGGGAGGCCATGGACTTCCTGACCACCGACTGGGACAGCGTCGGGGAGTGGGACCTGGAGACCGGCGTCACCACCTACCCCTGGGGCGGGTCCGGGTACTACGACATCCGCCTGACCCTGCCCAAATTCGACATCTCCACCGGCATCGACCTGGTGGACGGCCTGAAGGCGCTGGGCGTCACCGACGTGTTCGACATGGACGCCGCCGACTTCACCCCCCTCACCGACGTGCCCCTGGTGTACGTGTCCCAGGCCCAGCACGCCGCCCGGGTCATCGTGGAGGAGGAGAAGGTGGAGGCCGCCGCCTACACGATCATCGGCGCGGCGGGGGCCGCCGCCCCTCCCGGCGACACCGTGGAGTTCACGGTGGACCGGCCCTTCCTGTTCGCCATCACCGGTCCCGCGGGGCTGCCCCTGTTCGTGGGCGTGGTCAATAACCCGGCGTGATATATACGCGAAATACGCCTCTCCGTTGTGGAGGGGCGTATTTCTGCTTGCACGATCGCCCGTTTGGAATTACAATAGGGACAATGATTTTTCGGAAGGGGGCGTCACCGTGGAGCATCGGTTCGGACCGGCGGCAAAGGCCGCCTGGGAGTCCATCGTGACCCTGGTGAAATGGCTGGGGCTGGCGCTGATCGTGGGCGGCCTGTGCGGGCTGGTGGGGGCGGCGTTCAGCGCCTCCGTCACCGCCGTGACGGGGCTCCGGGCGGCCCACGGCTGGCTGGTGTTCCTGCTGCCGGCGGCGGGCCTGGTCATCGTGTTCCTCTACCGGGCCGCCGGCATGGAGAACGACAGCGGCACCAACCAGATCATCGCCGCCGTCCGGGGGGAGGACAGGCCGCCCCTGCGGCTGGCCCCCCTGATCTTCATCGCCTCGGTGCTCACCCATCTGTGCGGCGGCTCCGCCGGCCGGGAGGGGGCCGCCCTCCAGATCGGCGGATCGCTGGCCTCCGGGGTGGGGCGGCTGTTCAAGCTGGGGGACAACAGCTATAAGACCATCATCCAGTGCGGCATGGCGGGGCTCTTCGCCGCCCTGTTCGGCACGCCGCTGGCCGCCGCCGTGTTCGCCCTGGAGGTGGTCAGCGTGGGCATTTTCCAGTACTCCGCCCTGTTCCCCTGCATGGTGTCGGCGCTGACCGCCCTCCGGGTCACCCAGCTGGTGGGGGTGGAGGCGGAGGAGTTCCCCACCCTGACCCTGGGTCCGGAGCTGGGCCTCCCGGTGATGTTCCAGGTGGGGGCGCTGGCGGTGCTGGCGGCGGTGCTGTCCATCGTCTTCTGCGTGCTCATGCACAAGACCGCCCATCTGTACCAGAAATACCTGCCCAACCAGTATATCCGCATCGTCGTGGGCGGCCTGCTGGTCATCCTGCTCACGGTGATCGAGGGCAGCGGCGACTACAACGGCGCCGGCACCCACGCCATCATGCTGGCCCTGGACGCGGGCCAGGCGGTGCCCTGGGCCTTCGCCCTGAAGATGCTGTTCACCGCCGTCACCCTGGGGGCGGGCTACCGGGGCGGCGAGATCGTGCCCACCTTCTTCGTGGGCGCCACCTTCGGCGCGGCGGTGGGCCCTTTGCTGGGACTGGACCCGTCCTTCGGAGCCGCCCTCTCCATGATCGCCGTGTTCTGCGGGGTGGTCAACTGCCCCATGGCCTCCCTGCTGCTGAGCCTGGAGCTGTTCGGCGGGGCCAACGTGCTGTACTTCGGCCTGGCCTGCGCGGTGAGCTATCTGCTCAGCGGCAAGTTCTCCCTGTACAGCGCCCAGAAGATCGCCTACTCCAAGCTGGAGCCGAAATACATCGACGAGCACGCCCACTGACCTCCCCCGGTTTTCCGGCAAAAAAACTGGAAACATCCCCGAAAAGATTGAAAAATTTTTCACAATACCCTCTTCCCAAGGACAGGTGAATGCGTTATAATAACACTGCGCACTTCCAATCAATCTAATATTTAGGAGTGATACCAATGAGCATCAAAGTAGGTATTAACGGCTTCGGCCGCATCGGCCGCATGGTATTCCGCGCCAGCATCGGCCATCCCGACATCGACATCGTGGGCATCAACGACCTGTGCGCCCCCGACTATCTGGCCTATATGCTGAAGTATGACACCATGCACGGCCAGTTCAAGGCTGACGTCTCCTCCACCGAGAACGGCATCGTCGTCAACGGCAAGGAGATCCCCGTCTACGCCAAGAAGAACCCCGCCGAGATCCCCTGGGGCGAGCTGGGCGCTGAGTACGTGGTGGAGTCCACCGGCCTGTTCCTGACCAAGGAGAAGGCCCAGGCCCACATCGACGCCGGCGCCAAGAAGGTCGTCATGTC
>CANRFU010000087.1 GCA_947629975.1 uncultured Oscillospiraceae bacterium | reverse complement strand
CGCTGGGGGGCTTGTTTTGTTGCGCCTTTTTTCTGTTTACCTCTATGGTTTTCCGCTGGTCGTTGTTTTCACAGTATGCTCCTATCCGAACACGTAGTCGTAGAAATCGTTTTCGATGAGCAGATTGGTGCTGTCCAGTTTGTAGCCCACCAGCTTGCGCATAGCGGCCACATACTCCTCCTGCTCCTCCTCCGTCATGGTGACGCCGGGGGCGGGCGTGAAGGTCTGGGTAAAGCGATTGTAGAAGCCCCGGTCGCTCTTCCAGCACCGGGAGGTGAAGATCGCCAGGCCCTCGCTGTCAGAGAGGATGTCCGCGCCGTCCAGCATCCGGGAGTCGTACTCCAACCCCAGCAGGTTGGACAGGGTGGGCAGGATGTCCACCTGGCAGCAGACCTTGTCCACCTGCACCGGCTCGGCCATGGAGGCCGACCAGATGATGAGGGAACTCTTGTACACGTCAAAGTTGATGTTCTGCTCGTTCAGGTACTCAAGATCCTCAGAACTACCGAACTTCTGCCCGGCCAGTTCCTCCAGGGTGTCCACGTTGAAGTAGGGGATATGGTCGGGGGCCGCCACGATGAGGGTCGTGTCCAGCTTGCCCGCGGCGTCCAGCTTCTGGATGAGGGTCTCCAGGGCCTTGTCCACCTCCATGCAGGTGGCCACATAGTTCTGGGTGGTCTCGCTGTAGGGCAGCGCCCGGACGGTATCCTCATAGGGGGTGACCACGCGGTTGGCGGAATAGGGCATGTGCCCGCTGATGGTCAGATAGTATACGTGGAAGGGCTGGTCGTTGTTGATATAGTCGTCCACGCTGGCCTCCACCATCACGCTGTCCTTTTGGGGCCAGCTGAGCTTGCCGCTGGAGCTGACGTCCAGCCCGTCAAAATCGTGAAGGCTGCCACGGGACAGATCGTTCCGTTCGGCCGCGCCGAACTGGTGCCAGGAATAGCCCAGGTTGGGGTGGGAGTTCTCCCGGTTGTACATATTGCCGTTGGGGTGGTAGCCCAGGACCTGATACCCCTCCCGGCCCAGCTGCTGGGCCAGGGAAAAATAGAGGTTGGTCTTCAGATCGCCTGTGTGGGGCAGCGTAGCCGGACTGCCGTTTTTGGGATAGATGCCCAGCAGGTTCTGGCACTCGCCGCCGGAGGTGCTGGTGAAGTGGAGGGCGGTATAGAAGTTGTTGAACACGAAGCCCTCATGGGCGAGCTTGTAGAGGGTGGGGGTCAGCTCCGGATCGATGGCATAGCCGGAGAAGCCCTCCAAGGTGAAGAAGATCACATTGTACCCCTTGAACATGCCGGTGTATTTGTTCTTGTTAGTGGGGGTGACGCTGTTGAAGTAGTTGGCCAGCCACGCGATGTCGTCGTTTTTGGCGCCCGCGGCGACGGCGGCAAGATCCACGTCCATCACGTTGGGGGAGGTGTCGATGACCGGGGTGGGTTCCGGCGTCTCAGAGGCTCCGGGATCCGGGGAAGCGCCGGGATCGGGGCTGCCCTCCGGAGCGCTGCTGGAGGGAGTCACGGAGCCGGGGCCCAGGTGGGTGAAGTCGTCGTCAAGGTTGTTCTTGGGCGGGAAGATCATGTGCTTCACATCCAGGCGGAGCATGGTCCAGAGGCCCAGTTCCTCCACCTGGTCGTCGATATTGGAATTCATGTTGTAGAGTTGGGCGGGGGTGAGATCGCCCTTCCAGAGCAGATGGACTACGCCCAGCCCCACAAGGTGGAGGATGAGCGCCGCCGCGACTGCCAGACCGGACAGCTTTACATCATACCGGTCGAAGCCCATGAACTGTCTGCCAAACACAAACAGCAGAATGGCGGGGACGAGCATGACAATGGCGACGGGCAGGGTCGCGATCACAGTGGGGATGATGGCGTCCAGGTAGTCGGTAAGCTTGTTGCCTGCGGCAGTGCCCAGAAAGCTCAGGGGGTAATAGGACTGAAGGATGGTCTTGGCCACGATCTCCGCCACATAGAGCACCGGGAACAGGATGGAAAACACCTTCATCAGCACGCCATTCACCGCCCGGGGGAAGGGCAGCGTCAGCGCCGCCAGGATCAGTCCGGCGGACAGGGAGAACACCGTCCAGATGGGGGAATAGTTCAGGGGCGTGGCCATATAGAGGTGGAACACCAGCTCCAAAAACAGCAGCTGAACAGGGAAAAACAGCAGCCGCGCCAACGGACGGATATACTCGCCGCCCGTGTCCCCGCCGCTCCGGCGGTTTCCGCCGCCGCGCCCGCCGGCGCTCTGCCGGACCCGGGCGTCCCGGTGGACGGGGGCGCTCCCGCCGCCTACGCTCTCCCGGGCGCCGCGGCTCCCAGGGTAGTCCTGGCTGCCGAGGCCTTCAAAATAGTCCCGCCGACGGGGAGTAGTCTGTCCGCTCCCGGTGTTCTGCAGGCGCTTGCCGCCTTGCCCGGAGTTCCTCTGGTCCATCGTTCCCGCCTCTTTCTCTCTAATGATTCAGTTCCGCAAAATTCCGCAAAATGGTCAATCCGGCCTCGCCGCTCTTCTCCGGGTGGAACTGGCAGCCGAACACCCCGTTCCGCCCCACCGCCGCCGTCACCGGGACCCCGTAATCCGTCCGGGCCAGCACATCCTCCTCCCTGGCGGCGTGACCGCAGTAGGAGTGGACGAAGTACACATACGTCCCCTCGTCCAGCCCTTTGAACAGGGGCGACGAGTTGGGAAAGGTCAGGCTGTTCCAGCCGATGTGGGGCAGTTTCAGCTCCGTCTTGATCCGGCTCACATGACCGCTGACAAGGCCGAGCCCTTCACAGTCACGGACCTCCTCGCCCCGGTCGAACAGCAGCTGCATCCCCAGGCAGATGCCCAGAATGGGCTTCCGCCCCGCCTGGGCGACCAGGGCCTGGTCCAGCCCCCTGCGCCGGAGCTTGTCCGCCGCCTTGGGGAAGGCCCCCACGCCGGGGAGGATGACCGCCTCCGCCCGCTCCAGCTCCGCCGGGTCGTCGGTGACGGCGCTGTCCACGCCGAGATAGCGCAGCGCATTGGCCACGCTCTTCAAATTGCCCGCGCCGTAATCTATGATGGCTATATTACCCTTCATTTAACCACTTCCGAAGACATTCGTCAAGGCCGGAGAAAGCATCTCCGGCCTTGATTTCATTAAGTTTTTGTTAATTTTATGTCAACCACTCGTCCTGTCGCGGCACGTTCAGAGGGCGCCTTTGGTGGAGGTGACCCCCGTCCCCTCCACCCGGGCGGCCTCCTTCAGGGCCAGCCCCAGGGACTTGAACAGGGCCTCGGTGATGTGGTGGGCGTTGGCGCCGTACTCGCACCTCTGGTGGAGGGTGACGCCGGCGTTGAAGGCGAATGAGCGCATAAACTCCGCCGTCAGGCAGGAGTCGTAATCCCCGATCATGGGCTGGGGCATGGGGGCGTCGAACACCAGGAAGGGACGGTTGGAGATGTCCAGCACCGTGCGGCACAGGGCCTCGTCCATGGGCACGAAGGCCGTCCCAAAGCGTTTGATTCCCTTTTTATTCCCCAGGGACGCCGCGAAGGCCCGCCCCAGTACGATGCCCGTATCCTCCACCGTGTGGTGGCCGTCCACCTCCAAATCGCCATTGGCGGACAGCTCCAGGCCCCACCCGGCGTAAAAGGCCAGGGCGGTGAGCATATGGTCGAAGAAGCCGATGCCGGTGGAGATTTTGACCTCTCCCCCGTCCAGGCACAGACTGGCCTCGATCTCGGTCTCCTTGGTCTTGCGGGAGAGGACATAGGCCCGGGGCCTCTCCCCCGCCGTGAAGATGGGTACGTCCATGGTGGTTCCTCCTTATTCAAATCGGACGCGGATGGAGTTGGCGTGGGCGGTGAGCTTTTCGCACTCCGCCAGGGCGGTGATCTCCGGGGCCAGCGGCTCCAGGGAGGCCCGGTCGAACTCCAGCACGCTCATGGTCTTGAGAAAGCTGTCCACGCTCAGGGGCGAGAAGAACCGGGCGGTGCCGCTGGTGGGCAGCACGTGGTCCGGCCCCGCCAGATAGTCCCCCAGGGGCTCCGGCGTCCAGGCCCCCAGGAACACCGCCCCGGCGTTTTTGATTTGAGGCAGCAGCGCCCTGGGCTCTTTCGTGACAATCTCCAGGTGCTCCGGGGCGATGTCGTTGGCCAGCTCCACGCACCGGTCCAGGGACTCGCACACGATGGCGCAGCCGAAGTCCCGGAGGGAGGCCTCCATGATCTCGGACCGGCTGAGATACCCCGTCTGCCGGACGATCTCCCCGTCCACCGCCTGGGCCAGTTCCATCGAATCGGAGAGCAGCACGGCGGAGGCCAGCCGGTCGTGCTCCGCCTGACTCAGCAGGTCGGCGGCTACGAATTTGGGGTCGGCGGTCTCATCGGCGATGACCAGCACCTCGGAGGGGCCGGCCACCATGTCGATATCCAGGGTCCCGTAGGCCAGACGCTTGGCGGCGGCCACATAGGCGTTGCCGGGCCCCACCAGCTTGTCCACCCGGGGGATGAAGCCAGCCCCGTAGGTGAGGGCGGCCACCGCCTGGGCCCCGCCCACGGCGATGACCCGGTCCACCCCGGCGATCTTCGCCGCCGCCAGCACCGGGGCGGACAAATTTTCGGTGGGGGGCGTGACCATGACGATCTCCTCTACACCGGCCACTTTGGCGGGGACGGCGTTCATCAGCACGCTGCTGGGATAGGCTGCCGTGCCACCTGGGACGTAGATGCCCACCCGGCTGAGCCCCCGGACGATCCGGCCCACCTTCCCCCCGTCAGGGGAGGTCCACTCCATGGACTTCGCCAACAGCTTTTCGTTGTAGTCCCGGATATTTTTCGCGGCGTGCTCCAGCGCCCGGATCAGCTCCGGCGGGCAGGAGGCACAGGCCCCGTCGATGGTCTCCCCGGAGATCTCATAGGGGGCGGCACAATCGAACCGCAAGCTGTATTTCTCAACGGCTGAAAAGCTATTTTCCTTTACATCCTCCAGGATGGTCTTGACCGTCTTTTCGATGTCCGCGTTTTTGGCGGCCGCCCGGGACCGCATGGTCTTCAGCTGCCGCTGCTCGGCGGAGCCGTCCGCTCTGATGATGGTGATCATACCGTTTCCTCCAAATTGGCCTCGCATCTGCCGATAAAATCCGTGATTCGGTCTTTGTTCAGCTTCATGGCCGCGGTGTTGACGATGAGCCGCGCGGACACCGCCGCCACGTCCTCCACCACGGCAAGGCCGTTCTCCCGGAGTGTGGCCCCCGTCTCCACGATGTCCACGATGCCGTCGGCCAGCTCCAGGATGGGGGCCAGCTCCACGCTGCCCTCGATCTTGATGATGTCCACGTCCATGCCCTTCTTCTCAAAGAAGGCCCGGGCCACGTTGGGGTATTTGGAGGCCGCCCGGCGGGTCTTATAGGTGCCGTAGAAGTCGGCCCCCTCCTTCACGGCCAGGGCAAAGCGGCACTTGCCGAACCCCAGGTCCAGCACCTCGTAGAAGGAGCCGCCCTTCTCCAGGATGGTGTCCTTGCCCACGACGCCTAAGTCGCACACCCCGTGCTCCACGTAGGTGATGACGTCGGGGGCCTTGGCCAGCACCACGTCCAGAGGGTAATTCGGAACTGAGAGGATGAGCCTCCGGCCAGGGTCCCGCACCGGAGCGCAGTCCAGCCCCATCCGCTCAAAGAGGGCCAGCGTCTTCTCCTGGATGCGCCCCTTGGTCAGGGCGATTCGCAGCCGCCGCCCCGCGGCCGGGGCGGTCTGGTTCAGGCAGGCAGCCACCGCGTCGGCGTCCACCGCGAAGCCGGTGGCCTCGGCCTTCCGGCCGAAGCGCTCCATCAGGTTGTCGTACCGGCCGCCGGACAGCACCGGCGCGCCGGCGCCCTCCACATAGCCCCGGAACACCATGCCAGTGTAGTAGTCCAGCTGGTGGACCAGGCCCAGATCGAACCGGATGTACTCCCCGCAGCCGGCCACGGTCAGCTTTTCATACAGCCGGCGCAGGTAATTGAGGCAGGGGCTCTCCCCCGCCAGGGCCTCCGCCTCGTCCAGCACCTCCGCGCCGCCGAACAGATAGGGCAGGCGGCGGAGGGCGGCGAAGGCCGGCTGGCCCCGGTAGGGCTCCAGCAGGTCGTTGA
>CANRFU010000086.1 GCA_947629975.1 uncultured Oscillospiraceae bacterium | reverse complement strand
CCAGCCGGTTCTCCACGATGTCCAGCAGGCCGATGCCGTTGGCGCCGCCCAAGTCGTTGAGCCTGCGGATGATGTCGCTGGCCTTCATCTTCTCGCCGTCGATGGCCACGGGCCAGCCCTTCTCAAAGTCCAGGGTGACATAGGCGGGGGCGTTGGGGGCCATGGCGGGGGACACGCCCATCTCCAGGAAGCCGGGCTTGTCGTACTGGGGCTCGTTGGCGGGGTCCTCCAGGTCCAGGCCCTCGTGGGACAGGTGCCACAGGTTCTTGTCCTTGGAGTAGTTGGTCTCACGGCTGATCTTCAGGGGCACGTTGTGGGCCTCGGCGTAGTCGATCTCCTCGTCCCGGCCCTTGATGGACCACTCCCGCCAGGGGGCGATGATCTTCATCTCGGGGGCGAAGCGCTTGATGGCCAGCTCGAAGCGGACCTGGTCGTTGCCCTTGCCGGTGCAGCCGTGGCAGATGGCGTCGGCCCCCTCGGCCCTGGCGATCTCCACCAGCCGGCGGGCGATGACCGGCCGGGCAAAAGCGGTGCCCAGCAGATAGTCCTCGTACTTGGCCCCCATCATCATGGAGGGGATGATGACCTCGTCCACCATCACGTCGGTGAGGTCCTCGATGTACAGCTTGGAGGCCCCGGTTTTGATGGCCTTCTCCTCCAGGCCGTCCAGCTCGGTGCCCTGCCCCACGTCGCCGGACACGGCGATGATCTCAGGGTCGTTGTAGTTCTCCTTCAGCCAGGGGATAATAATAGACGTATCCAGGCCGCCGGAATAAGCCAGCACCACTTTTTTCACTTCTGCCATGAAGATCGCTCCTTTTTTCGGTAAAACAGGCCGCGAAAAACGGCCCCTGACCGGATTTTGCCATAGTATATCTCATCCGTCCCGGGATTGCAAGCCCAAATTCGCATAATTATTCTAATTTTGCCCAGAAGTTATGGGCAAATTTCCACATATTTGTATATTCATTCACATCATGTTGAATATGCGTCATTTTTTGCAGGCCGCGCGGCCCTCCCGCGCGGGCATGGGAAAGCCCCCCGGTCCGGGACCGGGGGGCGAAGCGCTCAGTGTTCCAGGGAGCAGTGGTCACAGTCCTGATTGCAGAAATCCGTGGGGTTGTAGGGGATGTTGTTCTTGTCGTAGTAGTCCTTGATGGCCGCCTTGACGGCCTCCTCCGCCAGCACGGAGCAGTGGAGCTTGTAGGCGGGCAGGCCGTCCAGGGCCTCCACCACCGCCTGGTTGGTGAGGGTCAGGGCCTCGTCCACCGGCTTGCCCTTGATGAGCTCGGTGGCCATGGAGCTGGTGGCGATGGCGCTGCCGCAGCCGAAGGTCTCGAACTTCACGTCGGTGATGATGCCGTCGTCGATCTTCAGGTACATCTTCATGATGTCGCCGCACTTGGCGTTCCCCACCTCCCCGATGCCGTCGGCGTCGGGGATCTCGCCCACGTTCCGGGGGTTGCGGAAGTGGTCCATCACCTTTTCGCTATATAACATACTTGCGCTCTCCTTTCTCCAAAGCCTTCCAGACGGGGGACATATTGCGGAGATAGTCCACCACCTCTTTCACGGCGGCGACGATCTCGTTCACTTCTTCCATGGTGTTGGTATAGTCCAAGGTCAGCCGCAGGGAGCCGTGGGCCACCTCGTGGGGCCGGCCGATGGCCAGCAGCACATGGCTGGGGTCCAGTGACCCGGAGGTGCAGGCCGAGCCGGAGGAGGCTGACACCCCCTTGTCGTCCAGCAGCAGCAGCAGGGATTCCCCCTCGATGCCCTCGAAGCAGAAGTTCACGTTGCCGGGGAGCCGGGGGGCCCTGGCCCCGTTCAGCGCCCCGTGGGGGATGGCGGACAGCCCGTCGATGAGGGCGTCCCGCAGGGAGGACACGTATTTGTAGTGCTCGTCGATGTGGGCGCAGGCCTCGGTGAGGGCGGCGGCCATGCCGGCGATGGCGGGCAGGTTCTCGGTGCCGGCCCGGCGGCCCCGCTCCTGGGCGCCGCCCTGGATAAAGGACAGCAGGGGCACCTTTTTGCGGACGTACAGCGCCCCGACTCCCCTGGGGCCGTGGAACTTGTGGCCGGAGAGGGACAGCATGTCAATGTTCATCTCCTCCACATCGATGGCCAGATGGCCGGCGGCCTGGACCGCGTCGGTGTGGAAGACCACGCCCTTCTCCCGGCACAGGGCGCCGATCCGGGCGATGGGCTGGACGGTCCCGATCTCGTTATTGGCAAACATGACGGTGACCAGGGCCGTCTCGGGCCGGATGGCGGCGGCCACGTCCTCCACCTTCACAATGCCGCTCTCGTCCATGGGCAGGTAGGTAACCTCGAAGCCCTCTTTGGCCAGCTTCTCCACGGTGTGGAGGACGGCGTGGTGCTCGATGGGGGTGGTGATGATGTGGTTCTTCCCCTTGCGCTTCCCCAGCTGGGCCGCGCTGACGATGGCCTGGTTGTCCGCCTCGGAGCCGCCGGAGGTGAAGTAGATCTCCTCCGGCTTCGCGCCCAGGCAGGCGGCCACATCGCACCGGGCCTGATACAGCACCTCCGCCGCCTCCTGGCCGAAGGAGTACAGGCTGGAGGGGTTGCCCCAGTACCGGTCCATGGTGTCCACCATCACCCGGCGGGCCAGCTCGCTGGTCTGAGTGGTGGCGGCGTTGTCCGCGTAGATCCTCAAAGGTAACTCCCCTTTGCGTATAAGATAGCGCCGATGGGCGGTACGCTCCGCCCCGCCCTGCGTCCAGTAGAGCATACCGCAAAAATCCTATCATGTCAATAGGGATTCTGTGAAAAATTCGGGGAGAGCGGGGCCGCCCCCGCTCTCCCCACGAAACCGCTCCTCACACCTGCCGCTTCTCCGGCCTCAGCACCAGATGATCGTCCTCCACGGCCAGGCACAGCACATCCCCCGCCGCCACCTGCCGGGACAGCAGCAGGTCGGCGGCGGGCTCCTCCACCCGCCGGCGCACCGTGCGGCGGATCGGTCTGGCCCCCTGCTCCCGCTCGGTGCCGGTATCGGCCAGCAGGGCCACCGCGCCGCGCTCGGCCTCCAGCTCCACCCCGAGGGCGGACAGCCGGCCCTTCACGCCGCCCAGCAGCTTGTCCGCGATGCGCTCCAAATCCTCCCGCTCCAGCCGGTCGAACAGGATCACCTCGTCCAGCCGGTTGAGGAACTCCGGTTTGAAGCGCTGCCTCAGCTCGGCTATGACCTCCTTCCGGCGCTCCGACTCCGGCTCTCCCCCGGCAAAGCCCATGGGAGGCGCTTTGCTCACCATCCTCCGCGCCCCCACGTTGGAGGTCATCACCACCACCGTGTTGCGGAAATCGGCCTTCCTCCCCTGGCCGTCGGTGAGCTGGCCGTCCTCCATCACCTGGAGGAGGATGTTCTGCAGGTCGTCGTGGGCCTTCTCGATCTCGTCGAACAGCACCACCGACCAGGGCCGGCGGCGGACCTGCTCGGTGAGCTGGCCCCCCTCCTCGTGGCCCACGTAGCCGGGGGGCGAACCCACCAGCCGGGACACGGCGTGCTTCTCCATATACTCGGACATATCGAACCGGAGCACCGCGTCCTCGCTGCCGAAAAGGGCGGCGGCCAGCGCCCGGCACAGCTCGGTCTTGCCCACGCCGGTGGGTCCCAGGAACAGGAACACCCCCACCGGCCGGTCGGGTTCCTTCAGGCCCACCCTGCCCCGGCGGATGGCGGCCGCCACGGCGGACACCGCCCGGTTCTGGCCCACCACCCGGCGGTGGAGCTCGCTCTCCAGCTCCAGCAGGCGGCGGGCCTCCCCCTTGGTGATGGACTCCAGCGGGATACCCGTCCACTGGGACAGCACCGCCGCCACCTGTTCCCGCCCCAGGCGGCGGGGGCCGCTCCCCTTCTGCCGGCTCTGCTTCCGGTCCAGCTCCCGGCGGAAATCGGCCTCCGCGTCCCGGAGGACGGCGGCCCGCTCGAAGTCCTGGCTCTCCACGGCCCTGGCCTTGTCCCTGGCCGCCTGCTCCACCCGGTCGGACAGGGCCCGGAGGGCCGGGGGCGTCTCCTTTTCCATCCGCAGGCGGGCCGCCCCCTCGTCGATGAGATCGATGGCCTTGTCGGGCAGATAGCGGTCGGGCAGATACCGGCGGGACAGCTCCACCGCGGCGGAGAGGGCCTCGTCCCCGATCTCCACCCCGTGGTGCTCCTCGTACCGGCGGCGGAGGCCCCGCAGGATGTCCAGGGCCTGCTCCGGGGTGGGCTCCGCCACCTTCACCGGCTGGAAGCGGCGCTCCAGGGCGGCGTCCTTCTCGATATACTTGCGATATTCCTCGCTGGTGGTGGCCCCCACCACCTGGATCTCCCCCCGGCTCAGGGCGGGCTTAAGGATGTTGGCGGCGTCGATGGCCCCCTCCGCCGATCCCGCCCCCACGATGTTGTGCAGCTCGTCCAGGAACAGGATCACGTTGCCGGCGCGGCGCACCTCCGCCAGGACCTGGTTGATGCGCTCCTCGAACTCGCCCCGGTATTTGGTGCCCGCCACCATGGCCACCAGGTCCAGGGACAGCAGCCGCTTCCCCTGAAGGGGCCTGGGCACCGACCCGGCGGCCATCCGCATGGCCAGGCCCTCGGCCACCGCCGTCTTGCCCACCCCCGGCTCTCCGATGAGGGCGGGGTTGTTCTTGGTGCGGCGGGTCAGGATCTGTACCACCCGGGCCACCTCCTGCTCCCGGCCCACCAGGGGGTCCAGCGCCCCCGCCGAGGCCAGCCGGGTCAGATCCCGGGAATACCGGTCGGTGAGGCGGGTCTCCGGGTTTTCCCTGGGCCGGGGCCGCTCCTGATAGGCGGTCTGGTACTCCCCGCCGCCGTAACCGGCGGCATCCCTGGGGGACTGCCCGCTGCTGTTCGCCATAAAAAGGCCGCGAAGGCGCTGGAAAAATCCGATCCGTTCCACAGGACTCACTCCCGAAAATGACATCAATGGAAAGGATGGGAAAAATCAGCCGGTTTTATACGTCGGGCAGTAAAAAATTCCTTATTGCATTTTCCGCAGAGATGTGCTACAGTGAGGATGGTCCGAGACATAACCTACCCTATTCTAATGTTGGAGGTGTAACTACATGGCACACGTTGTTAGTTCCGACTGCATTGCCTGCGGCGCTTGTGTGGATACCTGCCCTGTGAGCGCGATCACTCTGGAGAATCAGGCCGCCGTCGACGCCGCCGCCTGCGTTGACTGCGGGGCCTGCGAGGGCGTCTGCCCCGTTGGCGCCATCGCCGCTGAGTAAGCGAGTACACAATGCGGATTTCCCCGTCCTCTCACGAGGGCGGGGTTTTCTCATGTCCCGGCGGGCTTCTCCGGATCCCTGTGGGGTCTTTTCCGGCGTTTCAGTCCCTTCTTTTGGCAGCCGTAAACCGCCGGTTGGTGATTTTGCATAGCCGGGGCCGGGCTTTTTTCGCCTTTTCCCGCTTTTGTTGGTCAAAATGCTGATTTTGCGCATTTTTTAACAAAATCGGCAAAATTGCCATAACATTTTATGAAAAGGCGTGGTATACTGCAGGTGGTGGAGGTTGGCTCTCCACCGGCCCATCCTTTGGACGCACGCCCTTCGGGCGTCTGTCGGAGAGAGCGGACGCCCGTTTTGCCACAAATCCAATGAGGAGGAAAAACTATGGAAACTTACGGTCTGGAAAAGTTGGGCATCACCGGCATTCAGGAAGTCGTTTATAATCCCTCTTATGAATATCTCTTCGAGGCGGAGATGGATCCCTCCCTCGAGGGCTATGACAAGGGCCAGCTGACCGAGCTGGGCGCCGTCAACGTGATGACCGGCGTGTACACCGGCCGCTCCCCCAAGGACAAGTTCATCGTCATGGACGAGAACTCCAAGGACACCGTGTGGTGGACCAGCGACGAGTTCAAAAACGACAACAAGCCCGTCACCCAGGAGACCTGGGAGGCCTGCAAGGAGATCGCCGTCAAGGAGCTGTCCAACAAGAAGCTCTATGTGATGGACGTGTTCTGCGGCACCAACCCCGACACCCGCATGGCCATCCGCTTCATCATGGAGGTGGCCTGGCAGGCCCACTTCGTGAAGAACATGTTCATCCAGCCCACCGAGGAGGAGCTGAAGAGCTTCAAGCCCGACTTCATCTGCTACAACGCCTCCAAGGCCAAGGTAGAGAACTACAAGGAACTGGGCCTCAACTCCGAGACCGCCGTCGTCTTCAACATCACCAGCCGCGAGCAGGTCATCATCAACACCTGGTACGGCGGCGAGATGAAGAAGGGCATGTTCTCCATGATGAACTACTATCTGCCGTTAAAAGGCATCGCCGCCATGCACTGCTCCGCCAACACCGACATGAACGGCGAGAACACCGCCATCTTCTTCGGCCTCAGCGGCACCGGCAAGACCACCCTGTCCACCGATCCCAAGCGTCTGCTGATCGGCGACGACGAGCACGGCTGGGACGACAACGGCGTGTTCAACTTCGAGGGCGGCTGCTACGCCAAGGT
>CANRFU010000085.1 GCA_947629975.1 uncultured Oscillospiraceae bacterium | reverse complement strand
ACGTCGATCCCCCGGTTGGCCAGATAGAGCAGGTTCTCCGTCATATCGTTGAACACCATGGGGTTGGCGTAGTTCAGATCCCACTGGAAGGGATAAAAGGAGGTCATGACGATCTGCTTACAGTCCTCCAGATAGGTGAAGTTCCCCGGCGCGGTGGTGGGGAACACCTGGGGCACCGTCCGCTCGAACATCTCGGGGATATACCAGCTGTCATAGAAGAAGTACCTGGCCCGGGCCGCCGGATCCCCCGCCCGGGCGGCTTTGGCCCAGGGGTGCTCCTCGCTGGTGTGGTTCATGACGAAGTCCAGGCACAGGGAGATGCCCCGCCGCCGGCAGGAGTCCGCCAGCCGCTCCAGGTCGTCCATGGTTCCCAGGTCGGGCCGGACCCGGCGGAAGTCGGACACGGCGTAGCCGCCGTCGCTCTTGCCCCTGGGGGAGTCCAGCAGGGGCATCAGGTGGAGATAGTTCACCCCGCACTCCTTCAGATAGCCCAGCTTCTGCCGCACCCCCTCCAGGGTCCCGCCGAAGCAGGACGGGTAGAGCATCATCCCCAGCAGCCTGTTGGAGCGCTTCCAGCCGGGGTCGGCCAGCCGCCTCTCATCCATGCGGCGCAGAGGGGCCTTGCGCTCCCCCAGCGCCCGCTCCAGCATGGTCAGGAAATAGGAC
Organism: uncultured Oscillospiraceae bacterium; assembly: GCA_947629975.1. Lineage (GTDB taxonomy): Bacteria > Bacillota > Clostridia > Oscillospirales > Oscillospiraceae > Enterenecus. The sequence continues at coordinate 6,259 of CANRFU010000085.1, read as the reverse complement.
CAGGCCCCCTCGTCCGGGCCGTAAATGGAGAAGAACAGGGACTTGAGTTCCTCCCGGCAGGGTCCCAGCCGCCTCTCAAACAGATCCGTTTTCACAGCACATCACCTCTCCGCCGCCGGTTCCGGCCGCTCCTCGATCAGGGGCAGATAGTGCAGATAGGGGCTGTCCATAATGCACTGGTTCTCCGCCGCGGCTACCCCCTGGCCCACCGCCTGGATCCCCTTCTGTACGCTCTGGATGGTACCGGCTCCGGCTACGCACCCGCCGGGGCAGCCCATGCCCTCCAGCAGATAGCCGTCGTACTTGCCCGCCTTGGCCAGCTGGAGCATCTTCCTGCACTCGGGCAGCCCGTTGGCGTTGGCCACCTTGACCTCCCTGCCGGGGTCGATGCGCCTGATGGCGTTGACCACCGCCCGGGCCACGCCGCCGCTGACGGCAAAGCCCCGCCCGTCGCCGGTGGACTGGTCCAGCGGCGACAGGTCGGTGATGTGCTCCGCCTCGATGCCCCTGGCGTCGAACATGCCCAGCACCTCCTCGAAGGTGAGCACAAAGTCCACGTCGGAGCGGACGGTGCGGCGGCTGGCCTCCAGCTTTTTGGCGGCGCAGGGGCCGATGAAGCACACCTTGCAGCCCGGCTTGTTCTTCTTGATCATCCGGGCGGTGAGGGTCATGGGGGTCAGGGCCATGGAGATGTTCTCCGCCAGCGTGGGGAACATCTTTTTGGCCATCATGGCCCAGGCGGGGCAGCAGGAGGTGGCCATGAAGGGCTTTTTCGCCGGGACCTCGTCCAAAAAGTCCTGCGCCTCCTGAAGGGTGCAGATGTCCGCCCCTATGGCCACCTCCACCACGTCGGCAAAGCCCAGCGCCTTGAAGGCCCCCCGGATCCTGTCGGTGGTCATATGGGGCCCCAGCTGGCCGATGAAGGCGGGGGCGATGGCGGCGAACACCGGCACGCCGCTCTTGATGGCCATGATGGTCTGGTAGATCTGCCCCTTGTCCGAGATGGCGCTGAAGGGACAGCTTACCAGGCACTGGCCGCAGGAGACGCACTTGTCCTGGTCGATCTCCGCCCGGCCGTACTGGTCGGAGTGGATGGCCCCCATGCCGCAGGCGGCGGAGCACGGCCGCTCCTGCTTGATGATGGCGTTGTAGGAGCAGGCGTCGGCGCAGCGGCCGCACTTGACGCACCTGGACTCGTCGATGACGCTCCTGCCGCCCGCCATGGAGATGGCCCCCCTGGGGCACACCTCCAGACAGGGGTGCTCCAGGCAGCCCTGGCAGCCGTTGGTCACCAGCACCCGCTTCTCCGGGCACTTGTTGCAGGCAAATTTGATGACGTTGATGAGAGGCGGCACATAGTATTTTTCCGCGATGGCGCTCTCGCTGACCCCGTCGCTGAGCTCGCACTGCTCGGACAGGGTGCGCAGGGGCAGGCCCATGGCCAGGCGCAGCCGCTCGCCCACCACCGCCCGCTCCAGGAAGATGCTCTCCCGGTAGGTGGCCACCTCGCCGGGGATGATCTTATAGGGCAGGCGCTCGATCTCCTTCGCGATATCCCCACCCTCATAGGCGGCCCGGGCAATCTCGGTGAAAATGCGGTGGCGGATCTTGGTCTTGTTGGATTCCAAACCTCTCAATTTCCCTCGCCTCTCTCTTTCAGGATGGCGCGGCCAGACCGGCGGCGCCTGAGACAAAAGATATCATATCACATACCGTTCGGTTTGTGTAGACCAAATATCGCGCCCTCAAGGGGGCCTCCCCGCCGGCAAAGGGCGGAAGCAGACCGGAGGCGGCGGTCAGGATGGCGCGGGTGCACCGTCACGAGCGTTTTGCGGAGCAACGCCCCGGCTGAGGCGGGATCCACTTCCGCCGGACATTTTGATCACCGAAGGGTGAGACGGCCAACGGGAGCGGTACAAAAAGAAGATACGGGAAACCGGGGCCCCCGCAAAGCCGCCCTCTGGCTTTGTGGGGAAATGATGAGCAGCGGAGCGAGCGCGCTCCAGCGCAAAAAAACGCCGGAGCAAGCGATACGCAGCTTGCTCCGACGTGGTGGAGGCGAGGGGAATCGAACCCCTGTCCGAAAATGATTCCACGGGACTTTCTCCGGGTGCAGGCGGTCATTTCCATTCCCTTCCCCAGGCGTGGACCGCCACACTCAGGGAGTCGGTAGAGTCATGATGCATGGCCCGGTCAACTCTTTCCGGACTCACGGACGCCACTCATTTCACGCCCCGGACGGCTCGTGGCCCTTCCGCCCGGGACGGCCGCTATTTAAGCAGCGGCGAGAACGACGTTATCGTTGTTCTTTAATTTATAATTGCCCATTTTAAGGCGGCTGGGCGCCGCCACCCGCTTATCCCGCTTCTTCATCCCCGTCGAAACCAGTACGCCCCCCTGAGGCCAGGGCGCAAGCCCTGGCCGAGAAAAACAATTCAGATTTTTTCCGGCTCGGGGTAGTCCACGCCGAAGGTGTCCACTGTGACCTTCTTCATCCGCTGAGGGGTCCTGGGCATATCGTTCATCATGTTCCGGGGGGCGCGGGCGATGGCCAGGGCCGCGTCCATCCCCTCGATCACCTTACCGAAGGCGGCGTAGGCCCCGTCCAGATGGGGTGCGTCGTCCACCATGATGAAGAACTGGCTGCCGGCGGAGTCGGGGATCATGGTCCGGGCCATGGACAGCACGCCGGTGGTGTGGCGCAGGCCGTTGCGGAACCCGTTCTGATCGAACTCGCCCCGGATGGAGTAACCGGGGCCGCCGGTCCCCACGCCCTGGGGATCTCCCCCCTGGATCATGAAGCCGGGGATCACCCGGTGAAAGACGACGCCGTCGTAAAAGCCCTTTTTCACCAGGGAGATGAAATTGTTCACCGTGTTGGGCGCGATGTCGGGGTAGAGCTCCGCCTTCATCACGGCGCCGTTCTCCATTTCGATGGTCACCACTGGATTCTGCGCCATATCCGTGTCCTCCTTATCTGATGTCAGTACCGTCCCCGGGAGGCCCGGTCCATCTCCCGTTTGGCGTCCCGCCGGGCGGCGTCCTCCCGCTTGTCGTAGAGCTTTTTGCCCTTGGCCAGGGCCAGTTCCACCTTTACCCTGGGGCCGGAGAAGTACAGCGACAGGGGGATCAGGGCGTAGCCGTCCTGCTGCACTTTGGCGTTCAGGCGCATGATCTCCTTTTTGTGAAGCAACAGCCGCCGGGTGCGGCGGGGATCCTTGTTGAAGATATTGCCCTTCTCATAGGGAGAGACGTGCATACCGTACAGCATCATCTCCCCGTCCTTCACCGCGCAGAAGGAGTCCTTCAGGTTCACGTTCCCCAGGCGGATAGACTTGACCTCGGTGCCAGCCAGTTCGATGCCCGCCTCGAACCTGTCCTCGATGAAATAGTCGTGGAACGCCTTGCGGTTGGCGGCGATCTGCTTCTGGGACGCTTTTGCCACGGGACTCCCCCCCTTCTCAGCGGCAGGAGTGTAGTATAGCACGTTTTTCAGCGTTTCGCAAGGGGAAAAGCGCGCCATTTTGTCCCGCGCCGCAATTTATAAAATTGCTCTTGTTTTTGGAGCGCGGATAGCATATAATAGCTTAGTTTCATCCACAAGGAGAGGAGGAGTCCCATGGATCCGCGGCCCATCGGCGTGTTCGACTCCGGGCTGGGCGGCCTCACCGCCCTGCGGGAGCTGGCCCGGCTCATGCCGGAGGAGGACCTGGTCTACTTCGGCGACACCGGCCGGGTACCCTACGGCGGGCGCTCCAAAGACACCATCATCCGCTACGCCCGGCAGGACGTGGCCTTTCTCCGCTCCTTCGGCCCCAAAGCCATCGTCATCGCCTGCGGCACCGTATCCGCCACCGCCCTGGATATCCTCCGGCAGGAAAACGATATGCCCGTCTTCGGCGTGGTGGAACCCGCCGCCTGCGCCGCCGCCCGGGGGACCCTCAACGGGAAAGTGGGCCTCATCGGCACCCGGGCTTCCATCCGCTCCGGGGCCTATGAGCGGGCCATCGAGGCCCTCCGCCCCGGCACGGAGGTGACGGCCAGGGCCTGCCCCCTGCTGGTGCCCCTGGTGGAAAACGGCCGCTTCCAGCCGGAAGATCCCGTGGCGGAACAGGTGGTGGGCGAATACCTCGCCCCGGTGAAGGAGGCGGGGGTGGACGCCCTGATCCTGGGCTGCACCCACTATCCCCTTTTGAAGGATATCGTGGGCGCGTACATGGGGCCGGACGTAGCCCTCATCGACGTGGGGGCCCAGTGCGCCCACTGGGTGGCCGAACGGCTGGACCGGGACGGCCTCCGGGCGGGCCGGCCTGACGCGGGCCGCCGCCGCTATTACGTCAGTGACTCCACCGAGGACTTCGCCGCCCTGGCCTCCATCTTCCTGGGGGAGGACGTGTCCGCGGAGGTGGAGCGGATCGACATCACCCGGTACTGAATCCATATACGCTCCAAATGCAACACGAAGCGCCACATCCCATTGGAAAGGGGGATCGCGCCATGTGCGCCGATAACGTCATTATCTCCATCAAAGGCAAGCAGATATACGCCGAAAACTCCCCGGACGAGATGGAGCTGGTCACCTCCGGCACCCTGAAGCGGGAGGGCCGCGGCAAATACTCCATCTCCTATCAGGAGAGCGAGCTCACCGGGCTGGAGGGCACCACCACCAGTCTGCTCATCGACGGCGGCAAAGTCACCCTGCTGCGGGAGGGCAGCATCAACTCCCAGATGGTATTCGAGGAGGGCCGCCGCCACCTGTCCATGTACGAGACTCCCTACGGGGCGTTGTCCATCGGGGTGAACACCCGCCGGATGCGCTCCACCGTGAATGATAAGGGCGGCGATCTGGAGATCGACTACGCCATTGAGATCGACAACCTGCTGGCGGGGCAGAACCTGTTCCGCATGAGCGTGAAAAAGAACCCCGCCCTGCCCCAGTGACGGGTGCGGAAAAGGAGCACATCACCATGTCAAATCTCATCCAGGCCGCCCGGGATCAGGTGGCCCAGCTGACCCAGAGCGCCTACGAGCGGGCCGCCGCCGCGGGCCTGCTCCCCGCCGGCCAGACCATCAGAGGCACCGTGGAGGTGCCCAAGGACAGCAAAAACGGCGACTTCGCCTCCTCCTTCGCCATGGCGGGGGCCAGGGCGCTGCACATGGCCCCCAGGGCCATCGCCCAAATCATCCTGGACAATCTGGAGCTGGAGGGCACCTTCTTCGCCCGGGCGGAGATGGCCGGCCCCGGCTTTCTGAATTTCTTCTACGCCCCCCGGTGGTACGGGGAGGTGCTGGCCGCCGTGGAGGCCGCCCCGGAGACCTACGGCGCGTCCGACGCGGGCGCGGGCAGAAAGGTGATGGTGGAGTTCGTCTCCGCCAACCCCACCGGGCCCATGCACATGGGCAACGCCCGGGGCGGCGTGCTGGGGGACACCCTGGCCAACGTGCTCAAGCGGGCGGGGTACGACGCCTGGAAGGAGTTCTACGTCAACGACGCGGGCAACCAGATCCACAAGTTCGCCGTGTCCATCTACGCCCGGTACATGCAGCTGCTGGACGGAGAGGACAGCTATCCCTTCCCCGAGGAGGGCTACCACGGGGACGACATCAGGGAGCTGGCCCAGGCCTTCTATGAGACGTACAGCGACCGGTACCGGGACCGGGAGGAGGAGGCCCTGGACGCCATGGCCGCCTTTGGCCTGGAGCGGAACATCCCCAAAATGCAGGCCGACCTGAAAAAATACCGCATCGAGTACGACCAGTGGTTCTTCGAGTCGGAGCTCCACGAGTCCGGCTATGTGGCCGAGACGGTGGACCTGCTCACCCAAAAGGGCTGGACCTATGAGAAAGACGGGGCCTTGTGGCTGGACACCACCGGCCTTTTGAAGCAGAAGTATATGGCCGAGGGCAAGACAAAGGAACAGGTGGACAAGCTGGACCTGAAGGACGACGTGCTCCGCCGGGCCAACGGGTTCTACACCTATTTCGCCGCCGATATCGCCTACCACCGCAACAAGTTCGAGGAGCGGAAGTTCGATCTGGTCATCAACGTGTGGGGGGCCGATCACCACGGCCATGTGGCCCGCCTCCAGGCCGCCCTGGACGGGCTGGGGCTGGACGGCTCCCACCGGCTGGTCATCGTGCTCATGCAGCTGGTGAATCTGCTCCAGGACGGCAAGCCCGTGCGCATGTCCAAGCGCACCGGCAAGGCCATCGCCCTCCACGACCTGCTGGACGAGATCAGCGTGGACGCCGCCCGGTA
>CANRFU010000084.1 GCA_947629975.1 uncultured Oscillospiraceae bacterium | reverse complement strand
AGGGACTCCAGCACCTCGGTGACGGCCTGGAGGAACTCGGGCTCGTGGGCGTTGCGGGCCTTCAGCCCGTCCAGCACGGACAGCAGGTACTTGTTTTGAATAGACATCTTTGTCAAATCCTTTCCTCATTGAAAGTGATAGAGTCGTGTGCTAAGGTATTCTACATCGGCGAAGCGGATTTTGCAAGTGGAAGATTGCAAAATTGCAAAAAAGTTTTGGCGGATTTTTTGTGCAATGGGGAACCTTTTGGCCTTCCGGGGCATCTATATGACGTCCGGACGACAGACAGAAGGGAGGCGGGGCCGGTTTGAACTGGTCGAAAGAGGAGTTCTCCGCGGCGGTGACGGCGCACGGCAGGTCCATGTTCCGGGCGGCCCGGGCCATCCTGGACAGCGACGCCGCCGCCGAGGACGCGGTGGGGGAGGCGGTGCTGGCCGCCTGGGAGAACATCAGCCGCCTCCGGGACCGATCCGCGGTCAGGGCGTGGCTGGTGAGGATCGCCGTCAACCGCGCCTATGCCCAGCGCCGGCGGGACAGCCGGGTGCTCTATCTGGAGGACCTGCCCGAGGCCGGGGCCCCCGCCGCCGGGGACCGCCGGTACGACGATCTGTGGGAGGCGGTGCGGGCGCTGCCGGAGGACCGGCGGATCGCGGTGACCCTGTTCTACTACGAGGACATGACGGTGGAGCAGATCGCCAAATGCCTGAACGTGCCTGTGGGCACGGTAAAGTCCCGGCTGAGCCGGGCGCGGGAACAACTGAAAGAACTGTTGAAGGAGGACTGAACATGGAACGATTCGATGAAACAATGAGAGAGCGGGCCAGATCCCAGGACTGCCCCCTGCCCGAGGGGTTTGAGGACAGGCTGGCGGAGCGGCTGGAGAAACTGCCGGAGCGGACGGCGGCCAAAAGGCCCCATATCCTGCGCGCGGCGCTCATCGCGGCGGCCCTGTGTCTGGCGCTGGTGGGCACGGCTTTCGCCGCCGGGGCGCTGAAAATCGACGGGTATGGCCGGATCGTGCTGGGCCGGTTTGCCTACGGTGAGGTGTTTGACGCCGAAGGGAATTTTGCGGTCCCTGACCCGGAGAAGATCGCCTCCGGCGAGCAGACGGTCGTGGAGCCGAGCGACGTGGCCGGCGCGGAACTGCGGGAGGAGGACGGCAGGCTCATCCTGTACTATCAGTACGGCCCTGTCGAGGGACGGGAGGACGTCACCGACACCGTGCTGGAGGAGGGCGCCTACACCATGTCGGGGGAACAGGACGGCTACCGGCTGTCCCTGACGGTGCTCCCCTGCCCAGAGGAGGACCCGGCGGACAGCGACGCTCTGTTCTATCAGGGCGCGCCCTACTGCCTGGAGCTCAGCGGCAAGTTCCCCGGCGGGAATTATATCACCCATGACGAGGATGGGAACGAAACGCATTGCTGGCATGACGGGTGGAGCTTTGGGGCGAAGAACACCCGCTCCTGCTTCTTCAATGCCTTTGAGGGACCGGACTACCACGCGGAATGAACTGTTTCCCTTCAAAAAGTGCAGAAAGAGCGCCCGGCCCCTCTGGGGGCCGGGCGCTCTCTTGCCCGTTTTATTTCACCGTCAAGGCGTACTTGTCCATTCCCGGCATAAGGCGCAGCAGGGTATCCACGGCCTCCCGGGCCTGTTCGGTGGCGGCGGTGAGCAGGCCGTTGTCGATGGCCTTCTGCTCCACGGCGGCCTTCTGGTCGTGGGCGAAGCCGGTGTAGTCGTCGATGGTGATGTGGTTGAACAGGTTGTCGTTCTCGTCAAAGACCTCGATGGTGTCCTCCGGGATCTCGTGGGAGATGATCCTGCTCTCCGGCAGGGTGACGGTCACCGTTTTGGCGGCCTGGTTCACGTCTGCCCTGGCCTGGCTCAGATCCACCCCGGCCTTGATGGTCCCGTCGTAGGAGACGATGAAGCTCTTGCTTGTAAAGGGGACCTTCCAGCCGTAGAAGTCCAGCTGGTTCTCATACTTGCCCATATTGGTGTAGTGGTAGTCCACGCTCACCAGCTCCTGGACGGACTGGAGCTGCTGGCCCAGCAGCTCGCTGGTGATGACGGGTTCGGCCTCCCTGCCGAACCCCAGGCCGATCAGCAGGCCGCCCGCCCCCACGGCGATGACGGCGGCGATCCCCAGGATCAGCTTGAGCCGGAAGCCCATGCGGGGCCTGCGCCCGGTCTCCTCTTTTGCCATTGCGATCCCCTTCCTTTTCTGTCCGCGCCGGTCCGGCGCTCTTTTCCCCATCATACCCGACTTGGAGGAAGTTGTCAATCTCGGGTTTTTCTTGACCTTTCCATCCCGCTATGATAACTTAAGACCCGACGAGGTGATTTTGATGCGGATGCGAAAAAAGAAGAACCTGGACCCCCGGATGGAGGCCTGCGCCGCCCTCTGGGTCAGGGACCCCGCCGGTATGCGGGGCAGGTGGCGGGAGCTGAAGCCGGACGCGAAGGCCCTCCGGCTGGAGCTGGGCTGCGGCAAGGGGCGCTTCACCGCCGGGACCGCCGCCGCCCACCCGGAGGACCTGTATGTGGCGGTGGAGCGGGTGCCCGACGCCATGGTCACCGCCATGGAGCGGTGCAGGGACGCGGGGCTCGCCAACGTGTTCTTCATCGACGGGGACGCGGCCGCCCTGTCCGACTGCTTCGCCCCCGGCGAGGTGGACCTGATCTACATCAACTTCTGCGACCCCTGGCCCTCGGTGAAGCACGCCCCCCGGCGGCTCACCCACCAGAACTTCCTCCGGAGCTACCGGGAGGTGCTGCGGGACGGCGGGGAGATCCGCTTCAAGACCGACAACCGCGCCCTGTTCGAGTGGTCCCTGTTCCAGTTTCCCAAGGCGGGATTTGAACTGTCCCAGGTGACGCGGGACCTCCACGCGGCCGGCGTTCAGGGCATCATGACCGACTACGAGGAGAAGTTCCACGCCCAGGGCGTCCCCATCAACCGGTGCGTGGGCACCAAGATCGAACTGCCCGACGTGCCTCTGCCCCAGGGCCTCGCCGCCCGGCTGGCGGATTGGGAGGTCCGGCCTGTGACGGAGGAGGACTTCAGCGGCGTGCTGGCGCTGGAGGAGCGGTGCGCGGACTTCTTCGCCCTGGGGGGCTGGACGGTTACGGCGGACAGCCTGCGGCGGGACTTGGCCGCTCTGCCCCCCAAATGCGCCCCCTCCCAGAAGCATTTCCTGGCCCTGCGGCGGGAGGGCGCGCCCCGGGCCGTCCTGGATGTGGTGGAGGGATATCCCCGGCCCAGGACGCTGTATGTCGGGCTGTTCCTCCTGGAGCCGGAGCTCCGGCGGCAGGGGAACGGGCGGGCCATCGTCAGCGCCCTGCTGGCGGCGGCGAAGGAGGCCGGCTTCGACCGGGTGCGGCTGGCCTGCCTGCTGGACAACAAGGCGGGCCACGCCTTCTGGACGGCCATGGGCTTTGCCGATCTGCGGTGGGATACCCTCCTGGGAGAGGACGCCCGGCCGGTGTGGATCATGGAGCGGGCCGTCTGACCGGGACGGGAGGCAGCGCGGCCGCCCTCCTCTTGCTTTTTTTCCTGTCCGGCGGTATAATATCGAATAAGCGAAAAGCCCCGTAAAGGAGGTCCCGTTATGGAGCGCGGCGCATTGAAAGAGCGCGCCAAAGGCGTGGTCAAACGGCACTATGCCCTGCTGGTGGCGGCCTGCCTCATCGCGGCCATGCTGGGCGTGGAGTTCACCGGCAGCCTGTCCCTGGCGACCATGAGCAGCCTGGATCAGGCGCAGCAGACGGAGGGGGATCAGATCGCCACCACGGTGGGAGGAGCCGCCAACGGGGACGTGGACCTGTACTCCGCCCTGCTGGACATCTTCCAGCGGGCGGGCGCGGGGGAGGATGCCCCTGAGCAGTCCGACGGCCCCCTGGGGCAGGTGTTCGGTACGAGCCGGGGGGTGTTCGCCTCCCTGGTGAACGGGGCGGCCTCCGGAAAGTTCCTGGCCATCCTGATCGTGGGCCTCCACTCGGTGGCCAAGTCGGGCAGCGGGGCGGTGATGCTCCTCATCGGCCTGGCCCTGGTCTTCCACTTCCTCGTGTGGATGTTCGTCAAGCGGAACTATCTGGTGGTGCTCCGCCGCCTGACCCTGGAGAGCCAGCACTATGACAAGACCCCCTTCAGCCGTTTCCGCTTCCTGTTCAAAAACCGGCGCTGGCTCAACCCGGCGGTGACCCTCATGCTCACCAGCCTCTTCCACTTCCTGTGGAGCCTCACCGTGGTGGGCGGGATCATCAAGTACTACTCCTATTACATGGTGCCCTACATCCTGGCGGAGGACCCCTCGATCAGGCCGCTGGAGGCCATCACCCTCTCCCGGAGGATGATGAAGGGCCACAAGTGGGAGTGCTTTGTCAACCAGATCACCTTCCTGGGCTGGCACATCCTGTCCGTCCTGACCTTCGGCCTGTCTCAGCTGTTCTTCTCCGCCCCCTATGAGGCCGCCTTCTTCGGCGCCTGGTATGGGGAACTCCGCGGCCAGGCCAAAGCCGCCGGCGTGGAGGGCGCGGAGCTGCTGAACGACGGCTGCCTCTATGAGCATCCCTCCCGGGAGGCGCTGGTGGACGCCTATCCCGACATCGAGACCCTGCGGGCGGCGGACCTCAGCGACCCCATCTCCCGGGACAGGGGCTTCCGCCATTTTGTGGCCGTTAACTTCGGCGTGTCCCTCTATTCCGGCAAGCTGGAGGAGGAGTTCAACGAGAAGTCCATCCTCCGCCAGCGGGCGGCCGCCTACGAGGATGTCTTGGAGGGCAGGGCGTACCCGGCCCGCCTGTTCCCCCGGCCCGCCAAAGAGAAGCGGAGCAAGGCCGTCCACCTCAACTATGACCGGCACTACGCCATCACCTCCCTGATCCTGATGTACTTCATCTTCGCCGTGTTCGGCTGGGTGTGGGAGGTGACCATCGGCTTCGTCCAGGGCGGCGTGTTCATCAACCGGGGGGTGCTCCACGGGCCGTGGCTGCCCATCTACGGCACCGGCGCCACCATCATCCTGGTGCTGCTGGCCCGGTTCCGCAAAAAGCCGTTTGCGGAGTTTGTCCTGGCCATCGTGCTGTCCGGCTGCGTGGAGTACTTCACCGGCTGGTACCTGGAGATGACCCACGGCGGCCTGAAGTGGTGGGACTACTCCGGCTACTTCCTGAACATCAACGGCCGCGTCTGCGCCGAGGGCCTGCTGACCTTCGGCATCGCGGGGGTGGTGGTGGTGTACTATCTCGGCCCGGTGCTGGATCAGGCCCTGCGGAAAGTGAGGCCCTGGCTGGCCGTCACCCTGTCCGCCGTTCTGCTGACGGTATTCATGGCCGACAACCTCTATTCCTCCGCCCATCCCAACACCGGCGACGGCATCACCGACGTGACCGCCTCCATCGTGGAGCGGACGGAGCGGCAAAACCTGTGACGGCAGGAGCCCATCGAAAACCAAGGAGATGTGAGGATCTATGAAATTAGGTATCGAAAGACGAGGCCCTTGTTTCATAAATCTCTGAAATTCCGCAAATCGTCATAAAAGCCGATGAACAGCGGGTTTCCAGGTTTTTGGGGCGTATGGAACTCTATGGGGTTCCATAAGGTTCCACGCCAAAATGGTACAGGAATGGTACAGTGACAAAAAACACGTTGAACAAGGCCCCATGCAACAGGATCGTGTAAAAGAAGGACGCCAGACCTCGTTTCCCGAGATCCGGCGTCCTTTTGTGTTCTCAGACATTAGGATATTCAAAGCAGAGCAGACGGTAAGGCCGCTCGTCCTCCTCAACGGCAGGGAACCGCCCCACAGGCGGCTCGAATCGGTTGTCGGTCTCGTCATCGTTGCACTGGCTGACCTCCCCCAGCAACACGGAACTGTCCCCGGCTGTGAAGTCGTGGTACAGCCCCGGCGGGATGGTGATGCTGTCCCCTGGTCGGAGGGTGATCTGCGTCCCGGCGGGCACCGTCACCACCTGCCCGTCCAGATGGAGGGCCACCGGGCTTACCCGGTCGATCTCCTCGCCGGGCAGGGAGTTGTAGACCCGGATCAGCAACGGCCCGCCGCCCCGGTGGACGATGTCCTCCATCTTGTGCCAGTGGAAGTACATGGGGGAGTACTGGCCCGTCCTCCGTTCAGCCGGATCACGTCCCGATACCAGAACGCGCTGTCCTTGGGGGTCCTCCGCTGGGTGGAGTAGTCGATGTAGATGAGCCCGAACCGCTCCTTGTACCCGTGGCTCCACTCGAAATTGTCCGTCAGCGACCAGTGGAAGTAGCCCTTCACCGGGGTGCCGTCCGCAATCCCCAGGCCCAGCTGCTCCAGATACCGGGCCAGAAAGTCGATGCGCTCCGCGTCGTGGACCATGCCATCCCGGTAAATCTTGTCGTTGCAGCTCAGGCCGTTCTCCGAGATATACAGGGGCAGCCCGTACCGCTCCCAGATCCACCGTGGCCCCCAGCGGAGGATCTCCGGGGTGACATACCACTTCATGGCCGTCATGGGCGCGCCGGGCACCTCCGGCACGAAGGCCGGGCCAGCCTCAGTCATGTGAGCGCGTCTGCCGTGGTAGATGTTCAGCCCCAGAAAGTCCAGAGGCTGCCTCATCACCGCCAGATCAGCAGGGGAGACCCCCTCCGCGGCCCGCAGCAGCGCCTCATTCCCGGCGCCAGGGAACCGGCCCAGCAGCACCGGGTCCAGGAACCACTGGTGGTTGAACAATTGCCCGGAGCAGTCGTCCCCCCAGGGGGTGAAGCTGAGTGCTCTCGCGGCCTCGATGTCAGCGGAGCTGTCTGTATCAGGATAACAGAGATTCCCCGTGGAGGCAAGCCCCACCCAGGCCTCCGGGTCGGCCTCCCGGACAGCGGATACCGCCATGCCGTGGGCCAGCATGAGATTTGTGTGGCATTGGAATACCTCCGCCAGCCCCAGACGGAGGCCGGGGGCGTGCTCCCCGGTACCGTAGCCCAGCACGCTGACGCACTGGGGCTCGTTCAGGGTGAAGTAATGGCGGACCCG
>CANRFU010000083.1 GCA_947629975.1 uncultured Oscillospiraceae bacterium | reverse complement strand
GCACGCCGCCAGCGTTCATCCTGAGCCAGGATCAAACTCTCAATAAAATCGTATCTAAACGGCTTTCACCGCTTAAATCATTTCATTGAAGCCAGTTTCCTGTCTTCATTTAGAATCAACGAGAACCTTCTTCGCACTGTTACCAGTACTCAGAAGGATCTCTCTTCCTTCTGGTGCTTCTGTCTTCGTTGTTTAATTTACAAGGTGCAAACCCGCTCCGCGGTTTCGCCCGCGAACTATGATAGGATACCACATCCCAGCGCCTTTGTCAACCCCTATTTTGCCCGTTTGAAAAATTCTTTTTTCCCGACCGGGCGCAAAGCGGTCTCCCGTGAGGCGCTTTGCTAATATACCACGCCTTTTGCCCCTTTGTCAACGGTTTTTTGCGGAATTATCCACACTTTTTCCCTTCCATTTTTCGACCACAAGATATGCCCCATTCCCCGCCTGCCGACCACTATTTCTTCCCCCCGAAGGAGAGCGCCCCCGTCAAAATCACCAGAGCCAGTCCGCCCGCTGCCGCCGTCCACCCCGGCAGCAGGCCCGGCAGCCCGGCGAGGGCCAGTCCCAGCGCTGCCAGCACCGCCGCCGCGGGCCATCTGCGCTCCCCCCACGTTCTGGACAGCAGGCCGAGATAGGTCAGATCGGGCAGCAGCCACAGGGCGGAGATCAGCCCCTCCAGCCGGGCACTGTCCCCCAGCAGGCCCACGGTCACGAAAAAGGGCCGGTCCAGGGCCGACGCCACCGCCGGGCTCAGCACCCCCGCCGTCAGGGCGGCCAGGGCCGCCGCCGCGAGGCCCAGCCCCGCCAGCCATCCCAGGCCCCGCCGCTCGTCCCCCGGTGCGGGCGCCACCTTATATATATGCGGCAGGAGGAAAACGGCCACAGACAGCACCTCCGCCCCGGCCAGCAGGGACTCCCCCCAGCCGACCGCCGGCGCAATGAGATACCGCCACTCCACCCGGAATACCCCCATGGCCAGCACCGCCCCCGCAGTGAGGGCGGCCGCGAGCCAAAAGAGTTCCGCCGCCCGGAAGAAGGCCGCCGTCTTTCCCCAGCCCATCCAGATCAGGGGAAGGGCCAGCAGGATCATCAGCAGGCCGATGGGCCACCGCCCCTCGGCCACGTTCTGGAGCCGCCCAGCCGTGCGTTCAAAGGCCTCTGCCATGAAGACCACCGCCCAGCCGCAGTAGAGGACCCGCAGGACCTTGCCCCGCGCCCCCTCGAACAGCGGGCGTGTGCCGATGAGGCGCAAAACGCCCCAGAACATCAGCGCGCCCAGGGGCGCGGCCAGCAGCATCCACCGCCAGTCCGCCCGCCCCGCCGCGGCCGCCGCCGTGGACAGCCCCGCCGTGGCGGCCGACGCCCACAGCTGCCGTCCGGACAGTTTTTCTACCTCCATCGTTCCACTCCCCGGCACTCCAGGCCGTTTTCCCCCATGTTCAACACCGGAAGCTCCGCCCGGCCGTCATTGTACAGCGCCGCCAGCGCCCGGGCCGCCGTGGGGGCCTTCACCCCGCGCCGGACCAAAAGGGCCAGCTCCGCCGCGGGATCCTCCGTTTCCGTCAGCAGAGCCGCGGCCCCCTCGTCCGCCAGCCACACCGTGGACAGCCCCGCCAGCTCCTGATCCCGCAGTACCGCCAGCAGGACCCCTTCCAGATCCGCGTCCCGGCCCACCACCAGCCAGGACACGCTGGTGAAAGCCAGCTCCTCGCCGCGCTCCTCATTGGCCCAGGGCAGACTTTCCAGCGCGGAGAGGAAGTCCGCCCCGGCGCAACTCCCCCGGCTGCCGTCCCCCTGGTCGTCGCCCCCGCACACGGCGGTGAGGGTGACGGGCCCCCGCCCGTCCACCCCCAGCACCCGCACCAGGGCCAGCTCATCTGGCTCCCGGCCCCGGCAGCCCGTCAGCAGGAGGAACATCACCATCAACGCCGCCAGCCGTCTCACCCCTGATTCCTCCTGTTTTTCGTGTTCAGATAGTTGGGCCGGGTCTTGACCTCGGGCAGCGGCTCCCGGATGACCGTGTGGCCCTCCCGCTGCTTCCCCGCGTTGGAGGCGAAGGGAGTCAGATAGGCCACCCCGAAGGTCTCCATCTGGGCCAGCCGGTAGAAGAGGACCGCCCCGCCCAGAGCCAGCCCCGCCAGGCCCAGCACCCCCCCGGCGATGGACAAAAGGAACCGCCAGATCCGCAGCGCCCCGGCGAAGTCCTGGCTGGGGGCGGTGTACCCCGCGATGCCCGCGATGGCCACCACCACCAGCACCGCCGGGCTCACCAGCTTGGCCTCCACCGCCGCCGAGCCCACCACCAGTCCCCCCAGGATGGACACCGTCTGCCCGATGGAGGAGGGGAGGCGCAGCCCCGCCTCCTGCAAGACCTCGAAGGCCAGCAGCATCACCAGCACCTCCGCCAACGTGGAGAAGGGCACGTCCGCCTTGGCGGCGATGATGGACAGGGACAGCTTCACCGGGATCAGCTCCGGGTGGAACAGCACCGCCGCCGCGTACAGCCCCGGCAGGAACAGGGTGATGAGCATACACACATACCGCAGCACCGACAGGGCCGCCGCCACCGCCCAGCTGTCCGTCCGGTCCTGGCCGGTACGGAAAAAGCTGTCCAGGGTGGCGGGGAATAGCCACCCCATGGGGATGCCGTCCACCAGCACCCCCACCCGGCCCTCCGCCAGCCCCACGGCGAACCGGTCGGGCCGCTCGGTGTAGACGGTGAGGGGGAAGGCCGTCCGGCTCTCCTCCGTGATATACTGCTCCAGGCTGCCGGTCATCAGCAGGGCGTCGATGTCGATCTTCTCCAGCCGCGCCTTCACCTGTTCCGCCAGACCGGGGTCGGCAATGCCCTCCACATACAGCACATCCACCGGGGTCAGGGACTGCCGCCCCACGATCTGCTCCTCCACCTTCAGCTCCGGCGCCCTAAACCGCCGCCGCACCAGGGAGGTATTTGTCCGCAGGCTCTCCACGAAGGAGTCCCGGGCCCCCTTCACGTCGGGCTCGTTCTCCGGGTCGGAGACGGACCGCTTCTCCTCGGTGCCGGCGGACAGGGTGAGGACCTGCGCCTTTCCCGGGAAAAACAGGGCCACCGAGCCGTCGATGAGGTCAAAGATCACCTGGTCCGCCGTGTCCCTGGTCTGGACGGACAGGGAGTACAGCCCGCCCTTGGCCATCAGGTCGAATGCGGCGTCCATATCCGGGCAGGCGGACAGGGCCCCGTTCTGGGTCAGGGGGCGCAGCACGTAGTCGCAGGCCCGCTCGTTGCGGACCTGCCCCGCGATATACATCATCTCCACCTGCCGGGAGGGGTCGTTGTTCAGATACAGGGTCCGGCGATTAAAATCGGCGCACTTGTCGAACACCCCGGCGATGGCCTCCGGCGTCACCGGGAGGTCGAACCGGGGCTCCTTGCGGGGGTGGGGCGGCGGCACGTCTTTTTTCGTTCCAAAAAAGCCCATGGGCATATCTCCTTTCCGACAGTATGCCGCTTTGCGGGGCAGACTATGCGGCGCTCCGTCATTTTTAAGGTGACAGCGGCCCCCAAATCGGTGTATAATACCGGCAATGAGACTTTTCCACCGAAGGGCTGATGTTATGCTTTACGCCATTCTCGCGGTGCTGCTGGTCATCGTCGATCAGCTCACAAAATACCTGGTCCGCGCCCATATCCCCCTGGGCGGCTCCGTGCCCTTTATTCCCGGCTTTCTGGACTTCACCTACGTCCAGAACACCGGCGCGGCCTTCTCCGTCCTCCGGGAACACACCTGGCTGCTCACCCTGATCTCCGCCGCCGTGGTGCTGGTCGTCTGTTATCTGGTGGTCAGGGGCTTTTTCACCGGAGCCCTGGGGCGGGTCTCCGCCATGCTGATCCTGGCCGGCGGGATGGGCAACCTCATCGACCGGGCAGTGTTCGGCTTCGTCACCGACATGATCCGCACCCTGTTCATGGACTTCCCCGTGTTCAACGTGGCCGACTGCTGCATCACCGTCGGGGTGCCCCTGCTGGCCATCTATCTGCTGCTCCACTGGAAGGACGATGAGAAAAAGGAGGAGGACCCCCATGACGGCCCCCAGCTTCCCGCTGACGGTCAGTGAGCCAGGGAGGGCGGATGCGGTGCTGTCCGCCGCCCTGGACGGCCTCACCCGCTCGGCGGCCCAGCGCTGGCTGGAGGAGGGCCGCGTCACCCGGAACGGCCTGCCCCTGAAGAAAAACGCCCGCCTGGAGTTGGGGGACACGCTGTTGATCTCCCCGCCCCAGCCCCGGCCGGTGGACCTCATCCCCCAGGACATCCCCCTGGACGTGGTCTACGAGGACGGCGACGTCATCGTGGTGAACAAGCCGGCGGGGATGGTGGTCCACCCGGCCCCCGGCCATCCGGACGGCACATTGGTCAACGCCCTGTTATATCACTGTGGCAAATCACTCTCCGGAATCAACGGCGAGCTGCGCCCCGGCATCGTCCACCGCATCGACCAAAACACCTCCGGCCTCATCATCGCCGCCAAAAACGACCGGGCCCATCTGGCCCTCTCCGCCCAGCTCCAGGACCACTCCCTGTTCCGGCTGTACCACGCCGTGGCGGTGGGCTCCTTCCGGGAGGAGGAGGGTACCATCGACGCCCCCATCGCCCGCCACCCCGTGGACCGCAAGCGGATGGCGGTCTGCCGCCCGGGGGAGGGGAGAGAGGCCGTCACCCACTGGCATGTTCTCTCCTCCAACCACGGCATGACGTACCTCACCTGCCGACTGGAGACCGGCCGCACCCATCAGATCCGGGTCCATCTGGCCCATGTCGGCCACCCGCTGCTGGGGGACACGGTGTACGGCGCGAAAAAGCCCGTCCCCGGGCTGGCCGGCCAGTGCCTCCACGCGGCGAAGCTCACCTTCACCCACCCCGCCACCGGGGAGGTGATGACGGTGGAGGCCCCGCTGCCCGACTGGTTCACGGCGGTGCTGGACAAATACGGCCTGCGATAAAACGATCGAAGTATCCCTTTTGAAATCACATTCAGACAAAACTGGATTTGCAGAGGAGAGATCTATGAATCAACTGAAATACAGAAATTTGACGGAAGATGATAAACAGCGGATTTGTGCCTGGGAATATACTGGGGAGTATAAAATATACAATCTCCCATCTTATGATATGATGAAAGCACAGCAAAGCGGTTTTATGAATCCAAGGAACGAGAAAAACTATTTTGCTTTTCTGGATGGAGATGTGCTTGTGGGCTTTGTGAATATTTTAGAGAAAGATACAGAAGTCTTCATAGGTATTGGCGTCAATCCCGTTCTTTGTGGGAAACATTATGGCCGTAGGATGTTGGAGGAGGCATACCACATTTCAAAAAGGCTATATCCCAAAAAGCCGCTGTATCTTGAAGTGCGTACCTGGAACATGAGAGCAGTTATGTGTTATAAAAACGCAGGGTTTCATATTGACGGTGAGCAGTATGAATTGACAACGGGGGTTGGAACAGGCACTTTTTTCAGAATGGTAAGAGAATAACTGCAACTTCAAGTTTGTCCGTCTGTCCGCATAAAGCGCTCCCCTCCGGGCACCCTATGGGAAAAACCGGAAGGGAGCGTTTTTTTATGCTCAACCCCCGCAAGGCGGCCATCATCGGCTGCGGCTTCGTGGGCTCCGCCAGCGCCTTTGCCCTGATCCAGCGGGGCCTGTTCACCGAGCTGGTGCTCATCGACGCCAACCGCGCCAAGGCCGAGGGGGAGGCCATGGACTTAAGCCACGGCCTGCCCTATATCGTGTCCATGGACGTGTACGCCGGCAGCTATGACGACATCGCCGACTGCGCCCTCATCGTCATCGCCGCGGGCGCTAACCAGAAGGAGGGCCAGACCCGGCTGGACTTGATCCACCAGAACGTGGCGGTGTTCGACCAGGTGATCCCCCAGATCACCGCCCGCCCCTTCGAGGGCACCCTGCTCATCGTCACCAACCCGGTGGACGTGCTGACCTACGCCGCCTTCCGCATCTCCGGCCTGCCCGCCCACCGGGTGATGGGGTCCGGCACGGTGCTGGACACCGCCCGGATGAAATACCTGCTGGGGGAACATCTGCAGGTGGACAGCCGCTCCATCGACGCGTTCATCATCGGCGAACACGGGGACAGCGAGTTGGCGGTGTGGAGCGGGGCCAACGTGTCCGGCATCCCCCTGAACGACTTCTGCGAGATGCGGGGCAAGTTCGACCACAAGGCCGCCATGGACAGGCTCTATGAGTCGGTGCGGGGGTCAGCCTATGAGATCATCCGCCGGAAGGGGGCCACCTACTACGGCATCGCCATGGCGGTGGCTCGGATCGCCTCGGCCATCGTCCGGGACGAGCGTGCGGTGCTGCCCATCTCGGCGGTGCTGGGCGGCCAGTACGACCTCCGGGAGCTGGCGCTGTCCGTCCCCGCCATCGTGGGCCGCCGGGGGGTGGAGCAGATTTTGGAGATCCCCCTGTCCCCGGAGGAGGGGGAGGCCCTCCATTCCTCCGCCGCCCGGCTGCGGGAGGTCATCAAGCAGCTGGACCTGCCATAACGCAGAGGGTGACCTCCGCGCCGCCCATTCCCCGAATCACATACGTCAAAACGCCATAGGGGCCGCCCCTTGCGGCGGCCCGCCGCCGCGATCCCCGCACCCCGCCCGGTAGTCGTCCGGCCTCCGGCGGGGTACTTTCTCCCCCGCGGGAGAAAGTACCCAAAGAGAGCGCCAGGGGCAAAACACGGTTCGCGCCGGACACAGGGCGTCCGGCGCTCTCAGTGTTTCGTCCCCTGGACCCCCGGTTACGGGGGACCAATTTACGATTCGTTTAACCTTATCCTTCTGGCACCAGCGGCTTTGCGACGCCGGTGCTCCTCTTTCCGCTGCCGCTTCCGGTCTAACCGTCAAAACGGCACGTTCTACCAACCTGTGCCTACGGGGTGCGTTTTCACGCCAGGGCAGACGGCGCCCCCGGGCCGTATGGCCCGGGGGCGCTCAGTCTGTCGAAAAACAGAGTCTAAGCGCTTGCATAGGCTTGGTTTTGATTTACGGAGAAGATACAGCAAAAGA
>CANRFU010000082.1 GCA_947629975.1 uncultured Oscillospiraceae bacterium | reverse complement strand
CCGCCGGCCTGCATCAGGGCCCGCATCACGTCGAACTCCCGGGCGGACAGGCGCACCTGCCGCTCCCCGCACACCAGCGTGCAGGAGGACAGATCCAGCGCCGTGTTGCCCAGCGTCAGCTCATCCACCTGGTTGCCCTGCCGCCGGAGCAGGGCGTTGACGCAGGCCAGCAGTTCCCGGCTGTCAAAGGGCTTGGTCAGGTAGTAGTCCGCCCCGGCGTTCAGCCCCTCGATCCGATCCTCCAGGGCGCTCCGGGCGGTGAGCATCAGGATGGGGACGGCGCACCGGCGGGCGCGGACCCGGCGGGCCACCTGATACCCGTCCAGCCCCGGCATCATCACGTCCAGGATCAGCAGGTCATAGATCCCCAACTCCGCGTATTCCGCCCCTGTCTCGCCGTCATACACGCACTCCACCTCAAAACCCTTGTTCTCCAGCAGGACTTTGAGAGACTCGGCCAGCAGCGCCTCGTCCTCGACCACCAGTATCTTCATAAGCCGCCTCCTGTTTCGGACTGCCTTTTTACTATAATACTTCCAAACGCTGAAATGAAGCTGAAAAAGCGATCGTTCACAGTTCTTTTACAGAACACGGCCGTTTTTTTCAGCGTCGATTCAGCGTTTCTCTGTAAAATGGGGTATCCCTTTGGAACAGGAGGCCAACGCCTATGGACTATCGCCACGAGTGGAAGCATGAGCTGAACGCCGCCGACCTGGTGGTTCTGCGTCAGAGGCTCCGGGCGGTGATGGAGCCGGATCCCCACGCGGTGGACGGCAAATACCGCGTCCGCAGCCTCTACTTTGACACCCCCTCTGACCGCGCCCTCCGGGAGAAGGTGGACGGGGTGGACCGCCGGGAGAAGTTCCGCCTCCGGTACTATGACGGGGACACGTCGGTCATCCACCTGGAGAAAAAGAGCAAGCTGGCGGGCCTGGGGAACAAGCAGACCGCCCCGCTCACGGCGGCGGAGGCCCAGGCCATCGTGGACGGACGGCTGGACTGGATGCCCTCCCACCCACAGGGGCTGGTGCGGGAACTGTACGCCAGGATGGACACCCAGCTCCTGCGCCCCAGGACCATCGTGGACTATCTGCGGGAGCCCTTCGTGTACGCCCCCGGCAACGTGCGCGTGACCCTGGACTACGATATCCGCACCGGCCTGCGGTGTACGGACTTCCTGTCCCCGGACTGCGTCACCATCCCCGCCGGGGACGCGCCCATCATTTTAGAGGTGAAGTGGGATGCGTTCCTGCCCGACCTCATCCGGGACGCGGTGGGCCTGCCGGGCCGCCGGGTCACCGCGTTCTCAAAATACGCCCAATGCCGTATCTACGGATAAAGAGGAGGAACTGTTATGAATTTCAACGACATTTTCAAGTCCAGCTTTCTGGAGAATGTGACCTCGGTGAGCCTGCTGGACATGGTGCTGGCCCTGGTGCTGGCCTTCTGGCTGGGCCTGTTCATCTTCCTGGTATATAAGAAGACCTACACCGGGGTCATGTACTCCTCCAGCTTCGGGGTCACCCTGCTGGCCCTGACCATGATCACCACGCTGGTCATCCTGGCCGTCACCTCCAACGTGGTGCTGTCCCTGGGCATGGTGGGCGCCCTGTCCATCGTCCGGTTCCGCACCGCCATCAAGGAGCCGCTGGACATCGCCTTCCTGTTCTGGGCCATCGCGGCGGGCATCGTGCTGGCGGCGGGGCTGATCCCGCTGGCCGTCATCGGCAGCGTGGTCATCGGGATCATCCTGCTGGTGTTCGTCAACCGCAAGTCCCACAGCGACCCCTACATCGTGGTGATCCAGTGCGACGGCCAGGCCAGCGAGACCGCCGCCCGGGACTTCCTGGCGCAGAGCACCCTGCGGTGCGTGGTCAAGAGCAAGACCGCCCGGCCGGGGGCGGTGGAACTGGACCTGGAGGTCCGGCTGAAGGATGACAACACCGATTTTGTCAACGCTCTGGCCGGGCTGCCGGGGGTACACAGCGCCGTGCTGGTAAGCTACAACGGCGATTACATGGGGTGAGGAGATGTCCACCAGCAGACACATCGACAGGATATGCGTTATCGTTACCGTTCTGACGCTGATCGTCACCCTCCTTTTTATGAACGGCAGGGCGCTGGGGATCGAAGTCATCGGGGACGGCGACGGCGGAGACGGCCAGTTCACTGAGAACGACCTGAACGGGGATTGGGACGCCTCCGGCGCGACATACATCACTCTCACCGGGGACGGGGCCGGCATCGACGGGAACGGGGCGTATTTTGCCGGCGGAGAGCTGCATCTGGCTTACGCCGGGCGGTATGTCCTCTCCGGAGAGCTCGCCGACGGCTCCGTGGTCATCGACACCGACAGCGGCGGCAAGGTCTGGCTGCTGCTGGACGGCGTGGACATCCACAACGAGGACGGCGCCGCCCTGCTGATAGAGCAGGCGGAGAAGGTGTTCGTCACGCTGGCGGAGGGGGCGGAGAACTCCCTCTCCAGCGGCGCGTCGTACCGTCAGGAGGATGTGGACGCCGGCATCGACGGCGCGGTCTATTCCCGGGACGATCTGACCATCAACGGCAGCGGCTCCCTGACTGTGACGGCGGAGTACCGGCACGGGATCGTCTGCAACGACGACTTTGTCATCACCGGCGGCGCGGTGACCATCGACGCCGTCCAGGACGGCATCCACGCCAACGACAGCGCCCGTCTGTGCGGCATGGAGTTGACCATCACCGCGGGGGACGACGGGGTCACCGTGTCCAACGATGCCGGGACCGGGTATTTCTACATGGAATCCGGCGCCCTCTCCGTCCCCGCCTGCTATGAGGGGGTGGAGGCCGCCAATATCACTGTTGCCGGGGGGACGCTGGACATCGTGCCCACCGACGACGGGCTGAACGCCAACAGTAGCAGCGCGTCCGCCATCCTCGTCACCGGCGGGGAGATCCGCGTCGTCAATGAGACAGGCCGGGACGCCGATGGGCTGGACTCCAACGGGAGCATCTTCATCTCCGGCGGTTCCATCCTGATCAGCGTCAACGGCACCGGCGGGAACTGCGCCTTGGACGCCGGCACTGAGAGCGGCGGCGTGTGCCAGATCACAGGCGGTACGGTGATCGCCGCCGGGGGCAGCACCATGGCCGAGGGCTTTGACAGCACCTCGACACAGGGATTCCTCATGCAGACAGTCTCCGGCCAGGCCGGGGCGGCGGTGGAGCTGAAAGACGACGCCGGAGCCACGCTGCTGGAGGGGGAGATCCCCTGCGCGTTCACCTCCCTGATCCTCAGCGCGCCGGAGCTGGAGGTGGGAGATACCTGCACCCTCTCTGTGGACGGCGTGGATACAGAGGTCGTGATCGACAACTCGGCGGTCAGCGCCTTTGGCCCCGGCGGGATGGGCGGACAATTCGGCGGCGGGATGTTCGGCGGCCGGGGCGGTCGGTTCGGAGATGGTCAGTCCTCTGAAGATTACACGGAGGCCGGCATGGGCAGACCCCTCAATGATGGTATAACCGCTGGCGGGTTTACCCCGCCGGATGCGGATGGAGCCGCGCCGGAGGGCGATATGACTCCGCCGGAGGGAGCCCAATCCATGCCATCCGGGGGATCGGCCCTGCCCAATTCCGATGGATCCACACCCTCTGATAACAGGACCGCTCCCAACGGCAATGACGGGCTGCCGGCCTTTGGCGATGGACAGTTCTTCGGCCGGGGCCAGCGTCCAAACGGCATGAGCGGCGGGCAGAACGACCCCTTTGGACAGCAAACAGCCGGTGGTACCGGGGTGTCGTCCTCTATTTCACCGGAAACGCTGATCCTGGTGGGCGTCTCGGTTTTGCTTCTGGCGGTTGGGATCGTGGTGGCTCTGCGGTTCAGACATTGATGATATAAACTGTCCATGAACATGAGCGTGGACCTTGACCCTTACAATGACCCTTACCGCGGCGGGATCGGCCAACATCCGAAAAATGTTTACAGTTGGCCCGGGGGGCTGTCCCACAGGCGGGTGGAGGCCACAGGACGGGAGGCCGATCCCGACTTGCGGGCGATGACGGCCTCCACCTCCTCCTCCGTCATGCCGCACCCCGCGGCCTCGGCGCGGAGGTAATCGGCGTTCCCCTCGTCGTGCCGGGCCAGGTCAAAGCCCGCGGGGATCACCGCGGCAAGGGCCCGGCCCTCCGGCAGGCCGAAGGCCGATACGCTCTCGAACTGGAACCAGCAGGCGTTTTTGGCGTAATAGGCGTTCAACTCCGCGTTTTTGCCCAGCAGCCGGTCCAGATGGGCGGGCACCTGCTGGTTGAGGATCACCGAGACGGGGGCGCGGCGGGCCAGGGCCGCGCGCAGCTCCAGGCAGGACAGAGGGTCCCCGCCGGCGGAGAAGTACCCGCCGGTGGTGGGGTCCAGGGCGGTCCACTGGCGCAGCTCGCGGTCGTAGACCTCGGCCACCACGTGGTTATCCATATCGTAGGGGGAGAAGGGGAACATCCACACCCGGCGGGCGTGGATGCCCAGGGCCAGGCAGCACTCCACCAGGATCTTCGCCTTGTTCAGGCAGTTGATGCCCGCCTCCGGCTTCCCGAAGCTGTAGTCCAGCAGGGCCAGGGAGTTCATGGGGACGTGGTTGTCGTAGTCGCTTTTGTGGGTGAGCCTGGGGGCCATCCAGCGGCAGAGGCGCAGGGCCCGCCGGAAGTCGCTCCCCCGGCCCGCCGTCCGCTCGATGGGCCAGCGGGCCTTCAGCTCGGTGAACTCCGGGCAGTCGAACCGGTAGGTGAGGGGGAAGTCCTCCCCCTCGGCCAGCGGGGGCAGCTGGAACAGGATGCCCCGGTAGATGTCCAGAAGGATCTCGCTGTGTTCGCGTCTGTTCATAAAATGCCTCCCGTTACAGCCGGTTCAGCTCGCAGTCGCCGCTGGCGGTACGGATGTGATAGACCGGCCCGCCGGCCTCTGAGCCGCCCCGGTACTGGAACGCGCTGTGCCTGCCGGACAGGACGCCCGAGAAGAAGTCGGAAGTACACTCACCGCTGGCGGTGGTAAAGTCCAAGCCGAAGGGGCCGCCGTCGGGGATGGAGATCTCCGCGTCCCCGGACCGGGTGGATACCTCCAGGGCGGGGGGAAGGGCCTCCAGCTCCAGCTCCACGTCGCCGCTGACGGAGGCACACTGTACGGCGCAGGGGATGCCCGAGCGGGCCCACAAATCGCCGCTGGTGGAGGACAGACACAGAGAGGAGAAGTCCCCGTCCAGCTCCATGTCGCCGCTGACGGTGCTGATTTCTACCGTGTCGGCCTGGCCCACGGTCAGGCCGATATCGCCGCTGACCGTGTTTATGGACAGCCTGCCGCAGCGGGCCAGCTTCACCCCGGCCTCGCCGGACACGGTACGCACCTCCAGGGTGTTCACCGGCTCTTTCAGATCCACGTCGATGTCGCCGCTGGCGGTGGAGGTCAGTCGGATGGCCTCCCAGGGGCGCCGGGGGAGGGTCAGCTCCACGTCGGCCAGGCGCATCCCCCGGCGGAGGAAGAAGCCCCGGCTGGCGGTGCCTCCCTGGCGGATGATGAGCACGCCGTTTTCCGCCCGGACGTCCAGGTCGTCCACATCGCCGCCGATGACCACGTCCCCCTCCGGGGTGTCATCCGCGCGGACAGTGATGTCGCCCCCCACCTCCACGTCGATGGCGGTCAGGGGAGCGCCGAAGGACTGGAAGGCGTAGTCTCCGCCGGGCAGGTGCTCCATCCAGGCGCCTTTGCCGTGGAACAGGGGACCGCCGGGGCCGTCCTCCTCCGGCGGAGGGGGCGGGGGCGGAGCGTCCGGGCCCTGGGGCTGGGGCGGTGCGGGCGGCGCCGGCGGCACAGGGGCTTTGGGAGGCTTCGGAGATTTGGGCGGCCTGCCCGGGTTTACCGTGATATGGACCTGGCCGTCAGGGGAGGTATAGGTGTACCCGTCCCGCTTTACAGAGTCCCTGATATCCCTTGCGGCGTCCTGGGCCTGCCGGACCGTCCCTTTCGCGGTCTCCATGGCGTCCCGGACGATGCCGTCCACATCCACCGCGCTGACGGCGGCCTGGGCGGCCTTGACAGCGTCCCGGATGATATCGCCCACGTCCCTCAGTAACCCGTCCAGGTCGCCAGATTCGGGGCCTGCCTCCGGCTCGGGGCCGGGGAGGGGCTGGTCCGGCTCCAGGCTGTTGAGGTAGTCCACCAGCTCGGCGGTGTCCCCCAGATCGTCCAGGGCGGACTGGTAGGCGGCCGCCTCGTCCATGCCGCTTGTGGTCATATCCGTGTAGCGGGCGAACAGATTCTCAGATAACTCCTCGATCAATTCCGCCTTGGCGGGGGTGTCCGGCGCGCCGGTGAGCTGGGCGGCGATGGCGGCGGACAGTCTCTCTTTTACGTTTTCCATGGTTCAGGCCTCCTTTTCACAATTGCAGATGAGGGCGTCCAGCAGGACGCGGGTGTTGATCCACTCCCGCCGGCCTTCGGCCCAGGCCTTCCGGCCCGCTTCGGTGATGGCGTAGTACCGGCGGCGGGCGCCGGGGCCGTCGTCCCCCCAGTAGGAGGTGATGAGGCCCTGCTGCTCCAGCCGCTTGAAGGCGGTGTAGAGGGTGGCCTCCTTCAGGCCGTAGGCCCCGCCGGTGAGCTCCAGAATTTTTTTGTTGATCTCATAACCGTAGTTGTCCCCACGCAGCAATTGTGTTAGAATGATGGTGTCGGTGTGGCCGCGCAGGGTGTCTGCCGAGATGGACATAGCGTGCCTCCTCTCTTTCAGTTGACGGGCGGCCAGTGATGGCCCATAGCCGTGTCCGGCCAGAGTGGCCGGAACACCAGGGGGCTCTCGATCCGAAAAGCCCGGGGCGGATTGGGTTCCCGCACCTCGCGCATGGGCCGCGGGAGCCGCGGCCGGGGCAGGACAAAGCTGAAGCGAAAGGTGCGGGTTTCGGTGGTCAGGGCAATGGAAGCTGTCATGGTAAAGCTCCTTTCCCGCGCTGGGCGGCGAGGCGATAATTGGAGATACATCACGTGTTGAGGTATCTTGTGAGGCTACTATAACACGAGTTACCTCACCTGTCAAGGTATTTCCGCAGAAAATTTCAAAAAATTTTTGGGCATACTATGCCCCAGTGGAAAGGATGAAAAATCTATGAGCGATTGTACCCACGACTGTTCCTCCTGCGGGGAGAACTGCCCCAGCCGGGAGGGCGGGAGCGTCCAGGACTTCCGCAAGCCGCCTCACGAGCTGTCCCACATCAAGAAGGTCATCGCCGTCATCAGCGGCAAGGGGGGCGTGGGCAAGTCCGCCGTCACCTGTTCCCTGGCCGCGGCCATGGCGAAGCGGGGCAAAAAGGTGGGGATCCTGGATGCCGACATCACCGGCCCGTCGGTGCCCCGGGCCTTCGGCATCGCGAGGCAGGCCGAGGGCAGCGAGCTGGGGCTGTACCCCGCCGTCACCGAGGGGGGCATCGAGATCATGAGCCTGAACCTGCTGGTGGAGCGGGAGACCGACCCGGTGGTGTGGCGGGGACCCGTCATCGCCGGGGCGGTGGA
>CANRFU010000081.1 GCA_947629975.1 uncultured Oscillospiraceae bacterium | reverse complement strand
TCCTCGATGATCTCCCGCTCGGCGGCCATGAGCTGCTGGGGCCGGGAGAGCTTTATTTTTTTGCCCCCCTGGACGTGATAGACCTCTTTGTCCGCCTCGAATTTGCCGGAGCACACCCGCATGAAGGCGATCCTGTCCCGGTGGGCCTTGTTCATGTTGGCCTGGATCTTGAAGACGAAGGCGGAGAAGTCGTCGTCGAAGGAGTCCACGGTGAGCCCCCCGGCGGAGCGGGGCAGGGGGGCGGTGGTCATGCGGAGAAAGTCCTCCAGGAAGGGCTCCACCCCGAAGTTGGTGAGAGCCGAGCCGAAGAACACCGGGGAGAGCTGCCCGTGGCGCACCCGGTCCAGGTCGAAGTCGCAGGACGCGCCGTCCAGCAGCTCGATTTCGTCGGCCAGCTGGTCCCTCCTGGCCTGGCCGATGAGGGAGGCCAGCTCGGGGTCGTCGATCTCCACCTCGGTGGCGGTGGCGGCCCGGGCGTTGGTGTTGGAGGTGAAGTGGATGACCCGGCGGCGCTCCCGGTCGTACACGCCCTGGAACTCCTTGCCGCAGCCGATGGGCCAGTTGACGGCGTAGGTGTCGATGCCCAGCTCGTGCTCCAGCTCCTGGCACAGCTCGAAGGGGTCCCGGGCCTCCCGGTCCATCTTGTTGATGAAGGTGAAGATGGGAATGTCCCGGAGGCGGCAGACCTTGAACAGCTTGCGGGTCTGGGCCTCCACGCCCTTGGCGGCGTCGATGACCATCACGGCGCTGTCGGCGGCCATGAGGGTGCGGTAGGTGTCCTCGGAGAAGTCCTGGTGGCCGGGGGTGTCCAGAATGTTGATGCAGAACCCCTCGTACTGGAACTGCATGACGGAGGACGTGACCGAGATGCCGCGCTGCTTTTCGATCTCCATCCAGTCGGAGGTGGCGGCACGGGCGTTCTTCTTGCCCTTCACCACCCCCGCCTGGGCGATGGCCCCGCCGTACAGCAGGAATTTCTCGGTCAATGTGGTCTTGCCGGCGTCCGGGTGGGAGATGATGGCGAAGGTGCGCCGGCGCTGTATTTCGGATTCGTATTTTGACAAGGGGATGACCTCCTGTAATCTTGACTTGTTGAGTGTGCGCGCAGCCTGTCTTACATGGGAGACCCTCCTGAATTCAAATTCAGGAACCATTGTACCACAAGGAGAGGGAAAAAACAACCGGGAAAACCGGGACTTTACATCCCTTTTCCCGTATGTTATAATCCCCTTGACCGACTCCACTTCGGTCCAACCGGCGGGCAGAGTGCCGCGGGCAGTCATCGCGTGAGACTGCCCGGAAGGGACGCCCGCCGCTGCGCCCCCACGCAGGCGCTCTAAACATAATTGGAGGTTTTTTTATGCGCAAATTCTCTGTCCGCGACCTGACCTTTGCCGCCGTGGTGGCGGCCATGTACGCCGGCCTCACCCTCGGCCTGACTTACACCCTGCCCATCCTCTCCCAGTACCAGGGGGTGCAGCTGCGGGTGGCCGAGGCCCTCACCGTGCTGCCCTTCCTGTTCCCGGCGGCCACGCCGGGGCTGGTGGTGGGCTGCTTCCTGGCCAACTTTCTGGGCTCACCCATGGCGGTGGACTGGATCTTCGGCACCATGGCCACCCTCATCGCCTGTCTGCTGACCCAGCGGATGCCCAACCGCTGGCTGGCTCCCCTGCCCCCGGTGATCTGCAACGCGGTCATCGTGGGGGCGGAGATCGCCTTCTTCTATCCCACGGAGGGGATGGGATTCTGGGCGGCCTACGCCATCAACGCCTTCACCGTGGGCCTGGGGGAACTCATTGCCTGCTATGTGCTGGGCTCCCTGCTGCTGGCGGCGCTGCCCAAAGTGGGGCCGCTGAAGCCGGCCCTGCGGCAGAATTAAAAAAACAAGGAGGGGGTCCGCCGTGGAGGACCAATATTCCCGCACCCGGCTGCTGCTGGGACAGGCCGCTCTGGACAAGCTCCGTCAGAGCCGTGTGGCT
This sequence comes from uncultured Oscillospiraceae bacterium, assembly GCA_947629975.1. Taxonomy (GTDB): domain Bacteria; phylum Bacillota; class Clostridia; order Oscillospirales; family Oscillospiraceae; genus Enterenecus. The sequence continues at coordinate 6,084 of CANRFU010000081.1, read as the reverse complement.
GTGTTCGGCGTGGGCGGCGTGGGCGGTTACGCGGTGGAGGCCCTGGCCCGGAGCGGGGTGGGGCAGTTAGACCTCATCGACAGCGATACGGTGTCCCTGTCCAACCTGAACCGGCAGATCATCGCCGCCCACAGCACCGTGGGCCAGTACAAGGTGGATGCCGCTGCCGCCCGCGTGAAAGACATCGACCCCGCCATCGAGGTCCGGACCTATAAGGTGTTCTACACCCTCGGGACGGCGGACCAATTCGACTTTACCCAATACGACTACGTGGTGGACGCCATCGACACCGTCACCGGCAAGCTGGCCCTGGTGGAGCGGGCCCAGCGGGCCGGGACGCCCATCCTCAGCTGCATGGGGGCCGGGAACAAGCTGGACGCCGCCGCCTTTGAGGTGGCCGACATCGGCAGGACCGCCATGTGCCCTCTGGCCCGGATCATGCGGAAGGAGTTGCGGAAGCGGGGGATCACCCACCTGAAGGTGGTCTACTCCCAAGAGGAGGCCCTGGACCCCCTGGAGGGGATCGTGACCGACGGCCAGCGGCGGCCGGTCCCCGGCAGCGTGGCCTTTGTGCCGGGGGCGGCGGGGCTCATCGCCGCCGGCGAGGTCGTCAAGGATCTGACCGCGGACGAGCGGGCCGCCGCCCGGAGGAAGGAGGAACCATGAGACACATCCCCAAGAGCGCCACCGGGGTGCTGGAGATCGTCTCCTTCGACGACGCGCTGAAAGCGGCGCTGGAGCCCTCCCCGGAGTACGACGTGGATAGGTGGCTGTACGTGCCCAACTCCTACGGTGAGTACCGGTACATCCTGGGCACCCGGGGCGTGAAGCCCCTCATCTGCGTGGGGGTGAACCCCTCCACCGCCGCCCCGGACGACTTGGACCGCACCCTCCAGTCCGTCCAGCGGGTGGCGAAGTTCAACGGCTACGACAGCTTCATCATGTTCAATGTGTACGCCCAGCGGGCCACCGTGCCCGACGACATGGACCGGGAGCTGAACCCCGTCCTCCACGCCGAGAACATGAAAGCCTTCGACTACGTGCTGTCTCTGGATAAGGAGGGCCATCCGGCGGTGTGGGCCGCCTGGGGGGCGGTCATCGAGAAGCGGGACTATCTGCCCCGGTGCGTCCGGGACATGATCGACGTGGGCGAGAAACGGGGCGCCCGGTGGTATTTTGCCGGAAAGCGCTCCAGAGCGGGGCACCCCCACCACCCCCTGTACTTAAAGAGCGACAGCCCTCTGGAGGATTTCGACGCGGGGGCGTACCTGGATTCCCTGGACTGATATGAGCAGAGGGGCGGCTTTGGCCGCCCCTTTTCGCGTCTTAGGCCGCGCCAAAAAAGTTTTTTCCGGGGAAATGAAAAACGCCCCTCTCCCCGTCTAATGGGTGAAGGCGCCGGAAAGGAGATGATCGCTTGGACCAACAGGAATACGCCCGGCGGGCCTACGGCCTGAGACAGCGGCTCTACCGCACCGCGAGGCTCTGCCTGGCGGGGGAGGCCGCCGCCCTGGACGCGGTGGACGAGGCCGTCTACAAGGGCCTGCTGGCCTGCAAAAAGCTGCGGGAGCCGGAGCATTTCGACACCTGGCTCACCCGGATCCTCATCAACGTGTGCAGCGACGAGCTGCGCCGCCGCAAACGGGAGGTGGCCATGGAGGAATTGCCTGAGACCGCCGCGGAGCGGTTCGACGCCCTCCCCCTGAAAGAGGCGGTGGAGCGGCTGCCGGGAGAGCTGCGGGCGGTGGTGGCCCTGCGGTACTTCTCCGGGTACACCCTGGCGGAGACCGCCGAGATACTGTCCGTCCCTCCGGGGACGGTTTCCACCCGGCAGCGCAGGGCGCTGGCTCTGCTGCGGCTGGAGCTGACGGAAGGAGATTGATATGAACCGAAACGACGAGTTTCTTGCCCTAAAGGAGGAACTGGAGCGGACGCCCCCTGAGCTGGAGGGGACCGTCTGGCGGGCCCAGGTCCGGGCCAGGCGGCGGCGGACGGCGAACTGGGTGCTGCGGCCCCTGGGAACCGTGGCGGCGGCCTTCGCCCTGTTCGTGGGACTGGTAAATCTGAGCGCCCCCTTTGCCTCCGCCGTGTCCGGCATCCCCGTGCTGGGGGATCTGGCGGCGGCGGTGGACTGGTCGGGCAGCCTGAGCCGGGCGGTGGAGCACGGCTATGTGCAGACCGTGGGTCAGAGCCGGACCGGGGACGGCTTCACCGCCGTGGTGGAGTACCTGATCGTGGACCGGCAGCAGGTCCACATCTTCTACAGCGTCCGGGCCGACGACCCGGAGCGCCCCTTTGAGGCGGCGGGCTTCGATCTGCCGGGCGAGGAGGATTACGGCCTGAGCTGGGAGTTCGCTGACAGCGAGCTGCGGCACCTGACGGCGGACTTCCCGCAGGGGAACGTCCCCGATCACCTGACCCTGGTGATGAAGATCGCCCCCGCGGCGGTCCCCTCCGCCGGACACGGGGCCAACGAACCCCCCGAGGACACCCCGGGCACGGCCCCGAAGCCGGACGCCCGCCCCGCCCCCGAGGACGTCCAGACCGTGACCTTTGAGCTGGACCTGGACACCGAACAGATGGAGCAGATGGACCTGATCCAGGTGGACCGGTGGGTGGAACTGGACGGCCAGCGCATCCTGGTGGATCGGCTGGAGATCACCCCAACCACCGCCCGGCTGATCCTGGCCAACGACCCGGACAACGACCTGCTCCTGACCGGGCTGGACTTCTGCCTCATCGGAGACCGGGGCCGCCAGTACGGTCGGGAGAGCGGCATCACCGCCTATTCCGACGACGGCTTTTGCTGTGACAACCGGGTGAGCAGCCCCTGGTTCGACCAGCCAAAACATCTGACCCTGCGCATCACTGGGGCCCAGTGGCTGGACACGGAGAACGATACCGTGACGGTGGACCTGGCTGCCGGCACGGCGGAGGGCCTGCCCGAGGGGGTCCGCTATCTGGGCCAGTCCACCGAGGGGCAGAGCCGCGCCCTGAACTTTGAGGCGCCCCTGATGCCCGGCGGCAGGAGCACGAACCTGTTCAGCTCCTTCTTTACCGACGGGGAGGGGAATGAGTACGAGTCCACCGGCAACTCCACCGCCGGCTATAGGGATCGCGGGATCTTTGTGGACAGCTTTTACCTGCCCGGCGACTTCCACGGGGACACGGCGGTCCTCACCCTGTACCAGACCCGCTGGGGCGGCTTTGAGACCCCGGTGGATGTGGAGCTGCGGTAAGCCTCCGGCACGAAACCGGCCCGAAACATGAAAAAGCGCGGCGGATGGAGTTCCATCCGCCGCGCCTGTTCTCAGCCGTCCCCCCCGGGTGAGGTTCTCCGCGTAGTCCTTGAGACTGTCGAAGGAGTTCACCCCGGTGACCCGGGTGCTGATCTGGTCCCGCACATACTGGGGGAGCTGGTCGTAATACCGCCGTGCCTCCGGCTCGCTTTGCAGCAGGGCGTCCAAATCGGGATATTTCATCAAAATCACCTCATACTGTTTTTGCGGCGCTCACCGCGCCGTCTCCACGTCCGGGTGGGGCGTGGAGCGCATATCCTCCAAATCGGCGTCGGTCATGTCGTTCTCCACGTTGTCCCGGCCCAGGTCGGTGTCGATGACCGGGTAGATTTCCGCCGGGATGGGCCGGTCCGGCTTTTTGGTTTTCTCAGCCATAGAGATCGCCTCCCTGGGGCTGGGCCAGCCGATCCACGAACCGGCGCATCTCGTCCCGGGACTTGACGCCGCGAGTTCGCCGGACCAGGGCGGTTTTTTCCTCCGGGGACAGGGACTCAAAGTTTTTCATGGCGGGCTCGTTCATGGCCAGGGCCATGGCGAAGCCCAGGGGCAGCTCGCTGTCCATTGTGATCACCTCGCCCACAGTATTTGCGGGACGGCGGCCCGGTATGCGCGGGCGGACGGGAAAGGCCCCGGCGCGGCGCGCCGGGGCCTTTCGGTGAGCAATCTGTTATCCGTTCGCGCTGCCCAGGGCGCGGGCCATGACGCCGTTCAGCACCAGCCGGATGTCCCTGATGGAGCGGGCCAGGGTGAAATAGTCCCGGTCCATGGTCACCAATTCCTCCACCGTGGCGCCGGGGTATTCCTGCTGGAGAAATTCGATCTCATCCGGATCGAACGACGGATCGGCGTCAATGTTTTCCGGGTCCAGGATGTAGGGGTTCTGCACGTCGCTGGGAAGGGCCATCACATAGGAGCCGCCCTCGGTGTGGGCCAGCTCGTAGGAGGGGATCGCGTGCCACCAGTTGTCGCCGTCGCCCGCCCAGGACACGGAGAACAGGGCGCCCATATAGGGCCCGACTTCCTCGTCATGCCAGCCCTCATGGGCCATGCAGTACTCGTAAAGGGACGTCACATAGAAGATATAGGCCCCGGTCTCGTCGTTGCGGACGACGGTGTATTTGTCCTTCCACTCGTCGGGCAGGATCAGGGAGATACCGATGTCGTCCAGGTCGATGGTCTCCGGCCCGTCTTTGCCGTTCTGCTTCAGCGCGCCCACGATCTTGCCGTCCACCTCCAGCAGGATGTCGGCGATCTGTCCGTCCATCTCCTCGTATTCCTCGGTCTGCGCCACTTGCTCCCGCACCTCCGGATCGTCCATGTCCAGGGAATCGTAGTAGATGGGGGCCGGCAGATAGGTCCGCACGTCGCTGGGCTCGGTCAGGCCGTAGGTCCCGTGCTCTGTGGACAGCAGGAAAAAGGCGGGCCAGGGGATACGGCGGTAAAACTCCTCTTTGGTCATGGGTTCGTCGAAGCAGCGATGCACGTAGAACAGCTGGCCCAGGATCGGGCCGTTCTCGTCATGGAAGCCCTCCCGGGCCATGCACCAGTCGTAGATGGATTTGACGTAGACCGTGCAGAACCCGTCTCTCGTCTCCGCCACGTACTTGCCCTTCCACTCGTCGGGCAGGATCAGGGAGAAGCCGCCGTCCTTGATCTCGATGGTCTCCTGCTCCTTCGGCACCTCCACCACCCGCTCGGTGGAGAAGGCCAGAGCGCCCACCGTCATGCTGGCCAGGCACAGGGCGATCACGGCGGCGACAGCCGCCACCCTGGCCAGGGTAAAGATCTTCCGCTTCACAGGCTTTTCCTCTTTTTCCACGGCCTGCCCCCGGGAGTCCAGCCGGGCGTATACCGCCTCCAGCCGTTCGTCCAGATCGGAGGGCAGGGGGGTGTCCTCCCTGCGGGCCATGCCCCGTAGGAGCTCGTCGAATTGTTCGTCGGTCCGTCTCATCGCTCATCCTCCTGTTCCAGCCGCATCCGCAGCAGCACCCGCGCCCGGCTCAGCCGGGTCTTCACCGCCCCCGGCGTCAGCGCCAGGATGTCGGCGATCTCGCTGATGGGCAGTTCCTCGTAATAGAACAGCGTCACCGGGGCCCGGAGGCCGTCGGGCAGGGCCTTCACATGGTCCCACAGGCCCATCTCGTTTTCCATGTCCCGCCGGGGTGCGGCGGGTTCCTGGGTCAGCTCCTCCAGCGAGACGGTGTCCCGCCGGCGGTACAGGATCCGGTAGGCCTCGTTGGCCGTGATCCGCATGAGCCAGCTCTTTACGCTGTCCTGTTTTTGCAGTCCGTCCAGATGGACAAAGGAGCGCAGCACCGCCTCGGACACCGCGTCCTCCGCGTCGGCGTCGCTGCGGAGGATGCTCCGGGCCAGCCGGAACATGGCGGCCTTGTTGGCCTCGATCTGGGCGCAGAACCACTCCCGCCTGGGATCGGCGGCCCGCTCCGTCCGGCCCCGGACGGGGGCCTCCTCCCGGCTGCCGCCGGGGAACCGGCTGATGACCGCGGCCGCGCTCGTCTGCCGCGCCGCCGCCGCTTGTAAAGGTCTCACGCTTCCACCTGCTCTCGTTCTTTATTCTGTCCGGACATCCATAAGACCGGCGGAGAGGGGAAAAGGTTACAGGAAAAACCAAAAAATTTTTCGACGGCCGCCGGGGCGCTATCCGGCATTGGACCTGGACAGCAGGCACACCGTCTCAATAGTTGTCCCATTTTCCAAGGGAAGTTCGGTCACTTCCTGACCGTTCAGCGGAACAGGGAAATTGAAGCTAATGCTCTTGATCCAG
>CANRFU010000080.1 GCA_947629975.1 uncultured Oscillospiraceae bacterium | reverse complement strand
GGACTTCAAGCTGCAGTGTTCCGGCTGCGGCCACGAGGTGATGACCCCCCGCAGCAAGGCGGAGAAGGCCATCCGCAAGGTCAAACGGGAGGGGGAGACGGTATGAAGGAATACTGGAGCAACCGCATCCGGGACGCCGTGCCCTACACCCCCGGCGAGCAGCCCAAAGACCGGAAATTTATCAAGCTGAACACCAACGAGTGCCCCTATCCGCCCTCGCCCAGGGTCATCGAGGCCATCCGGGAGGCGGCGGGGGAGACTTTGCGGCTCTATCCCGACCCGGAGTGTACTGAGCTCCGCGCCGCCATCGCAAAGCGGGAGGGGTTAGACCCCGCCCAGGTGTTCTGCTCCAACGGCTCCGACGAGGCGCTGGCCTTCGCCTTCCAGGCGTTTTTCGACCCGGAGAAAGAGATCGTGTTTCCCCGGATCACTTACAGCTTTTACCCCGTCTACACCAGCTACTTCGGCCTGAACTGCCGTCAGGCGCCTATGAATCCCGACTTCTCCGACCCCATCGACCTGCTGTGCGGGAACAACGGGGGAGTGGTCCTGGCCAACCCCAACGCCCCCACCGGCATCGCCGTGGGGCTGGACACGGTGGAGAAGCTGCTCCGGGCCAACCCGGACGTGGTGGTCATCGTGGACGAGGCCTATGTGGACTTCGGGGCGGACAGCGCCGCGGGCCTCATCGATAAGTATCCCAACCTGTTGGTGGTGCAGACGGCTTCCAAGTCCCGGTCGTTGGCCGGTCTGAGAGTGGGCTGGGCCATGGGGAATGAGAACCTGATCGGCGGCCTCCGCTGCGTGCGGGACTCCATCAACTCCTATACGGTGGACCGGCTGGCCCAGGCCGGGGCCAAAGCCGCCATCGAGGACGAGGAGTACTTCCAGGCCACCAGGAAAAAGGTGATTGCCACCCGACAATGGGCCGCCGAGGCATTAAAGGGGAAAGGCTTTACCGTCCTGCCCTCTCAGGCCAATTTCCTGTTCGCCCGCCACCCGGCTCACGGCGGGAAGGAGCTGCTGGACGGCCTTCGGGCGAACGGCGTGCTGGTCCGCTGGTGGGGGGACCCCCTCATCCGGGACTGGCTGCGCATCTCCATCGGGACCGATGGGGAGATGGAGGCGCTGATGAGGGCGCTGGACAAATTGATCTGAACGCGAAATATCCGGTGACGGGAGACGCCGCCGGATATTTTTTTGAGAAAAAATTGACCTTTCGGTCTGCTGAAACGTGTTAGGAGTATAGGAGGTGAGGGGATGGCGTCCACGGCGGAGGACATCGAGCGGGTGGTGGACCGGTACGGTGATCTGCTGTACCGGGTGTGTCTGGTAACTCTTGGAAGCGAGAGCGACGCGGAGGACGCGGTGCAGGACGCCCTCATCCGCTATATGAGGAAGGCCCCCGGCTTTTCCAACCTGGAGCACGAGAAGGCGTGGCTGCTGAAGGTGGCCGCCAACCGCTGCCGGGACATGCTGCGATCCCGCCGGCGGCTGGTACCCATGGAGACCGCCGACCTGAGCCGGTACGCGGAGGGCCCGGAGGAGGGCGGCGTCCTGGAGGCGCTGATGGCTCTGCCGGAGAAATACCGCCTGACCCTGACCCTCCACTATGTGGAGGGCTACTCCGTGCGGGAGATCGCCGGAATGGTGGGGCGGACGGAGTCGGCGGTGAAGATGCGGCTGCAAAAGGGACGGCGGCTGCTGAAAGAGGCATATGGAAAGGAGTGTTTGTGATGGAGGAACAAGCGCTGAGAGAGGCGGTCATGGGGATCAGGCTGTCCCGGGCGGCCCGGGAGCGGATCGTGGAAAATGTGCGGGCGAAGACGGAGCGGCAGCCGGTATTCCGCTGGCGGCGGGCGGTGCTGGCCGGGGTGGCGGCCCTGCTGTGCCTGGCGCTGGTCATGCCCGCTCTGGCGTCGGCGGAGCCCACCTACCGGCTGCTGTACGCGGTGTCTCCGGCGGCGGCCCAGTTCTTTCGGCCGGTCCGGCTGGCGGACGAGGACAACGGCGTCCGCATGGAGGTGGAGTACGCCTACATCCACGGGGACACGGCGGAGATCTGCCTGACCCTGCGGGACCTGACCGGGGACCGGGTGGACAGGACCACCGACCTGTTTGACAGCTACGACATCAATACCCCTTCTGACCTCTCCGGCTGCTGCCTCCCGGTGGGGTACGACCCAGAGACGGGGACCGCCTCCTTCCTGGCCGTCATCAAACAGTGGGGCGGACGGGACGTGGAGGGGGACAAGATCACCTTCACGCTGGATCGGTTTTTGAGCCATAAGACGAAGTACGAGGGGGTGGAGGTGCTGGCGGATCTGGACGGCGTGGGCCGGGCGGAGGCGGTGTACCGGCCCAGCTATGTCAGCGGCGCGTCCTGGACGGACGGGCCGGAACCCCAGGAGCTGACCGCCCTGGTCCCCGGCGAGACAGCCGCAGACCTTCCGGCGGAGGATCTGGCGCTGACCGGCGTGGGCTATGTGGGCGGCCGACTCCATGTCCAGATGTCCATGACGGACTATCTGGATACGGACGACCACGGGTGGCTCTATCTGGTGGACGGGGAGGGCCGGCGGACCGACTGCGCCGAGAGCTGGCAGTTCGTGGAGTTTTACTACCCGGACGGGACCCGCAAGCCCGACCCGAGGATGGAGGGGGGGGCCGAGGGGACTGCCCGCGTGGACTACAAGGAGTTCGTGTTCGACATCGCGCCGGAGGAGTTGGCGGGGTGCCAGCTGTGCGGGGACTTCGTGATCTCCGGGCTGCTGACCGAGGGGAGCTGGAGCGTCACCTTTCCGCTGGAGCGGGCGGACTGAAAAAGGAACAGCGGCGGCGCGGTCAAATCGACCGCGCCGCTTTTCTGTCCTCCGGCGGAGGGTTTTTCCCGTGGGGGACCCGCTTTGACCTTTTTTGAGCCGCCCCGCCGCTATAATGGACAGGACGGACAAAGGGGGCGGCGGCGTGACGGTGGTATATGTGGACCTGCTGTTCCTGCTGAACCTGGCGGCCAACTACCTGCTCCTGCTGGGGGCGGGGCGGATGGCGGGAGCGGTGCTGGTCCGCTGGCGCATCGCCCTGGGGGCCGCCGCCGGGGCGCTGTACGCGGTACTTATTTTTTTGCCCGGGCTGAACTGGCTGGCGGCCTGGCCCTGCCGGATCGCCGCCGGCGTGGGGATGGCGGCCATGGCCTACGGGGGAGAGCGCCATCTCCTGCGGCCCACGGTGCTGTTCTTCGGGGCCTCCGCCGGCCTCGCCGGGGCGGTGCTGGCGCTGGAGCTGTTCGGCGGCTTCTCCCTGACGCTGGAGCGGGGGGTATTCTACTCCAAGGTGGACCTCCGCCTGCTGCTGCTGGTGTTCGTGGGATGCTATTTTGTACTGTCCCTGTTTTTCCGCCAGGTGGGACAGCCGGGCGGGGGAGAGCGGGGAGAGCTGGAGATCGTACTGGAGGGCGGCAGCGCCGCCCTCACCGCCCTGGTGGACACGGGCCACTCCCTCACCGACCCGGCGGACGGGCGGCCCGTCATCGTGGCGGAGGCGGCCCGTCTGGCGGGACTGCTGCCGGCTTGGGCGGACCCCGCCGACCCGGTGGGCTCGGTGGAGCGCTGCCGCCGGATGGGGCAGCGGGGGGCGCGGCTCATCCCCTACCGGGCGGTGGGGGTGGACTGCGGGATGCTCCTGGCGGTGCGGGCCGCCGCCGTCCGCTGGAACGGAAAAACACTTGACGGCCTGCTGGTCGCCCTGTCCCCCACGCCGCTGGGAGAGGGCTGTCAGGCGCTGATCGGAGGATTCTGACATGATCTTGGAGCGTACATACATCCTGCTGTGCCGGCTGCTGGCCCGGCTGGGGATCGACCTGGGGGGCGCGGTCCACTACATCGGCGGGAGCGACACCCTGCCTCCCCCCCTGAGCCGGGAGGAGGAGGCCGCCTGCCTGGACGGACTGGCGTCGGCGGATACCCGGCAGGAGGCCAGATCGAAGCTCATCGAGCACAATCTGCGGCTGGTGGTGTACATCGCCCGCCGGTTCGAGAACACCGGCGTGGGGCTGGAGGACCTGATCTCCATCGGCACCATCGGCCTCATCAAGGCGGTGGAGACCTATAACCCGGGAAAAAACATCAAGCTGGCCACCTACGCCTCCCGCTGCATCGAGAACGAGATCTTGATGTACCTCCGCAAAAACGCCGGCCGCCGTGCGGAGGTCTCCCTGGACGAGCCGCTGAACACCGACTGGGACGGCAACGAGCTGCTGCTGTCCGATGTGCTGGGCACCGAGGGGGACGCCATCGAGAAGCCCATCGAGGACGACGTGGACCGGGACCTGCTGCTCGCCGCCGTGGGGCGGCTGAGCCAGCGGGAGCGGACCATCATCACCATGCGGTTCGGCCTGGACGGCAGGCGGGAGCGCACCCAGAAGGAGGTGGCCGACCTGCTGGGCATCTCCCAGAGCTACATCTCCCGGCTGGAAAAACGGATCATCAACCGGCTGAAAAAGGAGATCCTGCGGATGATGTGACGACAAAAGCAAAGTCCATCGAAAACAGTCTGACGATAAAAAATAAACCTCCCCCCGGCGCCGTATGATTGCCACCCGCCCGGAAATACTGGATTTACAGTAATTCCGAACGAGGTGACAGCGGTGCAGGGAAAGGTAGAGATCTGCGGCGTGAACACGTCGAAGCTGCCGGTGCTCAAGAGCGAGGAGAGCATGGAGCTGCTGAAAAGGGCGCGGGAGGGGGATATGGACGCCCGGGAGAAGCTGATCTCCGGCAATCTGCGGCTGGTGCTGTCGGTGATCCAGAAGTTCGCCGGCCGGGGGGAGAACGTGGACGACCTGTTCCAGGTGGGGTGTATCGGCCTCATCAAGGCCATCGACAACTTCAACGTGGACATGGACGTGAAGTTCAGCACCTACGGCGTGCCCATGATCGTGGGGGAGATCAGGCGGTATCTGCGGGACAACAGCGCCATCCGGGTGTCCCGCTCGGTGCGGGACACCGCCTACCGGGTGCTCCAGTGCAAGGAGAAGTATATGGCCGAGCACCAGCGGGAGCCCACCGTGGAGGAGATCGCCCAAGCGATGGACATCAGCCGGGAGGACGTGGTGATGGCCCTGGATGCGGTGGTGGACCCGGTGTCCCTGTTCGAGCCGGTGTACTCCGACGGCGGGGACACGGTGTGCGTCATGGACCAGGTCCGGGACCGGAAGAACACCGACGAGCGCTGGCTGGACCGCATCGCCCTCGGCGACGCCATCCGGAAGCTGGGGGAGCGGGAGCGAAAGATCCTGGCCCTCCGCTTTTTCCAGGGCAAGACCCAGATGGAGGTGTCCGCCGAGGTGGGCATCTCCCAGGCCCAGGTGTCAAGGCTGGAGAAGAACGCCCTCAATCAGATCAGAAAGGATCTGTAAGTATGAACGAGTCCCCGGGGCCGCCGCCCCGGGGACCCGGCGCGTGGGGCAAAAAAACCATTTGACAAACGGTCCGCCCCGTGATATAATCCAAGCAATTTAACAAGCTAAACCGTTGACGCGGAGATAACGGCGGTCATGCCTCCACAGAGAGCCCCCATTGCTGAGAGCGGGGTAAGACACAGACCGTCAAATGGACCGCTGAGGGTGCGGTAAAAGGCATTTTTTGTTTGCCGAGTAGCCTGCGACGTGTGGGCATACGTCAGTTGCCGGGGATATGCTGGTATCCCGCCAAGCGCGCGGCATTTCGCCGCGAATCAGGGTGGCACCGCGGATGTACATTCGCCCCTGACAGAAGAGAGCTTCTTCTGTCAGGGGCTTTTCATTTCCCCGGCGGAGGAAAAGGAGGTCATGTCCATGAACGTCAAGCCCAGCCTGGAGGAGGTCAGGGCCATCGCCGCCCAGGGGGATTACAAGGTCCTGCCGGTGAGCTGCGAACTGCTCTCCGACGCCCTTACCCCCATCGCGGCGCTGAAGATCCTGAAAAACGTGTCCACCCACTGCTACCTGCTGGAGTCGGTGGCGGAACGGGAGAAGTGGGGACGGTACACCTTCCTGGGGTTCGATCCCCGGATGGAGATCACCTGCACGGACGGGGTGATGAAGGCGGGCAGCGTCACCTTCCGCACCGGGGACCCGTCGGCGGCCCTGCGGCAGATCCTGGCGGACTATAAGAGTCCCCGGTTCGGCTACCTGCCCCCCTTCACCGGCGGGCTGGTGGGGTACTTCTCCTATGACTACCTTGGCTACAGCGAGCCCGCCGTCCGCACCGAGACGGAGGACATGGAGGCCTTCAAGGACGTGGACCTGATGCTGTTCGACAAGGTCATCGCCTTCGACAACTTCCGGCAGAAGATCGTCCTGATGGTCAACATGTCCCTGGATGACCCGGAGACGGGGTACAACAAGGCGGCGCTGGAGCTGAGGCAGCTTCGGGACCTGCTGCGCACCGGGGAGCAGAAGGAGGAGCCGGCGGGCCGCCTCACCGGCGAGGTGACGCCGCTGTTTGACAGGGACGCCTACTGCGCCATGGTGGAGCGGGCCAAGGGCCACATCCGGGAGGGGGACGTCTTCCAGATCGTCCTGTCCAACCGGCTGTCCGCCCCCTTCGAGGGGAGCCTGCTCAATACCTACCGCATTTTGCGCACCATGAACCCCTCGCCCTACATGTTCTACTTCTCCGGCACCGACGTGGAGGTGGCGGGGGCCTCCCCGGAGACCCTGGTGAAGCTGGAAAACGGGGTCCTCCACACCTTCCCCCTGGCGGGCACCCGGCCCAGAGGGAAGACCGAGGAGGAGGACGCCGCCCTGGAGGCGGAGCTGCTCTCGGACGAGAAGGAGCTGGCGGAGCACAACATGCTGGTGGACCTGGGCCGGAACGATTTGGGGAAAGTGAGCCAGTTCGGCACCGTCCAGGTGGAGAAGCTCCACTCCATCGAGCGGTACTCCCACGTGATGCACATCGGCTCCACGGTCCGGGGAGAAATTCGCCCGGAGTGCGACGCCCTGGACGCCGTGGAGGCCGTCCTGCCGGCGGGCACCCTGTCGGGAGCCCCCAAGATCAGGGCCTGCCAGCTCATCGGGGAGCTGGAGAACAACAAGCGGGGCATCTACGGCGGGGCCATCGGCTACATCGACTTCACCGGCAACATGGACACCTGCATCGCCATCCGCATCGCCTACAAGAAAAACGGGCGGGTGTTCGTCCGCAGCGGCGCGGGCATCGTGGCCGACTCGGCGCCGGAGCGGGAGTACCAGGAGTGCATCAACAAGGCCCGGGCCGTGGTGAGCGCCCTGAAGCTGGCGCAGGAGGAGGACCTATGATCTTACTCATCGACAACTACGACAGCTTTTCCTACAACCTCTACCAGTACATAGGGGAGATACAGCCGGACATCAAGGTCGTCCGCAACGACGAACTGACGGCGGAGGAGATACGGGCCCTGGCCCCGGACCGCATCATCCTCTCCCCGGGCCCCGGCCGGCCGGAGGACGCGGGGAACATCATCCAAGTGGCGCGGGAGCTGGGGCCGGAGATCCCCACTTTGGGGGTGTGCCTGGGGCACCAGGCCATCTGCGCCGCCTTCGGGGCCACCGTCACCTACGCCAGAGAGCTCATGCACGGCAAACAGTCCATCGTCCGGTTCAACCCCACATGCCCGCTGTTTCGGGGCTGCCCGGAAACGGCCCCCGTGGCCCGGTACCACTCCCTGGCCGCCGACCCGGACACCATCCCGGACTGCCTCACCGTCACCGCCCGGACCCTGGACGGGGAGGTCATGGCCGTCCAGCACCGGGACTACCCCATCTTCGGCGTCCAGTTCCACCCGGAGTCCATCATGACCCCGGACGGGAAGACCATGCTGAATAACTTCATCCATCTGAGCTGAAAGGAAGTTTTTGAAATGATCAAAGAAGCCATCGCAAAGATCGCCGACAAGCAGGACCTGACCTACGACGAGGCCTACGCCGTCATGAACGAGATCATGAGCGGCGAGACCACCCAGACCCAGAACGCCGCCTTCCTGGCGGCCCTGTCCACCAAGAGCGCCAAGGCGGAGACCTCCGACGAGATCGCCGGCTGCGCCGCCGCCATGCGGGATCACGCCATCCCGGTCAAGACCGACCTGCCCATCTTCGAGATCGTGGGCACCGGCGGCGACGGGGCCCACAGCTTCAACATCTCCACCACCTCCGCCCTGGTGGCCGCCGCCGG
>CANRFU010000079.1 GCA_947629975.1 uncultured Oscillospiraceae bacterium | reverse complement strand
GCCGCCTGCGCCTCCGCCGCCGAGAAGTACGGCATGAAGGGCAACATCATGGCGGGCGCCAACATCGCCGGCTTCCTCAAAGTGGCCGAGGCCATGCTGGCCCAGGGCGTTTGTTGATTCGACCCACAACTCCGCACATCAAAAGTTCCGCCGGGAGACCGGCGGAACTTTTTCCGCAAAAATGTAAAATGTCCTTGACATCAAAAGTAAAGCGTGCTATACTCCAAACGTAAAGCGAGCTTTACTTCATTTGCAAAGGAGGGGTCCCATGGAAAACCGCATCGCCGTCCTGCGCAAAGAGCGGCGCATCTCCCAGGCCGAGCTGGCCGACGCGGTGTCGGTGACCCGGCAGACCATCATCTCCCTGGAGAGCGGACGGTACAACGCCTCCCTCCTGCTGGCCCACCGCATCGCCGCCTACTTTGGCCTGACCATCGAGGAAGTATTTCTGTTTGAGGAGGAGCGCACATGAAGAAGAAACAGATTTTTGCCGCGCTGGGCCTGGTCCTGGCCCTGGGGCTCTGGCTGGCCGCGTTTTTCCTGGACGGCCGGATCTCCGATCAACTGGGCGGAGCCCTGTTCGGCCTGGGGGGAGCGCTGCTGGGCGTCTGCGGCACCGCCCTGCTCAGGGACCGTATCGAAGGCCGCATGACCCCGGAGGCGCGCCGGGAGCTGGAGGTGGGGGAACAGGATGAGCGCAACGCGGCCATCCGGGACAAAGCCGCCCTGAAAAGCTGGTACTGGACCCTGTACCTCCTGTGGGGGCTGTTTTTCCTGACCCTGATCCTGGAACGCGGCCCCTTTTTCGCCCTTGTCACCGTTACCATCGTCCTGCACTGCGTATTCTACCTGATCAATCTGGGCCGCGTGGCCCGCGAGATGTGAGGAGAAAAGACCATGCTAATCAAGAATCTACTCAGCGACCCCGACTACGGCAGATCCCTCCGCCGCCGCCTGTGGCTGGGGGCCGGCTTCCTGCTGGTGGGGATCGTAGGCTTTGTGTGCTGGTTTTTGGTTGTGCCAGACAGCGCTTTGGACGACCACGCCCGGAGCTTCTATCTGGGGGCGGCCAGCGGCATCACCCTCGCGGCGGTAGTCTTGCTGGCCCGCACCGCCTACCTTTTGACCCACCCTGCCGCTCGGAAGAAAGCCCAGATCGAGGAAACCGACGAGCGGAACCATTCCATCGCCGTCAAGGCCGCCGCCTTTGCCGGAGGGTTCACCTTTTTTGTCACCACGGCACTGGCGTTCTGGACCGTGGCCGTGCCCCAGGGCGCCTTTCGGATCCTGTTCTTTCTCATGATGTGCTACTGGCTCTCTTTCCTGCTGGCCCAGCGCTGGCTGACCTATAAGCTGTGAAAGGAGGTCTGATCCATGTCGGAACAATACCGCCAGACGCTGCGCCGCCGGCTCAAACAGGGACTTGCGCTTCAAATCCTCGGCACGGTTTTCATAGTCCTCAGCGTCGTCATGATTTTCTTCTCCCTGAAGGGGAAAACGCTCTATGAGCCTGATGCTCGCTCTGCCTGGCAGTTGTTCGGGATACTGGGCGGGAACGCCCTCGGTATGATTGGGAACAGCCGGAGGTGGAAAGCCAAGCGTCTGCTGGCCCATGAGGACGAGGCCCGGCAGGCGGAGATCGCGGAGAACGACGAGCGCAACCTCAAGATCACCGCCCTGTCCTGGCAGACGGCGGGCACGATGATGATGGTCCTGCTGTATGTGTGCGCCCTGGTGGCCCTGATGCTGGTCCAACTGCCGGTCTTTTTCGTCTGCATCTCCCTGTTCGTGATCTTTTTCGCCGCCCGGTGGTATCTCAGCGTCATCTACGAGGAAAAGCTGTGAGCGCCCGGTATCTCACCCTCCCCGTCACGCCCGACCTGGCCGGCCGGGAGGTGGACTTCCTCCTCCGCAAAACGCTGGGCCTGTCGGGCACGGTGCTCCGCCGGGTGAAGTGGCTGGAGGACGGCATCACCCTGGACGGGACGCGGGTCACCGTCCGGGCCAGGGTAAAGGAGGGGCAGACCCTCTCCGTCCGGCTCACCGTGCCGGAGCGCACCTCCGGGGTGGCCCCCGCTGAGGGGCCCCTGGACATCGTGTACGAGGACGGGGACATGGTGGTGCTGAACAAGGCCCCCGGCGTGCTGGTCCACCCCGGCCACGGCCACTTCGACGACACCCTGGGGAACTTCCTGCTTTGGCACTACGATGAGACCGGCGACGAGTCCGACTTCCACCCGGTCCACCGGCTGGACAAGGGCACCTCGGGGCTGTTGGTTGTGGCCAAGCACCCCCACGCCCAGGAAAAGCTGAAAAACCAGCTCCACACCGGGGACTTCCGCCGGGTCTATCTGGCGGTGTGCGACGGCTGCCCGGAGCCGCCCGAGGGCGTCATCGACGCCCCCATCGGCATGGCCGAGGGCTCCCTGGTGGCCCGGTGCGTCCGGCCCGACGGTCTCCCCGCCCGGACCCGGTACAAAGTGCTGGAGGGAGGGCCCCGCTCCCTGGTGGAGCTGGAACTGGAGACAGGCCGCACCCACCAGATCCGGGTCCACATGGCCCACATCGGCTGCCCGCTGACGGGGGACTTCCTCTACGGCACGGAGGACAGGTCTTTAATCGCCCGCCCCGCCCTCCACTCCCACCGGCTGGAGCTGGCCCACCCCGTCACCGGGGAACGTCTTACCTTTGGATCCCCTCTGCCCGAGGATATGAAAAAACTGATAGAAAGGAGGATCACTATGGGCAAAAATGAGAAGCGTTTTGAGGTCATCCATCAGGAGAGCTCCGTCATGTCCGCCTCGTCCCTCATCCTGCGGGACACCGTCACCGGCGCGCTCTACCTGTTCGTTCAGAGCGGCTACGCCGGCGGCCTCACCCCGCTGCTGGGCGCCGATGGGCGCCCCCTGGTGGGCCATCCGGATTGACCCGCGGACCGCCGCCGGTTTTCGGCGGCGGTTCTGTTTTGCGCCTCTCCCGCATAGAGTGCAGGGAGGTGAACGCAAATGAAAAAGACTCGGACAACCCATCCCATCCGAAAGGGCCTCCGCCGGGGGCTGGCGGTGTTCCTGGCGGCCATGGCCCTCTGGCTGGTCTGGCTCACCGGCGACCCCGCCGCCGCCCTGGATGAGCTGGCCGCCCTGGCGGGCAACGCGGAACTGGCCGCCTCCCTGCTGGCGGCGGAGCTGGGGACCGCCCCGGCGGAGGGCGGCCTCTCCCCTCTGGACAGGCTGGTGCTGGCCCAGTCCTCCCTGTTGAGGGGGCCCCTCCCGTCCTCCTCCCCGGAGGTCCCCTCCCCCGCGCCCGTCATCTCTCCCCCGCCCTCCCCCGCGCCCAGCCCCTCCCCGGAGCCGGACCACGAGGACAGCGACCCGGAGCCGCCCCGCACCACCACCGCCCCGGAGGACATCATCCCCAAGACCATGGTGGCGGGCTCCTCCTCCAATTACATCATCTCGGGGAACGTGTCCCTCTACGACCACACCGACTACGCCCCCGACCTGGCCGCGCTGCTGGACAACGCCCCGAAGCTGACCCGGGGGGAGGGCCCCCAGATCCTGATCTACCACTCCCACGCCACCGAGGCCTACACCATGGACGGCGCGGATATGTATGACGAGAGCGGCGACCACCGCACCCTGGACCTGAACTACAACATGATCCGGGTGGGCGAGGAGATGAAGCAGGTGTTCGAGGCGGCGGGGTTTGAGGTCATCCACGACAAGACCCTGTACGACTACCCCAACTACAACGACTCCTACGCCCGCTCGTCACAGGGGGTGGCCCAATGGCTGGAGCAGTACCCCTCCCTCACCCTGATTTTGGACGTCCACCGGGACGCGCTGGTGGCCACCGACGGGACCATCTACAAGACGGTGGCGGGCACAGTGGACGGCTGCGCCCAAGTGATGATGGTCATGGGCACCGACGAGAGCGGCCTGGCCCATCCCAACTGGCGGGTGAACCTGTCCCTGGCCTTGGAGATCCAAAAGGCGCTGGCGGACAAGTGGGCCACCCTGGCCCGGCCCATCGTGCTGCGGCCTACCCGGTTCAACCAGCAGCTGTCCACCGGGATGCTCCTTGTGGAGGTGGGCACCCACGGCAACACCCTCCAGGAGGCCATCACCGCCGCCCGGCTCTACGCCCGCACCGCGGCGGAGCTGTTCGGCTGAACCCCGCTCCGCGCAAAAGGCGCTCTCCCGCCCGGGAGAGCGCCTTTTTTCACGATAAATTCAGATCCAGAACCGCCATGGCAGCCCGGCGTCCTCGCCGGCGTAGTCCACCCCGATGCGGACGCCGGTGTGGATGCGGAGCGGGCCGCCGTCCTCCGCCGGATCGGACAGGCCGATCTCCGCCAGGGAGGAACACACCTCCAGCTCCGGAGCGCCGTAGGGCAGGCCGTTGAGCCGCCGGTCGATGTTCAGCCCCGCGCACACCTTGCCGGGGCCGTCCAGGAAGTGCTTCCTCTGACAGGGGGTCATCCCCTCCGCCTTGCAGCGAAAGCGGTTTTCCGCTATGATATCCAGGCCGCGGCGGGCCTGGACGCCCCGGATGAGTACCGCGGCCGGCTCCCCTTCCCTCTCGGTCACCAGGTTGAGGCAGTGGTGCATGCCGTAGATCAGGTAGACGTAGGCGGTCCCCGGCGGGGCGAACAGGGGCTCGGTGCGGGCGGTGCGCCGGTAGTTGTAAGCGTGGCAGGCACGGTCCATCCGGCCGATATAGGCCTCCGTCTCAGTGATCCGGGCGGCCAGGACGAGCCCGTCGTACCGGCGGACCAGGTATTTGCCCAGCAGGTCCCGGGCCACCGCCACCGTGTCCCGGTCAAAAAAGGACTGGGGGACCATACGCTCCCTCAGACGTGCGCTTCCAGCCACGCCAGCACGTCGGCGCAGACCTCGTCCCTGTTGATCTCGTTGAGCATCTCGTGCCGCCCGCCGGGATACAGCTTCATGGTCAGGTCCTTCGTGCCGGCGGCCTTGAAGTAGCCGTACACCTTCTCCACGCCCTTGCCGTTGGCCCCCACCGGGTCGTTGTCCCCGGAGAACAGATAGACGGGGGTCCTGGGGTCCATCATGGCCAGGTTCTTCCGGTCGGAGATGTACTGCAGTCCCTCCATCATGTCCCGGAACAGCCCCGCCGTGGGCTTGAAGGTGCAGAAGGGATCGGCCAGGTAGGAGTCCACCACCGCCTCGTCCCGGGAGATCCAGTCCGCCGAGGTGCGGTTGGGCCTGAACTGTTTGTTGTAGCCCCCCAGGGCAAGATCGTACACCAGGTCGCTCACCGTGTCTGGGCCTTTGAGGGCGCACACCGCCGAGGCCAGGACCCTCCCCGCCGCCACCAGGGCGGCCTTCTCCTGGCCCGTGCCGGAGAGGATGGCCCCGCTCACCGTGCCGGGGTAGGCGCACAGGTAGGTCCGGACCAAAAACGAGCCCATGGAGTGGCCGAACAGGAAATAGGGGACGCCGGGGCAGCGCTCCCCCATGAGCACCCGCAGAGAGCGGACGTCCGCAGTGGCCAGCGTCCAGCCGTTTTTGCGGCCCAGATAGCCGTATTTCCCGTCGTCCACGGTCTTGCCGTGGCCCAAATGGTCGCCGCCCACCACTAAATAGCCCCGGTCCGCCAGAAAGCGGGCGAAGGCCCCGTACCGGCCCATGTGCTCCACCACGCCGTGGACGATCTGGACCACCGCCCTGACTTTCCCCCCCGGGGACCACTGATAACAGGCGATCCGGTGTGACCCGTCTTTGGAGGGAAGGGTAAATTCAGAAAAAACCGCCATTGCGCTCACCTTTTCCTTTCGATCCGCGATCAGTTGTGATATGATAGATACAGTGTATCCAAAATTCCGCCAAATGTCAATGTGAGGAGGAGATCCGCGTGTCTCTGCTGCTCCACATCTGCTGCGCCCCCTGCTCGGTGGCCTGCGTCAGACAGCTCCGGGAGGAGGGCGTCGAGCCCACCGGCTTCTGGTACAATCCCAATATCCACCCCTTCCTGGAGTACAGGGCCCGGCGGGACACCCTCCGGCAGTACGCGGCGGACATCGGCCTGGCGCTGATCGAGGAGGACTTCTACGGCCTCAGGCCCTTCACCGCCGCCGTGGCGGGCGACCCGGACCACCGGTGCGGGTACTGCTACCTCTGCCGGATGGAGCATACCGCCCAATACGCGGCGGAGCACGGCTTTGACCGTTTCTCCACCACCCTGCTCATCTCCCCCTATCAGAACCGGGACCTCATCTGCGCCACAGGGGCGAAGATGGGGGAGAAATACGGCGTGGAGTTCGTCCCCTACGACTTCCGCCCCCGGTACAGAGAGGGCCAGGAGGAGGCCCGGGCGCTTGGCCTCTATATGCAGAAGTACTGCGGCTGCGTGTACAGTGAGGAGGACCGCTTCTCCAACCGGCGGAAAAAGGAGCTGCACAAGCTCCACCGGCAACAGGGCCAGGGGTAAAAAAAGAGGGCCGGAGACCCGGCCCTCAGAGGCTGACTGTCAATCGAGGATGTCCGCGGCGGCCCCAACGCAGGCGCTGCTGGGCACGGTGAGCTTCCGCAGGATGGTCCGCCGGGTAACGATGCCCATAAAGGCCCCCCGGTCGTCCACCACGGGCACAAAGTTCTGGCCCATGGCCCGCTCCAGCAGAGCGTCCATCCCCACCCGCACGCTGACCGGCGGATTGAAGTTGGGCCGGAGCACCTCCTTCAGCAGCTTCCGCTCCTGGAGCCGCAGGGAATCGTCCTCCCGGTCCAGGAAATGCCAGAGGAAGTCCCCCTCGCTGACGGTGCCCACATACTGGCCCTCCCGCGTCAGCACCGGCACGGCGGTAAATCCCTTCTCCCGCAGGATCTTCAGGCTCTTCTGGATGGTATAATCCTCGTACAGGTAGACCACCTGTATCTTTGGGGTCAACAGAGATACGACATTCACGCCCCCACCTCCTTCATTCCGGCTTGACATCTCTTCTGATGGCTCTATTGTACTATGCGGACGGCGGCGCTGTCTATCAACAAATTGTTAAATCTGGCGCAGAATTTTTGAAGGGAGGGGCGGCCCATGGCGCTCAAAGAGGGACAGGTCCGGCGGGTCCAGGTAGACAACTGCACTGCGGAGGGGGACGGCGTGGCCCGCGTCGAGGGGATGGCCGTCTTTGTCCACGGCGCGCTCCGGGGAGAATTGGCCGACATCATGATCGAGCACGTGGGCCACAGCGCCGCCTGGGCGGGGATCAAACAGATCGTGGAGCCCTCCCCCGCCCGCCGGGAGCCGGATTGCCCGTATTATGTAAACTGTGGCGGGTGCTGCTTCCGCCACGCCTCCTACGGGGAGGAGCTGGACGTCAAGCGGCAGCGGGTGGAGGACGCCCTGCGGCGCATCGGTGGAGTTGACATAACAGTTGACACTATCCACGGCGGCGCGTCGCCGGACCGGTATCGCAACAAGGCCCAGTTCCCCGTGGCTGAAGGGCCGAAAGTGGGCTTTTACCGGCCCCGGACCCACCATGTAGTTGACATAAAAGATTGTCTCCTCCAGCCGCCCCAGTGTTCCGCCCTGGCGGAGGCTCTGCGGCGGTGGATGACGGATCACAGCATCCCCGCCTACGACGAAAGGCGCCACGCCGGGCTGGTGAGGCACCTGTACGTCCGCACCAACCGGACGGGCGAGGCCCTGTGCTGTCTGGTGGTCAACGCCCCGGCCGGCCAGGCCCTCCCCTTCGAGGAGGAGCTGGCCGCCGGTCTCCGTTCCGCTGTTCCCTCCCTTGCGGGGACGGTCGTCAACTACAACGCCGCCCGGACCAACGTGGTGCTGGGCAGAGATCTCCGCGTCCTCTGGGGCCGGGACTGGCTGGAGGATACCCTCTGCGGGCTCACCTTCCGCATCTCCCCCCGCTCGTTCTATCAGGTGAACCGGGACCAGTGCGAGGTGCTGTACGGCCTGGCGGCGGAGTTCGCCGGCCTCACGGGGGCGGAGACCGTGCTGGACCTGTACTGCGGCATCGGGACCATCTCCCTGGTGATGGCGCGCCGCGCCGGGACCGTCATCGGCGTGGAGGTGGTGCCTGAGGCCGTCGAAGACGCCAAAGAGAACGCCCGCCGCAACGGCATCCGGAACACGGAGTTCTGGCGCGGGGATGCCTCCGACGCGGCAAAGCGCCTGCTGGACGAGGGCCTGCGGCCCGACGTGGCGGTGGTGGACCCGCCCCGGAAGGGGCTGGCGGAGGACGTGGTGGACACCATCGCCGCCATGGGGCCGGACCGGGTGGTGTACGTGTCCTGCGACCCGGCCACCCTGGCAAGGGACGTGAAGCGCTTCGCGGCGCAGGGGTACGGCGTCCGGCGGGCGGAGGCCGTGGATATGTTCCCCAGAACGGGGCATGTGGAGACGGTTGTTCAACTTTCCAAGGGAGAAATCCAGTCAAAGAAAATCAGGGTTGACTTCTCTCT
>CANRFU010000078.1 GCA_947629975.1 uncultured Oscillospiraceae bacterium | reverse complement strand
CTTGTGCGCCGCCTGTAATATTAGGGCTATGCCCGAAACTGAAATACCCCCCGCTTTCGCGGGGGGATATTTATTCACGCCATTTCACATAGGTTTGCCCTGCCCGTCGAACAGGGGCAGCCGCTCCAGGAACAGGATGTCCTTCCGGTCGGCCGCGCCGCCCTCGGCCAGGATGGCCATCTTGCCTACCACGATGCCGCCGGCCTGCTCCACCAGGTTCTCCACAGCCGCCAGGGATCCGCCGGTGGAGATCACATCGTCCAGCACCAGGATGCGCTTGCCCTTCATCTTCCTGGCATCGGCGCCGTCCATGTACAGCTTCTGCTCTCCCTCGGTGGTGATGGAGCGGTCCACCGCCTCGAACACGCCGTCCATGTACGCCTTCTTCTTTTTGCGGACCAGGAAATACTCGTTGCGGCCGCTCTGCCGGGCCATCTCGTGGACCAGGGGGATGGCCTTGGCCTCGGGAGCCACCATGTAGTCGAAGTCGGGGGCGATCTTCAGCAGGTCCCGGGCGCAGGCGCAGGTGAGCTCCACGTCGCCGAAGATGACAAAGGCCGCGATCATCATGTGGTCGTTCAGGGGGCACAGGGGCAGGGCGCGCTTCACGCCCGCCACGGTCATTTCATAGGTCATGTGAACACATCTCCGTTAAACTCAGATAGTTTGGGGCACATCTGAGCAAATCATAGCATCCCGGAGCGGGTTTGTCAAATCGCGAGAGATTTTTTCGCCAGACAAAGCGGCCTGCCGCAGGAATACGCCGGTATTTCAAGGCAGGACAACGCGGTATGGCGGAAAAAGATCCGTGATTTCAATGTACGGCGCCGCGCTCGCAGCGGTTGCCCCAGGAATCAATTAAGGTATCGCCGGAGTAGACGCAGATGATCTCGCAGTTGTTGGGGCAGCGGCCGCAGCCCGCCTCCCGGACGTGGAACTCGGTGTCCTCCACGGCGAAGTCGAACACCCGGCGGCCCCTGCCCTTCCGGGCCAGGATGGCGGCCCCCAGGGCCCCCATCAGGTGGCCGTTCTCGTCCACCGTCACCTTGCAGCCCAGGGCCTTCTCAAAGGCGGCCACCACGCCGGAGTTCTTGCTGACGCCCCCCTGGAACACCACCGGGGAGAGGATCTTCTTGCCCTTGCCCACGTTGTTCAGGTAGTTGGCCACCACCGCGTTGCACACCCCGGCGATGACGTCCTCCCGGGGATGGCCCATCTGGAGCTTGTGGACCAGGTCGGACTCGGCGAAGACGGTGCACCGGGCGGCGATCTGGGTGGGGTGCTCCGACCGGGCGGCGTACTCCCCGATCTCCTCCACCTCGATGCCCAGGCGCTTGGCCTGACTGGACAGGAAGGCTCCGGTGCCGGCGGCGCAGAGGGTGTTCATAGCGTAGTCCACTGCCACTCCGTTCTCCACCAGGATGATCTTGGAGTCCTGCCCGCCGATCTCCAGGATGGTGCGCACCTCCGGGTAGAAGGTGGTGGTGCCTACCGCGTGGGCGGTGATCTCGTTCTTCACCATGGTGGCCCCCACGATGGTCCCCACCAGCTTCCGGGCGGAGCCGGTGGTGCCGGTGGCCACGATCTGCCAGTTCTCCTTGTCGAACTGCTTTTCCAGCAGGGATACCAGCCGCTTGCACGCCCCGATGGGGTCGCCCTCGGTCCAGATATACGCGCTGCTCAAAATCTTGTTGCCGTCGTCGATAATGACGCCCTTGGTGGAGATGGACCCCACGTCGATGCCCAGATACGCCTGTTTCAAGATAACGCCCTCTTTCTCGTCTCGATCATATCGTAAAATGCCTCCAGCCGGGTCATCAGTCCCACGTCGCTGGTCTGGGAGTCATAGGTCAGGTACAGCGTGGGGATCTTGTAGTCCGCGCTGATGTTCTGGAGCACCGGCATGATGTCGATCTCCGGGGTGCAGTTGGCCGACTTCACATGGATGAGCCCGTCGTACCCGTGCTCGGCGCAGGTCTTGGCGTACCAGATGTTGGCGGTGGAGGTGGGGCCCATGGTGTATTCGCACAGGTCCCTGATCTTGGGCTCGAAATTCTTCACCGTGCCATAGTGGATCAGGTGGTTGGAGAGGTTCATCCACCGGTGGACCTCCACCCCCATGCCGGCCAGCTTCTGCTCCAGGTTCAGGTTGGAGAAGGGGTCCATCACCGTGTAGAACTCGCCCAAAATGCCCACCCGCAGGGGGCGCTTCGGCTTGTTCAGGGGGATCCGCTGGAACTCCTGCTTCACCCGCTTGTAGGCGTTTTCGATGTCCGCGCCGCAGTCCGCCGTGTAGAGGGCGGCCAAAAAGCTCCGGTAGGCCCGCTGGCAGCCGCCGCCGGTGGCGTCGAACCCGCAGATCTGATAATACTCCGACGTGGCGTCGTCCAGGTGCTCCACCATCCGGATGGTCTCCCTGGCGGTCTGGATGAGCCGGGGGAGGTTCAGTTTGGGATCGATGCGCTTCAGCACCTTCAGCCAGTCCCGCTTCTTCCAGGTGTCATAGTCGCTGAGGTTGATGAAGTCGAACTCATAGCCCAGATCCCGCAGGATCTGCTCCATCAGCTCCCCGTAGTAGCCCAGGCGGCAGTAGCCGTGGGCCATCACCAGAGTGTCCGCCCCGGCCTCCAGCGCCTCGATGAGGCTGCCCAGCAGGGTCTTGAAGGGGGTACAGACAAAGTCGGGGCTGTACCGGGCGCCCAGCTCCTCGGTCCGCTTGGTGAGGGCGGGGGGCATGATGAATTTCACGTTGTGGAAGCCGTGCTCCGCCATATACTTCATGGCGCAGTTGTACTCGGCGTACCGGGGGAAGGCCCCGTGTATGATCTTTGTCCCCTTTTTCATGCGTTCCGGATCCCGCGCCATCTCACAGCGCCCCCTTTTTCAGACGGATGATATCCACAAAACTCTCCAGGCGGGTCTCCACCCCCGCCGCGCCGCTCTGGGCGTCCAGCACCAGGTTCAGCAGGGGCAGCCCCTTCAGCTTGCGGGTGAGCAGTTCGTTCACCATTGCGTCCGGCCCGCAGGGGAAGGCGCTGACCAGGATGATCCCGTCCACCTGATCCCGGTAGAGGGCGATCCCCCCCAGCAGCTCCCGGCTGATCTCCCACTTGCAGGTGGGGGACAACTCCACGCTCTTTTTCAGGGCCAGCTCCCGGTTGACCACGTCCGCCCGGATGGGAGTCACGTCGATGGAGCGGAGGAAGTCGGTGATGGGTTTCCCCACATAGGGGTCGTCCAGCACGTAGCTGTGGCCGGACAGCAGGATCTTCGTCCCGCTGGCCTTGAACAGAGGTTCCTGGGCCCTCAGCTTCTCCCTCCAGGCCCGCTGCTCCTCCTTTTTGGCGGCGGCGTAGGCCCGTTTGACCTCCCCCGTGGGGAAGCCCAGGGACTGGCCCAGCTCCAGAAAGGCCATCTCCTCGGTGATGCCGAACTCGCCGTCCACATTATAGGTCAAAAACTTCTGCCCGGCGGCGCGGAACAGGTTCCGGCACTGGTCGTACAGGGCCTGGAAGCGGACGCACATATCCCGGAAATGACCGAAGGTGTCCACCCGGGGCACAAAGATGTAGTCGCACCTGCCGATGAGGGACCTCACATGGCCCATGAAGATCTTCACGGACAGGCAGGTCTCGTCCACGGCGGCCGCCGCGCCCTCCTCCAGCACCTTCCGGCTGGTGGGCTCGCTGTACACAAGCTCCACCCCCAGCCCCTTGAAAAAGGCGGACCAGAGGGTGTCGTACCGGTAATAGAGCAGCCCCCTCGGGATGCCCACCGTCAGCCCCTCGGGGCGTTTGCCGCGCGTTAAGATCATGGTCTCTCTCCTCTGCCATCGTTCTTGAAAGGAATCGTCCCTAAAATGTTGACCTGTCACAAACGTGTTACAGTATACCAGCGCCCGGCCGCCCTGTCAAGAGCCGCATCCTTGACACGGCCGGGGTTTCCGCATAGAATAGCTTAGAATCCTGGAAAGAGGGAATGATATGCCGCGCTTGCAGAGTTATACCCACACGATCTACGCCAGCTATTTGGGATACGTCACCCAGGCCGTGGTCAACAACTTCGTCCCCCTGCTGTTTTTGACGCTGGCGGCGGACTTCTCCCTGTCCCTGGGGCAGATCACCCTCATCACCACGGTGAACTTCGCCGTGCAGATGCTGGTGGACCTGCTGTCAGCCAAATTCGTGGACCGGGCCGGCGTCCGCCCCTGTATCGTGGCGGCCCACGTCTTCGCGGCGGCGGGCCTGGCCGGGCTGACGGTGCTGCCCTCCCTGCTGCCCCCCTACCCCGGCATCCTGTGCGCGGTGGTGCTGTACGCCATCGGCGGCGGTCTCACCGAGGTGCTCATCAGCCCCATTGTGGAGAACTGCCCCACCGAGAAAAAGGAGGCCGCCATGAGCCTCCTCCACTCCTTCTACTGCTGGGGCCACGTGGGGGTGGTGCTGATCTCCACCGGCTTCTTCGCCCTGTTCGGCATTGAACACTGGCGGACGCTGGCGGTGACGTGGGCCCTCCTCCCCGCCGCCAACGCCTTCTACTTCGCCGCGGTGCCCATATTCCCCATGGCCGGCGGGCGCGAACCCATGCGCCTCGGCGACCTGCTGCGGCAGAAGGTGTTCTGGCTGCTGCTCCTGCTGATGGTGTGCGCCGGCGCGTCAGAGCAGGCCATGAGCCAGTGGGCCTCCTCCTTCGCCGAGTCCGCCCTCCACGTGACCAAGGCGGTGGGCGACCTGGCGGGCCCCTGTTCCTTCGCCCTGCTGATGGGGACCTCCCGGGCCCTGTATGCCCGGTTCAGCGACCGGCTCCCCCTCCGCCCCGCCATGATGGGCAGCGCGGGGCTGTGCGTCTGCTGCTACCTGCTGGCCGCCCTGTCCGGCTCGCCGGCGCTGAGCCTCATGGGCTGCGCCCTCTGCGGGTTCTCGGTGGGCCTGTTCTGGCCGGGGACCTTCAGCGCGGCGGCCGCCCGCCTCCCCGCCGCCGGCACCGCCATGTACGCCCTGATGGCCCTGGCGGGGGATGTGGGCTGCTCCGCCGGGCCCACCTTAGTGGGCTTCGCCGCGGCAGCCAACGGGAATCAGCTCACCGCCGGCCTGCTGCCCGCCGTCCTGTTCCCGGTGCTGATCCTGATCGGCGTGCCCCTGGTGAAGCGGGAATAACAGTAAAGCGGCCCCGGGGTTTCCTCCGGGGCCGCGCTTTATGTCCTGCGGTAACAGTGGATGTCGAACCCGATCTCGGTGGCGAGGGTATCCAGCCCCTCCAGACGGGCCACCCCCTCTTTCGGCGTCTTCCAGGCGTAGGGCGTCATGCCGAACAGGGCCATGATATCCGCCCGCCCGTTCAGTGTGATTGTCTCCCGGATCTCCGTCACGCCCTGATAGGCGAAGCCGGGGTAGTCCTCCACCTTCACCGGGTTCTCATAGGGCTGAGGGTAGAGGATCTCCTTCATCTGCCATAGGTGTCGGGCGGAGGGCACCACGTACAAAAACCACCCGCCGGGCCTCACCACCCTCGCGAACTCCGCCGCCGCCAGGGGGGAGAACACGTCCAGCAGGAGGTCGGCGGAGGCGTCCCCCAGCGGCAGCCGGTAGACAGAGGCCGCCGCGAACTCCCCCTGGGGCAGGCGCCTGGCCGCCCGCCGCAGGGCGTATTTGGACAGATCCACCCCGGCGGTCCGGGGGGCCCTCCCCGCCTCGGTCAGGGCCCGGTGGATGCCGGCGGTATACCAGCCCTCCCCGCAGCCGCTGTCCACCACCGCCGGCGCGGGGATGTACTCCGTCAGCCGGATGGCCAGCCTCTCCAGCGCCTCCCGCAGGGGCAGATAGTATCCCTTCTCCAAAAAAGAGGACCGGGCGGCCACCATATCTCGGTCGTCGCCCGGGTCTTTGGAGCGTTTGCGGTTGGCGGGCAGCAGGTTCACGTACCCCTCCCGGGCCAGGTCGAAGCTGTGGCCGGACGGGCAGCGCATGGCGCCCCCCTCCCGCTCCAGCGCGGCGGCGCAGAGGGGGCAGCGCAGCAGGCTTTCGCTCACTGCTCCACCACTTCCCGCCCCATCATCTTATAGAGGAGGCGATACAGCCGGTCGGCCTCCTCCGGCGTCAGGCTCACGCAGGCGGCGATCTGGGGCGGGACCGCCAGCGCCTCCTCCCGCAGGGCCTCGCCCTCCGGGGTTAGGGAGACGATCAGATTGCGCTCGTCCCGGTCGTCCCGTCTCCGGGTGACCAGACCCTTGGCCTCCAGCTTTTTCAGCAGCGGGGTCAGGGTGCCCGAGTCCAGGAACAGCGCCTCGCCCAGTTCTTTCACCATGGCGGACTTGCGGTCCCACAGGATCATCATGGCGATATACTGGGTATAGGTCAGGTCCAGCTTGTCCAGGAAGGGCTTGTACCGCTTGATGATCTCACGGGAGCAGGCGTACAGGGGGAAACAGAGTTGATTCTCGATCTTCAGGGCGTCATACTTGTGTTCGCTCATAATAACCTCCGCGGCTGGGAATAGGATGAGATGATTGTATCATGATTTTGTCCGGCGCACAAGTGGAGATTTTCCAAAATACGCCTCTCGCAACAGTTTTTGTTATCTCATTTCGCTTTATTCGTTCACGCGCCATTTTGTCGCGGTCAAGGGCAAAAAACGCCCGCCCCCGGGAGGGCGGGCAAGAGGGATCCGTCTTACAGCATCTGCTTGCTGCGGGAGATATTGATGGTGCCGTCCTGCATGTCGCCCACCCAGTCCAGGCTGCGGCCGGTGCCGTTGGCCACGCAGGAGATGGCGTCGTCCGCCACGTAGGTCTCGATGCCGGTGTGGGACTCGATCAGCTTGTCGAAGCCCCAGACCAGAGAGCCGCCGCCGGTCATGATGATCCCGTTGCTGGAGATATCGGCCACCAGCTCGGGCGGGGTGCGCTCCAGCACGCCGTGGACCGCCTCCAGGATCCGGGAGCAGGGCTCCTCAAAGGCCTCGATCATCTCGCTGGAGGACACCGAGAACACCCGGGGCAGGCCGGTCATCAGGCAGCGGCCCTTGATCTCCATGGTGATCTCCTCCGGCCGGGGGAACACGCAGCCGATGGTCATCTTCAGCTCCTCGGCGGTGCGGTCTCCGATGAGCACGTTGTGGCGCTTGCGGATATATTTCACCACCGCCTCGCTGAAGGCGTCGCCGGCCACCTTGATGGAGGCGGACTCCACGATGCCGGACAGGGAGATGACGGCGATGTCGGCGGTGCCGCCGCCGATATCCACCACCATATGGCCGTCGGGCTGGGTGATGTCCACCCCCGCGCCGATGGCGGCGGCCAGGGGCTCCTCGATCAGGTACACCTTCCGGGCGCCGGCCTGGATCCCCGCGTCGATGACGGCGCGCTCCTCCACCTCGGTGATCCCGGAGGGCACGCAGATGACCACCCTGGGCTTGAACAGCCGCACCGGGGCCACCTTGCGGATGAACTCCCGGAGCATGCGCTCGGTCATGTCGTAGTCGGAGATGACGCCCTCCCGCAGGGGCCGGATGGCCACGATGTTGCCGGGGGTGCGCCCCAGCATCTGCTGGGCCTCGGTGCCCACCTTCAGCAGCTTGCCGGTGTTCTTATCCAGGGCCACCACGGAGGGCTCCCGCAGGACGATGCCTTTATCCTTGATATAAACCAGCACGGTAGCGGTGCCCAGGTCGATCCCGATATCCTTCGCGAACAGAGACATATCGCTCACTCCTATATCATACGCGCCCGGTCTCGCCGTCCGGGCGGCGGTAAAATGGCAAATCTCACCTTCCGATGAAAACGCACATATATAATACAGGACGGCCCTCCATTTTGCAATACCCTTTTCTGTAAACTTTCCGCCAATTTTTCCGTCCCCGTTTGGGCAAAAAAAGATCCGGTCTCAGAGACCCTATCGGGCTGCTGACAGGACCGTTCCGGGCGGATGGCCGTGAGATTTTTCTGTCAGGCGGATGAAAAACCGCAGGCAATACTTTGTGTATTGCCGAGGATTTTGAGTTCGCATGGCAAAAAAAGATCCGGCCAGACGCCGGATAAGATCCTGTCAGCAGCCCCAAAAACACCTTGGCCCCCAGCCGTCCCACATCGCGGCTGGGGGCCTACTTCTGGCTTTGATTGTTCATTGGCGGATACCTTCGCTTTCTGATCTTTTGCTGTGACGGATTCGCTATAGAAACTACTGGCTCTCTGTTTCTGCAAACTCAATTGGACGCTTCAGACTCCTCTGGCTTCCGTTGCTTATTCAAGCATGTTTGGAACGTTCAAGGGTTCGTCTCACACCTGCGATTCCATCACGAAAGGGGATCGTTCAAATCATTGGATTCACCTTTTCCTTTCTGTCTGCATTGTACTATAAGTCCTCCCATTTGTCAAGACTTTTTTGTGAAAATTTTATAACCTTTTTCAGAAATAAATATCCCCCCGCGAAAGCGGGGGGTATTTCAGTTTCGGGCATAGCCCTAATATTACAGGCGGCGCACAA
>CANRFU010000077.1 GCA_947629975.1 uncultured Oscillospiraceae bacterium | reverse complement strand
CAGGGCCGTGCCCTCCGCCAGCGCGCCCGACAGGATGAGGCCCTTCACCTGCCGGACGATCTGGTCGTAGATGGGGATGCCGGAGGAATTGCTGATGATGATGTCCATGGCACACCTCGTGAAATATTGTATATATACGATATACACAGTATAGACGGCTTATATACCCTTGTCAAGAGGGAAACGCAAAAAATTTTTGGAAAACCGTTTTGAGGAGAAAACCGGCCCCGCGGACGCGAAAAGCCCCTGTTCCGGACGGAACAGGGGCCGCATAGGAGGGACGATCACACCTGAGCGGTGTTTTTGCCGATGAAGTTGACCACCAGAGCGCCGGGGCCGGTGTGGGCGCCGATGACGGGGCCGATGTCGTTGATGATGACGTCGGCGGCGCCGCAGCGGGTCCTGAGCTGGCCGGCCACCCACTGGGCGTCGTCCATACAGTCGCTGTGGCTGATGAACACGGGGTACTTATCCAGCTCCTCGCCCCGTTCCTCCGCCAGCTTCACCAGCGTCTCCAGAGCCGCCTTGCGGCCGCGGGCCTTCTGCATGGTGGCCAGCTTGCCGTTCTCGTCCATCCGCAGGATGGGCTTGATCTGGAGCATGGTGCCCACGATGGCGGTGGCGGCGGACACCCGTCCGCCCTTCTTGAGGAAGAACAGGTCGTTGACGGTGAACCAGGTGTTCACCCGGCTCTTGTTGGCCTCCGCCCAGTCCCGGACCTCCTCGATGGATCTGCCCTCGGCGCGCATCTTGCCGGCGGTGAGGATGAGGATGGACTGGCCGCCGGTGGCGGCCAGGGTGTCCACCACGAAGAGCTTCCGCTCGGGATATTTGGGGGCCAGTTCGGCGGCGGCCATCTGGAAGGAGGAGCAGGTGGCGGACAGGCCGGAGGAGAAGGCCAGCACCAGCACGTCGCGGCCGGCCTTCAGGTTGGCCTCCAGTTCCTCAAGGGCCTGCTGGACGTTGACGGCGTTGGTGGTGGCCAGCGAGCCGTTTCTCAGCTTATCGTAAAACTCCTTGGGGGACATCTCCCGATTGTCCGGGTAGTTGTGGTAGGTCTTGCCGTCGAGGATGAAGGAGAGGGGCAAGATCCCCAGGTTCAGATCCTGAACGTAACTGTTCGGGGTGTCGCAGGACGAATCGGTGATGATGGCAAAGTCGCTCATAGTGGTGGACCTCCGTAAGATTGATTGGTTATGATATGGGACGCGCTCCGCCCCGGGGTCACTTTTTCTTTTCCAGCATATCCTCGTGGCCGGTGTGCTGCGCCAGGATGGCCAGGGCCTGCCGGCAGGCGAGGCCGCTGGCGTAGCTCTGCATGGCCAGGCGCAGCACCAGCTTGGGCAGGTCGTAGTCCGAGGTCTCCGGGTCGATCTGACCGGCCACGGCGGTCATGGACTCGTCCAGGTATTTGCAGAAGTAGTCGTACTGCTTCTTGGAGTCCCAGCCCTCGCGCCCCACGGCGGTGAGCACCTTCATCTCCCGCACCGACAGCACCTGTTTCAGGGCGCTGATGGCGGTGAGCAGGCCCAGGTGCTCCTGGTCGTACTTCTTGCCGTGGGCCCGGTGGAGCAGGCCGTCCTTGATGTAGTTGTTGATCATGGCGGGAGTGAGGCTGTCCCCCTCGTCCTGCGACACCGCCTGCCGGGCCAGATAGGACACCACCTGGTCCATGTACAGCGGGATGTCGGGCAGGCGCTCAAAGGGGTCGGGGCGGACTTCGGCCAGGCGCTGTTTCAACCGGACAAGTTCCTCCATGGAGTATCCCTCCAAATCTAATATGGAAAATCATATCACATGATTATGATTGCGTCAAGGGCCAATGCGGATTTGCGGACGGTTTTTCCGGAAAAAAGAAGGAGGCGCCGGGGCGCCTCCGTTCCTATCTCTGTTCCGCCGGCAGCCGGCCCAGCAGCAGGGCGGCCCCCGCCTCCGCCAGGAACAGGTCGGGAGAGCGCCCGTCATAGGGCAGCACCAGCTCCTGCCGTTCCACCGCCCGCCCCTCCAGGGAGACGAACTCCCGCTGGACGGCCACGGCGGCCTGCTCCCCCTCCAGGCTGGACAGGGTGAGGGTGTTGCGGGGGGAGGCGCCGTAGCTCACCACCGTGTCGGCGGGGAGGGCGCGGGTCAGGGCGGACAGTCCCCCGGGCAGCAGGGCGGTGCGGCACATGAGGGCGGCCGCCCCCGCCCAGCCCGCCGCGTCGGGGGACACCACCAGCAGGTCCAGCCTCAGCCCCGCCAGCAGCGCCGGATGCCGGCAGGCCCGCACCAGGGCCGGCCGCCCCTCCGCCATCCGGCTCACCCGCTGGGCCAGCCCCTCATCCCGCTCCCATACGCCGATCTGCCACACGGCGGCCACCCCCTCGTTTTAACTCCGGGTTAGTTTGCCGCGGGGCGGGGGGCTTTATGCGGAGAACGGCCGCCGGAGTCCGGCGGCCGTTCACTCTGCTTTCTGCTGTTTTTCCTTGTGCCAGCGGTAGAGGATGAAATTGAACACCGAGCCCAGGATCAGCACGTTGCCGCAGAGGTACAGCCACACCAGCATGATGATCACCGAGGCCAGGGAGCCATACACCAGGGAGTACTGGGTGGAGCTGCCCACCAGGAAGGAGAACACCATGGAGGCTATCGCCAGGGCCAGGGAGGCCAGCAGGGCGCCCAGGACCACGGGGGGGCGGGGGTGCTCCAGAGGGGCGGAGAACCGGTACAGCAGCAGGATGAACAGGAACACCATCCCCAGCAGCAGGACGTATTTCAGCCACTGCCACAAAGCGAAGCGGGAGAGGAGATCCTCCAGCCCCAGCAGATTGCCCACCGTGTGAAAGAACCAGTTGCCCGAGACCACCACCGCCAGGGACAGGTAGATGACCGCCAGCAGCAGCAGGGAAAAGATCACGCTGGCCAGGACCCGGCGCAGCCCCCAGAAGGTGGCCCGGCCGTAGATGTCCTGCATGATGTTCATCAGCGCCCGGACGGCGGCGGAGGCGAACAGCAGGGTCAGCAGCAGGCCGCCGATGAACATGGCGGCGGACTGGTTGGTGGAGATATAGCGGATATACTCCCGGAAGATCACCAGCACGCTCTGGGGCAGGAAGTCCTGCACCTGGTCGATCAGAAGGTCCAGATTGATGTTAAGCACGTCCAGAAAAGCGGACAGGCAGATGATGATGGGGAAAAAGGTCAGCGTCAGCCAGTAGGACAGCTCGGCGGCGGAGCGGGCCACCCGCTTGGAGAAATACAGATCCACCATCTCCGCCACAAACCGGAACGGGGGGATGCGCAGCAGCTTGTCCAGAAAGCCCCTCATACGGCGCGGCCCTCCTCTCTTCATCGATCCTGAATGGATTATAACAGAGGGCGGGAGAAAGAACAACCACTATTTTGTCGGGGCTATTCCAGAAGCATGGTCAGATCGTCCACCGTCAGGGCGGGGTTGAGGGCTACGCTGATCCCGTACCCCAGGGCCTTGGAGAGATCGGCGGCCCGGCTGTCGATGTCCCGGGGGGTGACGAACAGATCCCCCCCGCCGGCCAGGGCGTCCCGGTTCGGGGCAGAGGCGTGGGCCTGTTCCAGCAGGTCCAGGGCCAGGGTGGCGCCGTCCACTACCGTGGGCACCCCCACCGCGAACACCGGGACGCCCAGGACCTCCCTGGTGAGGGCCTCCCGGTGGTTGCCCACGCCGGAGCCGGGGACGATGCCCGTGTCGGACAGCTGCACCGTCCGGCAGAGCCGCTCCAGGGAGCGGGAGGCCAGCGCGTCAACGGCGATGACGCAGGCGGGGCGCAGTTCTTTGACCAGAGCGGCGACGGCGAGGGCGCTCTCTACCCCGGTGGAGGCCAGCACCCCGGGGGCGGAGGCCGCCACCGGGCGGAAATGGCCGAAGTGCTCGCGCGCCTGCTCCACCAGATGGCGGGTGACCAGCAGATGTTCCACCGTCAGAGGGCCGATCACGTCCGGGGTGACCGCCCGGTTGCCCAGGCCGGCCACCAGGGCGGGCCCCTCCGGCAGCAGGGGGGACAGTTCCCCCGCCACCGCCCGGACCGCCCGGCCGAAGGCGTCCTCCTCCCGGCGGAGCAGGCCGTCCAGCTCCAGGGTGACATAGATCCCGGGAGGCTTGCCCAGAGCCTCCCCGGCCTCCCGGCTTGATACGATAACGGTGGTGACGGCAAAGCCCTCCCGCTCCCTCTCCTCGGACCGGACGCCCGGAAGGGAGGCGGCGTCCCCGGCCCCCTCCCGCCAGATCTGATGGGCCTCCACGGCCAGGTCGGTGCGGCGCTGCGCCATAAAACCTCTCCTTTATATACAAGGTATTGTGCCCAAAGCCGGGCGCGATCCTATTTTTTGTTTCGGGAAAGTTTCTATCCAAAAAAACAAAAATAAATGTTGCAATTTCAAATATTTCATGGTAGAATACGTATCTGCGACGGGAAACCGTGTGAAATCAAGAGGCAATCGGAGGAGGTGTTTGGTTTGCCCAATATCAAGTCTGCCAAGAAGCGCGTCCTGGTGAACGCCACCAAGGCCGCTCAGAACAAGGCGCAGAGGTCCGCCCTGAAGACCACCCTGAAGAAGTTCCAGGCCGCGGCGGCCGGCGGCGACCGCAGCGAGGCCGATGCCGCGTATAAGGTGGCCGTCAAGGCTGTGGACCAGGCCGCTGCCAAGGGTCTGCTGCATAAGAACAACGCCGCCAATAAGAAGAGCGCCATGACCCTGAAGCTCAACAAACTGGCGTAATAGACAGCAAAAAAGAGCCGTCTGCCCTCGGGGCAGGCGGTTTTTTGCGCGCAAAAACGGCCCCCGCCCGGTCAAACCGGACGGGGGCCGATGTACGGCTGCGTGTCAGGCCAGGGCGGCGGTGATGATGGCCATGGAGTAGACCTCCTCGGCGTTGCAGCCCCGGGACAGGTCGTTGATGGGCGCGTTCAGCCCCAGCAGGATGGGGCCGTAGGCGTCGTACCCGCCCAGGCGCTGGGCGATCTTGTAGCCGATGTTGCCCGATTCGATGTTGGGGAAGATAAAGGTGTTGGCGTAGCCCGCCACCTTGGAGCCGGGGAACTTCAGCTGGCCCACGGTGGGGGAGACGGCGGCGTCGAACTGCATCTCGCCGTCGATGGCCAGATCGGGGGCCATCTCCTGGGCGAGTTTGGTGGCGGCGGCGCTCAGAGGCACGGTGGAGCCCTTGCCGGACCCCTTGGTGGAGAAGGACAGCATGGCCACCTTGGGGTCGATGCCAAAGGTCCGGGCGGTCTTGGCGCACTCCACGGCCACCTCGGCCAGCTTCTGGGCGGCGGTGAGGGTCACGTTGCCCTCCTTGTCCACGGTGTCCTCATAGGAGATGTTGATGGCGCAGTCCCCCATGCAGAGCATCCGCAGGGCCTCGTCCCCGGTGTCCCGCTTCATGATGAAGCAGGAGGACACCAGGTGGGCGCCCGGCTTGGTCTTGACCAGCTGGAGGGCGGGGCGGACGGTGTCGGCGGTGGAGTAGGTGGCGCCGCCCAGCAGGCAGTCGGCCACCCCCATCTTCACCAGCATGGTCCCGAAATAGTTGCCCTTTTGCAGGGCGGCCCGGCACTCCTCGGGGGTCATCTTGCCCCGGCGGAGCTGGACCATGCTCTCCACCATCTCTTCCATCTTATCATAGTTGGCGGGGTCTACGATCTCGGCGCCGGTGAGATCAAAGCCGTTCTTCGCGGCGGCGGCCTTGACCTCGTCCACGCCGCCCACCATCACGGGGGTCAGGAAGCCCTCGGCCAGCAGGCGGGCGGCCGCCTCCTGGATGCGGGCGTCGGTGCCCTCGGTGAACACGATGCGCTTGGGGTCGGCTTTCAGCTTGTCGATCAGTTTCTGGAACATAGTCAGTTACCTCCCGGATATAGATTGGGACTCTTGTGGCTATAAATCTATCACTGATCGCCGGCCATTGCAAGGGGCTGTGGGGAAAAATCCACAAAAAATCGGGGGCTTTTGCGGGGCGGTTTCCACCGGCCGGCTATTTACAACCGGTATTCTTTCCGATATACTATACCCACTGTGTTTTGGCCGGGCGGGCCGTCCGGCGGTGATAAAGGAGAGAGAACTGCCATGACAAATCCTGATTTTGCCCGATCCCTGTCCCTGCTGCGGCAGGAAAAGGGCATCTCCCAGCGGCAGGCCGCCAAGGAGCTGGGCATCTCCCAGGCGCTGCTGTCCCACTATGAGAACGGAGTGCGGGAGCCGGGCCTGGTGTTCGTCACCAAAGCGTGCGATTTCTACAACGTCTCCGCCGACTTCCTGCTGGGCCGCACCCTGAGCCGGGACGGCACCACCATCATCGACGCCGACGCCCTCTACGACGTGTCCGACGAGCGGGACAACGTGATGCGGGGTTCGGTGCTGGCCACTCTGTCCAAAAAGCTGGTGGTCAACTCGGTGGGCCTGCTGTTCGACCTGCTGAGCCGTCTGGGCAGCAAGGCCGCCATCAAGGCGGCGGCCAACTATCTCACCACCACGGTGTATATCCTGTACCGGCACCTGCATATGGCCAGCCCTGAAAGCAATGAGGACTTCTTCTCCGTGCCCGAGACCCAGTTCCTGGCCGGCCTGCCCCGGGCCGACCTCATCATGACCGAGGCGGAATATCTGGCCGCCCTGGCAAATCCCGGCCGGGACGCCCAGTTCCCCGCCATGGACCACGACGCCATGAAGGAGGCCTATCCGGGGACCTATCAGTCCCTGCTCCAGATCATCCATGCCTGCGGCGAGCGGCTCAACGGCGAGATGTCCAACCACCTGGAACAGAACCGGTAGAAAGCCCCGCCGGCCCCTTGATTTGAGGTGAGATCATGACCGATCAATCGAAGATCAGAAACTTTTCCATCATCGCCCACATCGACCATGGCAAGTCCACCCTGTCCGACCGGATGATCGAGATCTGCGGCGCGGTGGAGCAGCGGCAGATGGAGAACCAGCTGCTGGACAACATGGACCTGGAGCGGGAGCGGGGCATCACCATCAAGGCCAGGGCCGTCCGCATGGACTACAAGGCAAAGGACGGGGAGACCTACTGCCTCAACCTCATCGACACCCCGGGCCACGTGGACTTCAACTACGAGGTCAGCCGCTCTCTCGCCGCCTGCGAGGGGGCGGTGCTGGTGGTGGACGCCTCCCAGGGCATCGAGGCGCAGACCCTGGCCAACACCTATCTGGCCATGGAGCACGACCTGGAGATCCGGCCGGTGGTGAACAAGATCGACCTGCCCGCCGCCGACCCCAAACGGGTCAAGGAGGAGATCGAGAACGTCCTGGCCCTCCCCGCCGAGGACGCCCCCGAGATCTCCGCCAAGATGGGGATCAACGTGGATGCGGTGCTGGAGGATATCGTCCACAACATCCCCGCCCCCGCCGGAGACCCCGACGCCCCCCTGAAGGCCCTCATCTTCGACAGCCAGTACGACCCCTACCTGGGGGTCATCGTGCTGTTCCGGGTGATGGAGGGGACCATCAAGCCGGGAATGGCGGTGAAACTGATGGCCTCCGGGGCCCAGTACACCGTGCTGGACTGCGGGTATCTGCGGCCCATCGGCATGGACTCCGCGCCCTCCCTGTCCGCCGGGGAGGTGGGCTGGTTCACCGCCTCCATCAAGAACGTGAAGGACACCCGGGTGGGCGACACCATCACCGGCGTGGAAAACCCCACCACCGAGGCCCTCCCCGGCTACCGGCCCGCCCAGTCCATGGTCTACTGCGGCGTGTACACCGAGGACGGCAGCAAATACCCCGATCTGCGGGACGCTCTGGAAAAGCTCCAGCTGAACGACGCCTCCCTGTCCTTCGAGCCCGAGTCCTCCATCGCCCTGGGCTTCGGCTTCCGCTGCGGCTTTTTGGGGATGCTCCACATGGAGATCATCCAGGAGCGGCTGGAGCGGGAGTTCGATCTGGACCTTGTCACCACCCTGCCCTCCGTCATCTACGAGGTCACCAAGACTGACGGCAGCCCGGTCCGCGTCGATAACCCCCACAACTACCCTGACCCCGGCTCCATCCGGGAGGCCCGGGAACCCTACGCCAAGGTGTCCATCATCACGCCGCCGGAGTACGTGGGCAGCATTATGCCCATGTGCCAGGACCGCCGGGGGGAGTATCAGAACATGGAGTATCTGGACACCAATCTGGTGGAGATTCACTACCTCATGCCCCTGAACGAGATCATCTACGACTTTTTCGACACCCTCAAAGCCAAGACCAGGGGCTACGCCTCCCTGGACTACGAGCTGGACTCCTACCGGCCCTCCGATCTGGTGAAGGTGGATCTGCTGCTGAACGGCGACCAGGTGGACGCTCTCAGCTTCATCGCCCACCGGGAGAAGGCCTACAAGCGGGCCCGCCGCATCTGCGAAAAGCTGAAGGAGAACATCCCCCGGCAGATGTTTGAGGTGCCCATCCAGGCCGCCATCGGCGGCAAGATCATCGCCCGGGAGACCCTGAAGGCCCTCCGCAAGGACGTGCTCGCCAAGTGCTACGGCGGCGACATCACCCGGAAGAAGAAGCTGCTGGAGAAGCAGAAGGAGGGCAAAAAGAAGATGCGCTCCCTGGGGACCGTCCAGATGCCCACCGAGGCGTTCATGGCGGTACTCAAGCTGGACGAGGAGTGATCTTCCCCGTTTAACACCCGCGCCGCCCCCGAAAGGGGGCGGTTTTCGTTGCAATAAATATCCCCCCGCGAAAGCGGGGGGTATTTCAGTTTCGGGCATAGCCCTAATATTACAGGCGGCGCACAAG
>CANRFU010000076.1 GCA_947629975.1 uncultured Oscillospiraceae bacterium | reverse complement strand
TTGTGGATCGGCGCGGGGCTGGCCTCCGGCTATGAGGACGGCATGACGGCGTTTGAGGTGCTGGGCCGGTTTTCCGAATGGGCCGACCACCCCCTTGCCCTCCGCTGGACGCCCTACACCTTGAAATTCATGCTGGGGGCGCTGGTGGTGTATGCCTTTGCCGTCGTAGGCGTCAGCCCTGCTCTTGAAATTCTCGCTGGTCATGCGCGACGAGGAATCCATCATGCTCTGGGTCAGCGTCACCGCGTCGTTCTTGATATAATCCCTGATCTTAGCCCTGTCGTCTCGCACGAACATATCCAGGAATTCCTGCCGCTCGTCCGGGTTCATGAGCGGCAGCCTTCGCCTGATATACTTGGAATAACTGTTGACCACGTCAGAGGTCAGATTCCTGACCATTTGCACAGGCAGCCTCCGCTCGGAGCCCTCAGTCGATTTGGCGTAATCCTCGGTGACCTTGTCGTACACGTCCTGTTCATCACCTTGGTCTGCAAGAGACTGTTTCTCACGATCCGCTCCCAGGGCTTCATTCGCGATGTCCTCCTTCTTCGCGGCCTGCATGGGCCCGGCGGCGGAGGCGGGCACGGCGCTGGCGCTCAGCGGCGCCACCGGGCCGGAATAGACGCTCTCCCCCTGAGCGGCCAGCATCCCCTGCCGGTCCGCCTGGGCCTCCAGCCCGGAGTCCGCCAGGAACCCCCGGCCGGCGCTCTCGCCCCTGGCCTGACTGACCACGTGGGACAGCTCATGCCCCAGCAGGGCCTGGCCGGAGGTGGAGGTCAGATCCAGCTGCCCCGGCGCGAAGGCCACGCTGCTCCCCATGGTCATGGCCTCCGCCCCCGCGTCGGCCACGGTCTGGCTCTCATAGAGCTTTACCCCGGAGAAGTCCGCCCCGAAGGAGGCCTCCATCTTCTCCCGGATGGCGTCGGGCAGGTCCACCCGATGGCCCATCTGCTCCGTGGAGGGCATGGCCCCCGCGGCCAGCTCCGAAAGGGAGGGGCCGGGAACGCCGGTATGCAGTTTTTGCTCCGCCGGGGCGTCCTGCGCCCTGCGGCGGGCCTGGTAGGTCTGGGACATGGGTTTCACCCCTCTCCGCGGTCCGGCCGGGTCCCCTCCGATCCTCTGCGGATCAGAGACCCTTTGCAGCCTTCCCGTTCCTGCGGCCCTCCCGGTACGCCTTCCGGAGCGCCCGCTGCTTTTTGCTGTTATAAAACGCCTGGTTGCCCTGGTTCCCCTCGGTCGCGTGGGCCAGCATGCTGTGATGCGTCATCTCAAGGTCACGGTTGAAGTTCTCCCGCGCGGCTGTCAGCTCCGTCAGCTCCCTCTCGTTCAACACGGACTCCAGATCAAAGACGCCATCAAGCATGTATGCAAGTTCTGTCTGCGCGCCCGACCCGGCGTAGGCGTCGGCCCGGGTCTTGAAATCCTCGCTGTTCATGCGGGAAGAGGCATCCGTCATGCCCTGGGTCAGCGCCAGCGCGTCGTTCCTGATATAATTATTGATCTTTTCTTGGTCGCCGCTCACGAATGCCCCCAGGATCGCCCGCTGCTCTCTCTCATCCTTCGTTTGTGCCAGTTTGCGCCTGAGATAGCCGGAATTCGAGTACTGTTGAGCAAGCCTGTGCTCCACTTCTCCTTGGGTCATCCTCAGCGACGGCTCATGTTGCGCCATAGAATCAAGATTGGTTTGCAGGGCGTAAGTCTCGATAGTATGATTATATTCATCATATTCCTTATTAGCGCGCTGCGCCTCAGTCGGCTCCGCGCCTTTCGCTTTCAGGGCGTCGTTCGC
Source organism: uncultured Oscillospiraceae bacterium (assembly GCA_947629975.1). Classification (GTDB taxonomy): domain Bacteria; phylum Bacillota; class Clostridia; order Oscillospirales; family Oscillospiraceae; genus Enterenecus. Next base: position 7,374 of record CANRFU010000076.1, on the reverse strand, counting down.
GATGTCCTTTTGCTTTTGGGCCTGGGCCACCCCGCCGGTGGAGGCGGACACCGCGCTGGCGCTGAGGGGGGCCACCCCGCCGCCGTAGACGCTCTCCCCCCGGGCGGCCATGGCCCCCTGCCGGTCCGCCTGGGCCTCCAGGCCGGAGTCTGCCAGGAACCCCCGACCGACGCTCTCGCCTCGGGCCTGGGAGACCACATGGCTCAGCTCGTGCCCCAGCAGGGCCTGGCCGGAGGTGCTGGTGAAGTCCAGCTGCCCCGGCGCGAAGGCCACGTTGGAGCCCATGGTCATGGCCTGGGCTCCCGCGTCGGCCACCGTCTGGGATTCGTACACCTTCACCCCGGAGAAGTCCGCCCCGAAGGAGGACTCCATCTTCTCCCGGATGGCGTTGGGCAGATCTACCCGATGGCCCATCTGTTCGGTGCTGGGCATGGCGCCCGCCGCCAGCTCCTGCATGGAGGGGCCGGGGACGCTGGTTTGGAATTCCCTTGCCGCCGGGGCGTCCTGCGCCCTGCGGCGTGCCTGATAGGTCTGTGACATATGGTTCCCTCCTTTTCCGCTCCGTGTCCAGTGCCGGCTAATGACCGGCGCCGAAAGAATCGCGGCTTCAGTTTCCGTTCCTGCGGGCCGCCCAATACTGCTCCCGGCGCTCCCGCTCCTGCTTTGTTCTGTATCCTGCTCCGGCCGGGTCGCCGCTGGCGTCCCTCAGGTCCTGGGCCACATAGTTGCGGTCATACTCGAAATTATCCTTCGCGGTCCTGAACGCGTCCAGCTCCTCCTCGCTCAGGATGTCGCGGAGATTCATGGCGAAAAAGGAATTCAGATGCTTCGCGTCCGCGCCCGAAGCGGCGTAAGCGTCAGCCTGGGTCCCGAAATCCCCGCTGGCGAACTGCCCCGAAAACCTCCGCATATTATTGGTCAGTTGACGCAGATCGTCCCCGATATACTCCCTTACAGACCTCCTGTTTTCGCTCGTAAAGAGCTGAATGAGCATATCCTGTTCCGCCTCATCCGCAGCATGGGTCAATTTGTCTTCTAAGTAGGTCTTGTATGGCCCCGGTCTATTGTCCGAATCTGCTCCGATCGTACGGTTAAAACTACGCCAATCAATATGATTCCGCTCGTAGGCGGCATTGACGATCCGCCTTGCATCCGCTTTCGACACCGCGCCGTTTTGCGCTTCCTGCTCCAACGCGTTCCTGGCGGGCTCGCGCCGGTTCCACCGCTCCAGGTAATACCGCTTGGCCTCGGCGCGCTGGAACGGATGAAAGACGGAGGGGATCGACCCGTTATCTGTCGCAGCCTGCTTTTGCGCCTTCGTGATATCCTTCTCCGCCTGCATGGGCCCCGCGGCGGAGGCGGGCACCGCGCTGGCGCTGAGAGGGGTCACCGGCCCGGTGTAGACGCTCTCCCCCTGGGCGGCGAGGGCGCCCTGCCGGTCCGCCTGGGCCTCCAGCCCCGCGTCCGCCAAAAAGCCCTGTCCGGCGCTCTCGCCCCTGGCCTGGGAGACCACATGGCTCAGCTCGTGCCCCAGCAGCGCCTGGCCGGAGGTGGAGGCCAGATCCAGCTGCCCCGGCGCGAAGGCCACGTTGCTCCCCATGGTCATGGCCTCCGCTCCCGCGTCGGCCACTGTCTGGGATTCGTACAGCTTCACCCCGGAGAAATCCGCCCCGAAGGAGGCCTCCATCTTCTCCCGGATCTGCTCCGGCAGGTCCACCCGATGGCCCATCTGCTCGGTGGAGGGCATAGCGCCCACCGCCAGCTCCTGTATGGAGGGGCCGGGGACGCTGGTTTCAAATTTCTGCTCCACCGGGGCGTTCTGCGCCCTGCGGCGGGCCTGATAGGTCTGTGTCATATACCGGCGCGTGGGAGGACAATGACGGCGGCGGCGCCCTGAATATCCCCTTCTCCGGCGCCGCGGCCGTGGCCCGGGACGTGGCGGAGGTGCGCGATTGCCTGCTGGAGGATGTGTGGCTTGAGAACAACGAGGTCCACGGAGGGCTGCGCATCGGCTTCAACAGCATGGCCGCCATGCCGTCCTACGGCCAGGCTATGGCCCTGCGGACGAGGCTGGTCAACAACACCGTCCGCGGCCTGCACTACATCGGGAACTGGACCGAGCAGTGCTGGGACGGCGGCTTCAACATCGTCGGCGCGTTCATGAACACCGAGGGCTCCCTGATCGAGGACGTGGAGCTGGCCGGCAACCGGATCGGCTATGGGATCACCGCTCTGTATATGTTCCCCGGCGAGCCTATCTTTGGGCCGAACGCGGGCTCTGTGATCCGCAATGTCACGATCCGCGACAATGAATTCAAGTGTACCGTGGACGATGTGGGCGAGCCCATCCGCGGCATCTTCCTGGCCGGCGGACGTCTGGATTACTTCCCGGGCGCCGAGGCGCGCGACTGTGTGCTGGAGAACGTGCAGATCTTCGGCAATACCTTCGACGGCGCCGGCCCCGTGCTGACCGGCGCGTATACCCTGCTGGACGGCGAGGGCTGCTGTGAAAACAACGTGGTGCGGAACGTCCATATCCACGACAACCGCATCCTCAACGCCGACTACGCCTTTACGGTCGAAGGCGCGCAGATGGAGGGCCGCCGGTATGACTGGAACTTCGGCTTCCCGCGCCACGACAAGAAGTATCTGGACCCTGTGGAGGACGACGACGTCGTGCTGATGCGGATGAAGAACAACCGCGTGGAGGACGTGCTGATCGAGGACAACGTCATCGAGGGCTACCGCTACCGGGTGCTCGCCTCCGGCGCGGATATCCGCGGCCACGGCCTGGCCGAGGAAAACAAGGCGTGCAAAAACATCGTCATGCGGAACAACCGCTACGGCGTCGGTGAGGCCCATGTCCGTGTGGCGCACTACATCGGCGAGGACTTCTGCCGCGACGGCGGCGGCAATGAAGTGGACGAGACGCTGCGCAGCCGCTGAGAGACGAAAGGGCTGCCGGCTTGTCCGGCAGCCCTTTTGCGAGAGGGTCCAATGTGGGAAGTGAGATCAAATGAACAGTCATATCAAACTGCGGCTGCTGGCGGTGAACACCCTGTACTGGGTATCGATGGCGCTGTATACCCCATTCATCATCGGCTACTACACCCAAAAGGGGATCTCGGCGATGCAGATCGGCGTCCTGGCGGCGATCGGCCCGCTGGTGTCCATCTTCATCCAGCCGTTCTGGGCGTATCTCAGTGACAAAACCCACAAGCGGAGGCTCGTGCTGGCGCTGGTCGCGTTCGGCAGCGCGGCGGGGATCCTCACCTATCTGTGCAGCGAGGGCTTCGCCGCTTATGTGCTGGCCACCCTCCTGCTGACCGCGTTCAACACCTCGCTTCTGCCCCTGTGCGACGCGCTGGTCACGCACATCGCCGCCCAAAACCAGGTGGACTTTTCGCGGATCCGCATCGGCGGAACGGTGGGCTACGCGGTCACCGCGCTGCTGGTGGGCAGGTTTCTGGAGGGGACGCCGGGGCTCATCTTCCTGCTGGGCTGCGCGGGGTTTACCGCGTTTGGCCTGTCGGTGCTCTTCCTGCCCAAGGACGAGCCGGCCCCCGCGGCACGGGAGAGGCTGTCCGGCGGCAAGGTGTTCCGGACCAGACAGATCTATTTTGTGCTGCTGATCGCCTTTTTGCTGCAGGTCGGCCTGAGCGTGCTCGGGGTGTACTACCCGGTCCTGGCTCTTGATCTGGGCTATGGCCAGTCCATCGTCGGCCTGTCGAGCTGCATCTCGGCCCTGAGCGAGGTGCCGATCCTGCTCTTCGCCGACCGGCTGGTGCGGCGGTTCGGCGCGGTGCCGCTGCTGATCTTTTCCGCCCTGATGATGGCTCTGCGCATGGCGCTGTGCAGCACGGGCTGGCTGCCGCTGATGCTCATATCCCAACTGCTGCAAAGCGTCAGCTATATGACCTCCTATTACAGCTGCGTCCGCTTTATCAGTGAGAACGCGTACCCCGACAAGATATCCCAGGGGCAGAGCCGTCTCGCGATCGTGCAGGCCGGGGCGGGCACTGTGGTGGGCAATCTGCTGGGAGGCTGGCTGACCGACCACATGGGCGTCCCGGCGGCCTATCGCTTAGTGGCGGCCGTGGTTTCCCTGCTGGCGGGCCTGATCGCCCTGGCCTACCGCAGATTTCTGCGGAAAAGCAATGAGAACGTGGCCTGACGCGGGTCCGGATTGTCGAAATCTGACAAAAATGGATGCCGTTTTTTGGAGGGCGTTCCGCCAAAAATCGGTTCCGCCGCCCTTGCAATTTTCCTGCGGGTCTGGTATTATGAAAGGGATATAGAACATCGTGCGGAGTGTTTGAGAGGCGCGGGGCAACATTTAGCGGTTGCTTTGCGCTCTTTTTGTTCCCGTGCGTTCTTATGCTGGGAAGGAGAGGCTTGAAATGGATCGTAGCCTGCTGTTGAGGCTGCTGGGCGAGTGCCCTGTGATCGCCGCAGTCAAGGATGCCGCCGGGCTGGACGCCGCTTTGAAGAGCGACGTACCGGTGGTGTTCCTGCTGGCCAGCGATGTTCTCACCGTGGGGGACATGGTGTCTAAGGTGAGAAAGGCGGGTAAGCGGGTGTTTGTCCACCTGGATCTGGTGGAGGGACTGGCCGCCCGGGACATCGCGGCGGACTTCATCGCCCGGAACACGGCGGCGGACGGGATCATTTCCACAAAGGACTCGCTGACCCGGCGGGCCAGAGAACTGGGGCTGCTGGCCATCCGGCGGGTGTTCCTGCTGGACTCTATGGCGTTAGCTACCGTGGAGCGCCATCTGACCCAGGATTCGGCCGATCTGATCGAGGTACTGCCCGGGCTGATGCCCAAGATCATCAGCCGGCTGACGGCGGTAGCCAACAAACCCATCATCGCCGGCGGCCTTATTTTGGACAAGGAGGACGTCACCGGAGCGCTGGGCGCGGGGGCCATCGCCGTATCCACCACCAACCCCATCGTGTGGAGTATGTAGAGAAAGAGGAGATACCATGTATGATGTTGTGATCGTTGGCTGCGGCGTGGTGGGCGCGGCCACAGCCTTTGAGCTGTCCAAATATCGGCTGAAGGCAGCCGTGCTGGAGCGGGAGAACGATGTGGCCATGGGCACCACCAAGGCCAACTCCGCCATCCTCCACGCCGGGTTTGACCCGGAGCCGGGCACCCTGATGGCAAAGCTGAACGTCCGGGGCTCCGCCCTGGCGGAGGAGCTCTGCAAAGCCCTGGACGTGCCCTACAAACAGTGCGGCTCCCTGGTGGTGGGACTGTCCGGGGAGGACCGGCCCAGGCTGGAGGAGCTGTACCGCCGGGGGGAGGCCAACGGCGTCCCCGGCCTGCGCCTGCTGGACCGGGAGGAGACCCTGGCCCTGGAGCCCAACCTGTCCCCGGAGACGGTGGGGGCCCTGTACGCCCCCACCGCCGCCATCTGCTCTCCCTGGGAGTTCTGCCTTGCCCTGGCGGAGACGGCGGTGAACAACGGCGCGGAGCTTCACCTGGACACCGCCGTCACCGGCATGGAGCGGGGGGAGGACGGCTGGACCGTCCACACCGTGAAGGGCGATTTCCAGGCCCGGTATGTGGTGAACGCCGCCGGGGTGGACGCCGCCATCGTCCACGACATGGCCGCCCCCCACGCCTTCGACATCTCCCCCAGCCGGGGCCAGTACTATCTGCTGGACAAGAGCGAGGGGAACCGGGTGGGCCATGTGATCTTCCAGTGCCCCAGTGAAAAGGGCAAGGGGGTGCTGACGGCCCCCACCGCCCACGGGAACCTGATCGTGGGCCCCGACGCCCAGCCCGTGGAGGGGAAGGATACCGCCACCAGCGCCGATGGACTGGCCTATGTAAAGGAAACAGCTCTGCGGGCGGTGCCCTCCATCGATTTCCGGGCCTCCATCCGCAATTTTGCCGGGGTCCGGGCCAAGGCAGAAAACGATTTCATCCTCCGGGAGGCGGAGGGCGCCCCCGGTTTCATCGACCTGGCGGGGATCTGCTCGCCGGGGCTGTCCGCGGCGGCCGCCATCGGGGAGTACGCCGTTGAATTGCTGGAGCAAACCGGTCTGAAGCTTGTCAGGAAGGAGAACTTTACGGCAAAGCGCCATCGCATCCGCTTCCGGGAGCTGCCCCCGGCGGAGCGGGCCGCCCTGGTGGAAAAAGACCCCGCCTATGGCCGGGTCATCTGCCGGTGCGAGACCGTCACCGAGGGGGAGATATTGGCGGCCCTTCACGGGCCCATCCCGCCCCGTTCGGTGGACGGGGTGAAGCGCCGGGTGAACGCCGGCATGGGCCGGTGCCAGGGGGGCTTCTGCGGTCCCCGGGTGGTGGAGCTGCTGTGCCGGGAGCTGGGCCTGTCCCACAGGGAGATCACCCAGGACCAGGCCGGCAGCTGGCTGCTGTGCCGCGAGACGAAAGGGGGCGGAGACCGTGTATGAGCTGATCGTCGTCGGCGGGGGGCCCGCCGGCCTGGCCGCCGCCTGCGCCGCCTGGGACAGGGGGCTGCGGAAGATCCTCATCGTGGAGCGGGATAAGGAGCTGGGGGGCATTTTGAACCAGTGCATCCACAACGGCTTCGGCCTCCACCACTTCAAGGAGGAGCTCACCGGCCCGGAGTACGCGGGGCGGTTCATTGAGCTGCTGAAACAGACCGGCGTGGAGGTCCGGCTGGACACCATGGTGCTGGACATCCTCCCGGACGCGGAGGGCGCCTCCGTCCACACGGTGGGCAGGGCCTCCGGCTACCGGGTGGAGCGGACCCGGACGGTCATCCTGGCCATGGGCTGCCGGGAGCGGACCCGGGGGGCCATCGGGATCCCCGGTACCCGGCCCGCCGGGGTGTTCACCGCCGGGGCCGCCCAGCGGTACGTGAACATGGAGGGCTGGATGCCCGGGAACCGGGTAGTCATCCTGGGCAGCGGGGACATCGGCCTCATCATGGCGCGGCGTATGACCCTGGAGGGGGCGAAAGTCCTGGCCTGCGTGGAGGTCATGCCCTACTCCGGCGGGCTGAACCGGAACATCGTCCAGTGCCTCCACGACTATGACATCCCCCTCTACCTGTCCCACACGGTCACCGACATCCGGGGCAAAGACCGGGTGGAGCAGGTGGTGGTGTCCCAGGTGGACGAGAGGCGGAACCCCATCCCCGGCACCGAGATGGTGTTCGACTGCGACACCCTGCTGCTGTCGGTGGGTCTGATCCCGGAGAATGAACTGTCCCGCCAGGCGGGAGTGGAGATCGACCCCAGGACCAACGGCCCCGTGGTGTGGCAGGACATGGAGACCTCTGTCCCCGGCGTGTTCGCCTGCGGCAACGTGGCCCACGTCCACGACCTGGTGGACTTCGTCACCGAGGAGAGCCAGCGGGCGGGGGAGTCCGCCGC
>CANRFU010000075.1 GCA_947629975.1 uncultured Oscillospiraceae bacterium | reverse complement strand
CTGTCCACCGAGGCCATGAGTTCCATGAAGGCCATGACCGACCGCTCCGCCACCAACATCGCGGAGATGATGATCCAAGGCTCCACCATGGGGGTGACCAAGAGCCTGCGCACCATCCGGGACTGCGACCTGCACGACGGGGAGGTCCGGGATCTGGCGGACAAGCTGCTCCGCACCGAACAGGCCAACATCGAGGAGATGAAAAAATTCCTCTGAGCCGCTGAAAGAGGCCCCGGCTTGCGCCGGGGCCTCTGCTGTGTTATGCGGTCTATTCCAGTTCGAACGCGCCGGTATACAGCTGATAGTACTTTCCCCTCTCCGCGATGAGCTTTTCGTGGCTCCCCCGCTCAATGATGACGCCGTGCTCCAGCACCATGATGACGTCGGAGTTCTGCACGGTGGACAGCCGGTGGGCGATGACGAACACCGTCCGCCCGGTCATCAGCGCGTCCATGCCCCGCTGGACGATGGCCTCGGTGCGGGTGTCGATGGAGGAGGTGGCCTCGTCCAGGATCATCACCGGCGGATCGGCCACGGCGCACCGGGCGATGGCCAGCAGCTGCCTCTGGCCCTGGGACAGGTTGGCCCCGTTCCCCGTGAGCATGGTGTTGTAGCCGTCGGGGAGCCGGGTGATGAAGTCGTGGGCGCCGGCCAGCCTGGCGGCTGCCACGCACTCCTCGTCACAGGCGTCCAGATTGCCGTAGCGGATGTTCTCCATCACGGTCCCGGTGAACAGGTTGGTGTCCTGGAGCACGATCCCCAGAGACCGGCGCAGGTCGGCCTTTCTGATGTCCATGACGTCGATGCCGTCATAGAGGATCTGGCCGTCCGAGATGTCGTAGAACCGGTTGATGAGGTTGGTGATGGTGGTCTTGCCGGCGCCGGTGGCCCCCACGAAGGCCACCTTCTGGCCGGGCTCGGCGAACAGGGTGATGTCGTGGAGGACGGTCTTCCCCGGCACGTAGCCGAAGTCCACATCCCTGAACCGCACGTCGCCGGTGAGCCTCGTATAGGTGCAGGAGCCGTCCGCCTGGGGGACCTTCCAGGCCCACACGTTGGTCCGCTCGGGGCACTCCAGCAGGGAGCCGTCCGCCTGCTCCTTCACGTTCACCAGGGTCACGGTGCCCTCGTCGGTCTCGGGCTGCTGGTCCATCAGGTCGAAGACCCGCTGGGCGCCCGCCATGCCCATGACGATGGGGTTCACCTGCTGGGACACCTGGCTGATGCTGCCGGCAAACTGCCGCGTCATATTCAGGAAGGGCACCACGATGCTGATGGCGATGGCCTTGCCGGAGATGCAGGGATTGGGGGCGTTCAGGACGAGCATGATCCCGCCCACGACGGCGCAGGCGGCGTAGATGATATGGCCCATGTTGTTGAGGATGGGCATGAGGGTGTTGGCGTAACGGTTGGCGGCCCTGGAGTCGTCAAAGAGCTGGTCGTTGGCCCTGACGAAATCCTTTTTGGTCTCGGTCTCGTGGTTGAAGACCTTGACCACCTTCTGGCCCTCCATCAGCTCCTCCACAAAGCCCTCCAGCCGGGCCACCGATTTCTGGGTGCGCCGGAAGTACCTGGCGGAGCCGCCCCCCACCTTGCGGGTGATAGCGATCATGATGGCCACGCCGGCCAGCACCACCAGGGTCAGCGGCACGCTGAACCACAGCATGATGGCGAAGTTGGTGACCACGATGATCCCGGAGTTCAGCAGGTTGGGCAGGGACTGGGAGACGAGCTGCCGCAGGGTGTCGATGTCATTTGTGTAGAAGGACATGATGTCGCCGTGGCTGTTGGTGTCAAAGTAGCGGATGGGCAGATCCTGCATACAGTCGAACATATTGCAGCGCAGCTTTTTCAGGGTGCCCTGGGTGATGATGGCCATGAGCCGGTTCCAGAGGAACACGCTGACGAGGGAGACCACATACAGCGCCGCCATGACGGCGACCACGCCGAAGATCCTGCCCGCGGCCCCCGCCCAGTCCCTGGACGGATAGGCCTGCTCGATGACGCTGATGATCCGCTCCATGAACAGGGAGGGGACGGCGCTCACCGCCGCGCTGAACAGGATACAGGCCAGCGTCACGGGCAGCATGACGGGATAGAAGCCGATGAGGGTGCTCCAGATACGCTTCAGGGTGGGGCCGAGCTTCACGTTGGGCTTCATTCCTGCTCACCTCCCGCCTTGTTCTGCGAGTGATAGATCTCCTGGTAGATGGGGTTGGAGGCCAGCAGTTCGGCATGGGTGCCCACCGCGGCGATGGACCCGCCGTCCAGGATGAGGATGCGGTCGGCGTCCTCCACCGAGGCCACCCGCTGGGCCACGATGATCTTGGTGGTGGCGGGCAGGTACTCCCGGAACGCCTTGCGGATGAGGGCGTCGGTCTTGGTGTCCACCGCGGAGGTGGAGTCGTCCAGGATCAGGACCTTGGGCTTTTTCAGCAGGGCCCGGGCGATACAGAGCCGCTGCTTCTGCCCGCCGGACACGTTGGTCCCCCCCTGCTCGATGTAGGTGTCGTACCCGTCGGGGAACTGGCTGATGAACTCGTCGGCCTGGGCCAGCCGGCACGCGTGGACCAGCTCCTCGTCGCTGGCGTTCAGGTCGCCCCAGCGCAGGTTCTCCTTGATGGTCCCCGAGAACAGCACGTTCTTCTGGAGGACCACCGACACCGCGTCCCTGAGGGCGGTGAGGTCGTAGTCCCGCACATCCACGCCCCCCACCTTCACGGACCCCTCGGTCACGTCGTACAGCCGGGAGATCAGCTGGATCAGGGTGGATTTGGAGGAGCCGGTGCCCCCCAGGATGCCGATAGTCTCGCCGGAGCGGATGTGCAGGTCCACGTCGGACAGGGCCATGCGCTGGGCGTGCTCGGAATAGCGGAAGGACACGTGGTCGAAGTCGATGGAGCCGTCCCGCACCGTCTCCACGGCGTTTTCCGGGCTGGTGATGGTGGAGGTCTCCTCCAGCACCTCGGCGATGCGTCGGCCCGACTCCACCGACATGGTGATCATCACGAACACCATGGACAGCATCATCAGGCTCTGGAGGATCTGGAAGCTGTAGGTCATGAGGGCGGACATCCGGGCCACATCCAGCGCCTGGCCACCGGTGGAGATGATGACCCAGGAGCCGACGGACACCACAAGGACCATGCCCGTATACACGCAGAACTGCATGATGGGGCTGTTCAGGGCCAGGATCTTCTCCGCCCGGGTGAAATCGATGCACACGTCCTCGGCGGCGGCGTTGAACTTCTGTTTCTCGTAGTCCTCCCGGACGAAGGACTTGACCACCCGCATGGCCTGGACGTTCTCCTGGATGGACTCGTTCAGCCGGTCGTACTTGCGGAACACCCGGCGGAACAGGGGCATGGTCTTCCAGATGACCAGGGCCAGCCCGGTCAGCAGCACCGGGATGGTGAACAGGAAGATGAAGGCCATGGACCCGCCCACGGTGTAGGCCATGAAAAAGGAGAACAGCAGCATGAAGGGGGAGCGGATGGCCCCCCGGATGAGCATCATAAAGGCCATCTGCACGTTGGTCACGTCGGTGGTGAGCCGCGTCACCAGGGAGGACGTGGAGAACTTGTCGATGTTGGCGAAGGAGAACTCCTGGATGGCGAAGAACATATCCTGCCGCAGGTTCCGGGCGAAGCCGGTGGAGGCGATGGCGCAGGTGGTGCCCGCCGCCCAGCCCATCACCAGGGAGAAGCCCGCCAGCAGGATCAGCGCCCCGCCGTACCGGACGATGACGTCCAGCCCGCAGCCGGCCTGGATCTCCTGGATCAGCTTCGCCATGACGAGGGGGATCACGCACTCCGCGATCACCTCGAAGGACACCAGGATGGGGGTGGCGATGGCCGTCTTTTTGAACTCCCGGACGGACGCCGCTAACCGTTTCAACATATCTGAAAAAGGCTCCTTTCCCGGCCGGATCCCCCGGAAACAGGTCCGGAGGCCGCCGTAAACGATCAGTTTAACGCTTAGTATATACTCATCCTCCCCAATATGGAAGGGTTAAAATGTACAAAAAACGCCCGCCGGAAAAATATATGTGATCCGTATATGATAGGGGGCCCCGATCCCCCTTGACACCTTTCGCGGCCCGTGATAATATACTGGCGATGACAAGAGAATATCGCGATGAACGCGTTGAGTAGTCCGCTTCGGAAACGTCAGAGAGGGGCCGCCGCCGGCTGCAAGCGGCCCTCGCGGAAGGGCGGTCGAATTGCGCGCGGGAGCGAGCGGGACATGGGAGCCCGCCGTAAGGGCCCGCATCCATAGCGGGTCCGGGCCGCGTCACGGCCATGAGCGATAAACGAGAGTGGAACCGCGAACAATTTTCGCCTCTCATGCCTTTGGGCGTGGGGGGATTTTCTTTTGAGGAGCGATATCTATGACCCGATTGGGCGAGACCCTGCGGGCCTACCAGGCCCGCGACCCGGCGGCCCGGAGCCGGCTGGAGATCTTCCTGCTGTACCCAGGCGTCCACGCCGTCATCTACCACCGCGCCGCGCACTTCTTCTATAAGCACAATTTAAAGTTCATCGCCCGCTGTATCTCCCAGTGGAGCCGCTGCTGGACGGGCATCGAGATCCATCCCGGCGCCAAGATCGGCCGCCGCCTGGTCATCGACCACGGCATGGGCATCGTCATCGGGGAGACCGCTGAGATTGGGGACGACTGCCTGATCTACCACGGGGTCACCCTGGGCGGCACCGGCAAGGAGCACGGCAAGCGCCATCCCACCATCGGCAACAACGTGCTCATCTCCACCGGCGCAAAGGTCCTCGGCCCCTTCAAGGTGGGGGACGGCGCCCGCATCGCCGCCAACGCGGTGGTCCTCAGCGAGATCCCCCCCAACGCCACCGCCGTGGGCATCCCGGCCCAGATCGTCCGGGTCAACGGCGAGAAGGTCCGCCACTACGCCGACGAGGTGGACCAGACCAGCGTGAGCAACCCCACCCTGGAGAAGCTGGCCGCCCTCACCGCCCGGGTGGAGCAGCTGGAGCAGCTGATGGAGCGGCAGGCCGCCGCCCTAGCCGACGAGCCCTTTTTGAAGGCCGCCGACGACTACAAGCCAAAGGATAAACCGTCAGATAAGGAGCGTTGACGTCATGCAATTATACAATTCCGCCACCCACAAAAAAGAGGAGTTCACCACCCACACCCCCGGCCGGGTGGAGATGTATACCTGCGGCCCCACCGTCTACCACTTCGCCCACATCGGCAATCTGCGCTCCTACATCATGGAGGACGTCCTGGAGAAATACCTCCGCTATGAGGGGTACGACGTGAACCGGGTGATGAACATCACCGACGTGGGCCACCTCAGCTCCGACGCCGACACCGGCGAGGACAAGATGCTCAAGGGCGCCCGCCGGGAGCACAAGACGGTGATGGAGATCGCCAAATTCTACACCGACGCCTTTTTCGACGACTGCCGCAAGCTGAACATCAAGACCCCCGAGGTGGTCCAGCCCGCCACCGGCCTCATCGACGAATTTATCAAGGTCGTGCAGGGCCTCATGGACAAGGGGTACGCCTACTTCGCCGGCGGCAACGTCTACTTCGACACCTCCAAACTGGACCGCTACTACGTGTTCAACGACCACGACGAGGAGGATCTGGCCGTGGGCGTCCGGGAGGGCGTGGAAGAGGACCTCAACAAGCGGAACAAGAACGACTTCGTCCTCTGGTTCACCAAGTCCAAGTTCGAGGACCAGGCCCTCAAGTGGGACTCCCCCTGGGGGGTGGGCTACCCCGGCTGGCACATCGAGTGCTCCTGCATCTCCATGAAGTATAACGGCGAGTATCTGGACCTCCACTGCGGCGGCGTGGACAACGCCTTCCCCCACCACACCAACGAGATCGCCCAGTCCGAGGCGTACCTGGGCCACCCCTGGTGCAAACAGTGGTTCCACGTCCACCATCTGAACTCCGACAACGGCAAGATGTCCAAGTCCAAGGGGGAGTTCCTCACCGTCTCCCTGCTGGAGGAAAAGGGCTATGACCCCCTGGCCTACCGCTTCTTCTGCCTCCAGTCCCACTACCGCAAGGCCCTGGTGTTCACCTGGGAGAACCTGGACAACGCCGCCAAGGCCTACCAGAAGCTCATCCGGCGGATCGCCGCCCTCAAACCCGATGACGGCCCCGTGGACGAGGCGGTCCTGGCCGGGTACAGGGCCCGGTTCATCGAGCGGGTGGGCAACGACCTGAACACCGCCCTGGGTGTCACCTGCCTGTACGACGCCCTGAAAGCCGACGCCAACGACGCCACCCGTCTTGCCATCCTGGACAGCTTCGACTCCGTGCTGTCCCTCTCCCTGCTGGATAAGGCGGCGGAGCTCCGGGCCAGAGAGGCCGCCCAGGCCAAAGCGGCCCCCGCCCCCGGCGGCTTCACCGTCACCGGCGAAGGGGACCCCGCCATCGATGCGCTGGTCCTCAAGCGGGCGGAGGCAAAGAAGGCCAAGAACTTCGCCGAGGCCGACGCCATCCGGGATCGGCTCAAGAGCGTGGGGATCGAGGTCACCGACGTGCCCGGCGGGGCAATTTGGACAAGAAAGTGATATGAAATCCCCGGATATTCGATATCCGGGGATTTTTTGCCGGCAAAAAATTGAATACAATTTAAAAAATAATGGCTTTTCGTATTGACAGAGGGCATGTATCTCTGATATACTTACTGTGTAAATGGAGGAGGAAAAAACATCCCGCAAAAAAGCAAAAAACTGGGATTTGCGGCGCATTTTTCCCTAAGGGAGGAGATATCTATGAAAAAAGGCAAGAAGTTACTGGCCCTGCTGCTGTGCGTCATGATGATGATGGGTGTGCTGGTCTTACCTGCGTCGGCCGCCGGCGGCGTCTGCGCCACCTACAGCGACCATCAGTGGGTGATCGACAGCCCCGTGATCGGCGATTACTGTCCCTGGACGAACGGTGCCGAGCACACCTGGCAGCACTGTTCCGTCTGCGGCCTGGGGTTCAACATCATCACCCGCACGAACGGCGCCCCGGTATATGACGAGACCGGCAGGCAGCACAACTGGGTCGCCTACGGGTCCGTCTCCAGCGCCTGCCCCAACAATCCATGGAAGACCCAGATATGCACTAACTGCAACACGGTCATCTTTGTCACCGGCTCCGGCGAGCACAACTGGAGCGCCTGGAAAAGTGACAATGCCAGCGGCCCGTGCGGCGGTACCGAGACCCGGACCTGCGCCTGCGGCGCCCACGAGACGCGCAGCACCGGCAGCGGCCATAAGTGGCAGACGGTGAGCCAGACTGCCGCCACCTGCACGCAGGCCGGTTCCCTCACGAAGCAGTGCTCCGTCTGCGGCGAGCAGGAGACGACCACCACCCCCGCCCTGGGCCACGACTACCACTATAACAGCTATTGGTACAACGATACCCATCACTGGAATCAGTGCAGCCGGTGCAACCAGATCCAGAACCCCGCTTCCCACACCCCCGGCAGCAGCGGCATATGCACTGTGTGCGGCGCCAAGGTGAATCTGCCCGCCGCGCCCTCCACCCCTGCCCCGACGCCTTCCGGTCCCGATCCCAGCACCTGCCGCCATAACTATGTGGTGTCTGGCCAGGCGAACGTGGGCTCCATCAAGCAGCACGTAGAGAAGTGCACCATTTGCGGCAAAGAGATCGAAGTATATTGCTCCGGCAAGACCCGCGCGCTCTCCCGCACCTCCTGCACCGAGCCTCTGATGTGCCAGTGCGGCAACCAGATCGAAGCGGCCCGGGCGAGCCACTATTCCGGCGGCTGGACCACTACCGATACCACCCACAAGCGCGTCTGCAAGAATTCCGGCTGCCAGTATGTCAGCCCCGCTGAGCCCCACAAGATGGTCACCACCAACGGTGTCTCCAAGTGCAGCGTGTGCGGCTACATCGACCCCGTCAGCCTTGCGGCCCACAACCACGTCTGGGGCGTTTGGACCTCCAACGGCAGCGGTCACTCCCACTCGTGCACCGTCCCCGGCTGCAGCGCCACGCAGGACCTGAGCCATAACCTGGGCGCGGTCAACTGCAGGGGCGAGGCCGTCTGCAAGGACTGCGGCGCCACCGTCACCGGCCGTCCCGCCGGCAGCACGCATACCGGCGGCACCGAGATCCGCGGCTCCAAGGCCGCCCAGGTGGGCGTGGCCGGCTACACCGGCGACACCTACTGCCTGGGCTGCGGCAAGAAAATCAGCTCCGGCAAAACTATCCCCGCTCTGACCGCCGGCCACACTCACAGCTACGCCTCCACCTGGAGCCAGGACGGTACCCATCACTGGAAGGCCTGCTCCTGCGGCGGCAAACAGGACGAGGCCGAGCACACCTTCCATGAGGGCGTGTGCTCCGTCTGCGGCTACAAGAATCCCGACTATGTTGACGCCAAGGAGCATGTCCACGTCTATAGCGCCGATTGGTCCCATGACACCAATTCCCATTGGAACGTCTGCACCGTTGGCGGCTGCAAGGAGGTCGCCAATAAGGCGTCACACACCATCGTCAACGGCAAGTGCACCTCCTGCGGCTTCACCCTGAAAGACTATACGGAGGAAAAGCAGGAGGAGCAGGTGGTCGAATCCCACACGCCTGTGGTAGAGGATAAGCAGCAGCTGATCGAAACGGCTACGGATATGTTCAAGGATGTCAATACCAAGGACTATTACGCCAGTTCGGTGGGCTGGGCCGTTCAGCTCAATATCACCAACGGCACCAGCACTTCCGCGAAGACCTTCTCCCCCAATGACACCTGTACCCAGATCCAGATCCTGACCATGCTGTACCGTGCCCAGCGTGGCACCAGCACAGCCAATGCGGCCGACATGAACGCCGCCGTGGCTTGGGCCACTGAACTCGGCATCATCGATTCCAACTTCAACCGCAACGCCCCCTGCACCCGCGCCACCGCTGTGACCTACATGTGGAAAGCCGCGGGTAGCCCCGCCAGCGCGGCCGGCGTCTCCTTCAACGACGTAACGGACGATTCCGCCTATGAACAGGCCGTAGCCTGGGCCGTCTCCAGCGGCGTGACCAACGGCACCAGCAAATCCACGTTCTCCCCGAACGAGACCTGCAACCGCGGCCAGATCGTCACCTTCCTCTACCGTGACGCGGTGGAACCCCTTCAGTAAGCTGTCTCAAATACCGCGCGGGGCGGCCAGCCGGGACTTCCGGCTGGCCGCCCTTTCTATTCTCCAGGACAAAGGCAGAGCCCACACCCGTGGAGATGTGTCTGCGGCCTGCCCGGCTCCAGCGGCCCGCGATCCCTCCCCTGCCCCTGGGCTGCCCTGCCGAACAGCGATATACGCGCATATAATAAATATCCCCCCGCGAAAGCGGGGGGTATTTCAGTTTCGGGCATAGCCCTAATATTACAGGCGGCGCACAA
>CANRFU010000074.1 GCA_947629975.1 uncultured Oscillospiraceae bacterium | reverse complement strand
GCACCGCCTCATACCCGGCGGTGACGTCCACCCCGGCGGCGGCGTAGGACGCGGAATGGGAGTCATTCATACGAAAACCTCCGAATTTGAACTGTAGGGGCGCACAGTGTGCGCCCACTGCGGATTCTGGACAGATCGGGCGCACAATGTGCGCCCCTACATGCTACTCTTTTCCGTTCCAGCAGTAGGTGCAGATTCTGTCCCGGTCGATGCCGATGGCCTCCAGCAGGCCGTCCAGGGACTGATAGCCCAGAGAGTCGAAGCCCAGAGAGTCCTGGATGGATTTGAGCAGGCACTGGCCCCGCTCGGTGCGCACGTCGGAGTACTCCTCCAGGTGCTTTGTCCCTTCGTCGCCCTCCAGTTCCTGGACGGTCTTTCGGGCGATGAGTTCCATATCGGAGTTGCTGCGGGAGAAGTTCAAGAACTTGCAGCCGTACATGATGGGGGGGCAGGCGGAGCGCATGTGGACCTCTTTCGCGCCGCTGGCGTAGAGGAATTCCACCGTCTCCCTGAGCTGGGTGCCCCGGACGATGGAGTCGTCCACGAACAGCAGTTTTTTGCCCTCGATGAGTTCGGGCACGGGGATCTGCTTCATCTTGGCCACCTGGTTGCGGGTGGTCTGGTCGGCGGGCATAAAGGACCGGGGCCAGGTGGGGGTGTACTTTACAAAAGGCCGGGCGAAGGGGATGCCGCTCTCGTTGGCGTAGCCGATGGCGTGGGGCACGCCGGAGTCGGGCACTCCGGCCACATAGTCCACGTCGGGCAGCGCGCCGCGCTCCCGCTCGTCCCGGGCCATGATGTGGCCGTTGCGGCCGCGCATGACCTCCACGTTGACCCCCTCATAGTTGGAGTTCGGGTAGCCGTAGTAGGTCCACAAAAAGGCGCAGATGCGCATTTTGTCTCCGGCGGGGGAGATGGTGCCCCAGCCGTTGGCGTCCAGCTTCACGATCTCCCGGGGCCCCAGCTCGTAGGCGTTGTGATAGCCCAGCTTCTGATAGGCGAAGGACTCGAAGGATACGCAGTGGCCCTCCTCGTTCTGGCCCACCAGCACCGGCAGCCGGCCCATCTTGTCCCGGGCGGCGATGATCTCGCCCCGCTCGGTGAGGATCAGCAGGGTGAGGGAGCCGTCGATCTGGTCCTGTGCCCGGCGGATGCCGTCCACGAAGTCGCTGCCCTGATTGATGAGGGCGGCCACCAGCTCGGTGGAGTTCACCTTGCCGCTGCTCATGGCCATGAAGTGGTTGCCGCCCTGGGCAAAGTGCCGCTCCACCAGCTCGTCGGCGTTGTTGATGATCCCCACGGTGGTGATGGCGTACACCCCCAGGTGGGAGCGGACCATCAGGGGCTGGGGGTCGGTGTCGCTGATGCAGCCGATGCCGGCCTGGCCGTGGAAGTCGCGGAGATCCTTCTCGAACTTGGTGCGGAAGGGGGTGTTCTCGATGGAGTGGATCTGCCGCTGGAAGCCGTCCTCTTTGTCAAAGATGATCATGCCGCCCCGGCGGGTGCCCAGATGGGAGTGGTAGTCCACGCCGAAAAAGATGTCAAGGGTCACGTCGCGCCGGGAGACGGCGCCGAAAAATCCGCCCATATCCGCTCCTTATTTGCCCATGAGCCGACGGCTCATCTCCTGATACGCCCCCTCCACGTTGCCCAGATCCCGGCGGAAGCGGTCCTTGTCCAGCTTCTCGCCAGTCTTGGCGTCCCAGAAACGGCAGGTGTCCGGGCTGATCTCGTCGGCCAGGACGATGGCGCCGTCGGGCAGCTTGCCGAATTCCAGCTTGAAGTCCACCAGGGTGACGCCGCAGGCGGCCAGCTCCGCCTTCAAAAAGTCGTTGACCTGGAAGGCGTACTTCTTGATGAGCTCGATCTCCTCCCAGGTGGCGAGCTTTAGGGCCACGGCGTGGTAGTCGTTGATGAGGGGGTCGTGGAGGTCGTCGTTCTTGTAGGAGAACTCGATGGTGGGCTCGTCGAACACGATGCCCTCCTCCACGCCGTAGCGCTTGGCAAAGGAGCCGGCGGACACGTTGCGGATGATGACCTCCAGGGGGACGATGGAGACCTTCTTCACCACGGTCTCCCGCTCGTTCAGTTCCTCCACGAAGTGGGTGGGCACCCCGGCGGCGGCCAGCTTCCGCATGAGGAAATTGGACATCTGGTTGTTGATGGCGCCCTTGCCGGTGATGGTGCCCTTCTTGAGCCCGTCAAAGGCGGTGGCGTCGTCCTTGTAGGACACGATGACAAGATCAGGGTCGGCGGTGGCGAAGACCTTCTTGGCCTTGCCCTCGTAGAGCTGCTGTAATTTTTCCATGGGAGATCGTCCTTTCTGATGATTGAGATTGTCGTTTGAATTGTCCGTAAGCCCCCTTTCGCAAAAGGGGGTGGCCCGAAGGGCCGGGGGATTTTCTTTTTTTAAGTAAGTTAGAGGAAACATCCTCAGTCAGCCCTTTGGGCTGACAGCTCCATCTAAAGAAGGAGCCAGAGAGGTTATTCTGCCAGTTCCGCCCGGATCCTGGCCTCTTTCTCAGCGATCTGCTCCGCCATCCTGACCCGGGCGGCATCCAGTCTGGCGGCCAGCTCCTCGTCGGAGACGGCCAGGATCTGTACCGCCAGGATGGCGGCGTTCCTGGCCCCGTTGATGGCCACGGTGGCCACCGGGATGCCGGAGGGCATCTGCACCGTGGCCAGGAGGGCGTCCAGCCCGTCCATGGCGCCGCCCTTCATGGGGATACCGACCACGGGCAGGGTGGAGTTGCCGGCAAACACCCCGGCCAGGTGGGCGGCCATGCCGGCGGCGCAGATCAGCACGCCGAAGTCGTTTTCGCGGGCGCTTCTGGCAAACTCCACCGCCTCGGCCGGGGTGCGGTGGGCGCTCAGAATGTGGGTCTCGCAGGGAACGCCGAATTCCTTCAGCTGGGCCACGGCTCCCTTGACCACCGGCCAATCGCTGTCCGAACCCATGATGACGGCGACTTTCTTCATGGTAAAAACTCCTATTCCGGGGCTTTTTTGACGAACGCCCCAAAAATTTGCAGGCTGGCCGCGGGACGCGGTCAGCCTGTGACGGTGCGGAGATCGGATTTGGGCGCAAGGGTGCCAGAAAAACAGCGCACGATCGGAAGCGCACGGATCCCCATGCTCAGCACCTCTCCATCCGTTGATGTATATTCATTCTATCGGAAAATCCCGGTCAAATCAAGGGGAAAATACAGTTTCGCGGGCTTTTCGTAGGCTTCCACAAGGAAGTCCGCCGGAGAGCCGCAAACCGTGGCGAAAACGGCGGATTGTCTCAAAACAGCCCGGAGACTGTCAGGATGGAGGCGGCCTCCGCCGCCCGGTTGGTCCAGGAGGCCCTGCGGGCGTATTCCCGGCGGATGGGGGCGCGGGAGGGTTTCTCCCGGAGGGCGCGGCCGCACCAGCGGAGGAAGCCCTCGTCGTCATAGGCGGTATAGACCGCGTCGGGGAAGGGTTCGTACAGCCCCGGCTCCGCCATGGTGACGATGGGTTTGCCGCAGGCCAGGTATTCATACACCCGGCCGGAGATCACTCCGGAGCCGCGCTGGTCCCGGCGGAGCAGATCGAACAGCAGGTCGCAGGGGGCAAGGTATTCGGGCACGTCGAGGGGGCCGACCGGCCCCAGCAGGTGGACGTTCTCCAGCTCTTTCAGCCGCGCGGACACCGTGTTGGTATACCGCCCCACTAAAATGAACTGCCACTCCAGCCGGTGCTGGGCGGCGTAGATCAGCGGCTCCAGCTCGGTCTGGGCGGTCAGATCCCCCACCCGGCACAGCAACCGTTTGCCGCTCAGAGCGGAGACCGCGGGGGGAACGGACAGATCCCGCTGGGAAAAGAGGAGGGGGTTGACCCCGTTTGGAAGCAGGGCGATGTTGCCGCTGCAGAGGGACAGCCGGTCCGCGAGCTCCCGGGAGGCGGCGAATACCACATCCGCGTGGCAGGCCAGATCGCTCTCCTGATCCATCCACCGGTCGTTCCAGATCCGGAAACAGTCATAGATCAGGCCCCGGTAGGCCGTCTCATCCAGAAAGACGGCCTGCTCCGGGTGATTGCACCACAGCACCGGCTCCAGGAAGCGATGCCGCTCCATGGTCCGCCGGAGAAAGTCGAAGCACTTCTCCAGCCGGCGCTGGGCCAGAACGGACCGGTCCCGGGGGTCGGGAAGGGGGGCGGGAAAGGAGTAGACGATGATGTGCGCCCGGACGCGGCGGCCCTGTTCGGGGGCGGGAGCGCCCGGTTTGGGGGCGGGTTCGAAGAACAGGATCTGGATGTCGGTCAGACGGGTGAGGAGCTGCTGGGTGCGGTCGGGCCGGGCCTGCCAGGGGGTGTGGGAGAGACAGAGCAGCTGTTTCATGTCCGGCTCCTTTCTCGCGTGCTATCGCGCCAAAAGCCTGCGCGCGGCATCGCAGTTTACCCGCTCCAGCTCCAAAAGCCGGGCGGTGCGCTTTTCCAGCCCGGGGCGGTCCTCCCGGCGCGCGGCGGCGGCGCGGAGCATATCCTTCAGCCGCTCCGCGCTCACCTCCTCCAGCGGGAGGTAGAGATCCTGACCGCAGGCGTCCAGAAAGGCGCTGACCTTGGGGTCGTAGACCGCGCCCACCAGCGGCACCCCGTGGCCGGCGGCAAAGATGAGGGCGTGGAGGCGCATGGACAGCACCACGTCCATCCGGGAGAACAGGGCGATGGTGTCCTCGGTGCGGGGGCAGGGCGGGAGGATGACCGCGGGGGCCTTTTGGATGCGGGAGACCACCGTGTGGGCGGCGCCAGCGTCCATATCCCCCACGATGGGGAGGAACACGGGGATCAGCCCAAGCTCCTCCCAGGCAAAATCGGCGGCGGCGGCAAAGGCGGCGGCCTTCTCCTCAAAGCCCGGCCAGGGCCGGACGGTGATCCCCAGATACCGCTGTCCCTCCCGGGGGTTCAGCCCGGCCCGCTCCAGAAAGTCCTCGGCGGTCTCCGGTGGGGCGGCGGGAAGGGTGACGGCGGGGTCGGCGGCCAGGGCGATGTCCGGCCCGGAGACGCCCATGTTCCGCAGCTCCTCCATGGAGGCCGCATCCCGCAGGGTGATGGCGTCCACGTTCCGGCTGATGACTCTGGCGGCCTGCTTCCTGCCGGCTGCGGAATTGACCGGGCCGATTCCGCAGCCGTACATCATCACCTTGCATCCCAGCCGCTTGGCGGCGGCCAGGGTGAACAGATAGAACCACAGGGAGCGGCGGGAGGTCACGTCCTGGATGAGGGAGCCCCCGCCGTTGAGGTAGAGACGGGCGTCCCGCATCGCCCTCCAGAGCCCGAATAGATCGAACATATGCACGGCCCGTACGCCGTGCTGCGCGGCGGTGGCCGCCGGGTCCCGGGACAGCACGGTGATGGGGTCCTCCGGCGCGAAGGAGCGCACCTCCTGGAGGATGGACTTGAGGATCGCCTCGTCCCCGGCGTTGCCCAGGCCGTAGGAGCCGCAAATGACCACGCCCCGGCGCTTTTTCTGATCAGTCATGAGATTCACCTCCAAAACACGCGCGGTCACCCTCACAGCTCCAGCAGAGCGCGGAGGCTGTCGGAGATGGCGGCGTTGTAGGCGGACAGATCGTCATAGGGTTTCGCTTTGGGCTTTTCCGCGGCCAGCAGGGCGGCGGCGATGTCGTCGCAGCCCCGGATGCCGGGATTGTAGGCCTCCAGGTTTTTGGAGATATAGAGGGGCAGCCCCAAGGCCTTGGCCTCCCAGATCACCATGCCCTGGCCCTCGTATCGGGAGGTGAGCACGAAGCCGTCCATCCGGCTCAGATAGGGGAAGGGATTGGCCTGGTTGCCCAGCAGGGTGACGTGGTCCGCCAGCCCCAGGGAGGCGATCTGCTTTTCCAGCGCCGGGCGGTCGGGGCCGTCCCCGATGAGGTAGAAGTGGAAGGGCTTGCCGGCGTCCCGGAGCTTTGCAAGCTCCGGCATCAACAGGTCGTAGCCCTTCTGATGGCAGATACGGCCCATGGAGCACAGGTTCAGCCTGCTCTCATCCACCGCGAAGTCCACGGGCAGAGCGGCCTTGCGGAAGATCTCGCCGGTGTCGATGTGGTTGGGGATGGACACGATGGGCTTGTCCCCCACGCCGGCCTTGCGGCGGAAGCCGTCGATAATGCCGGGGGAGACGGCGGCAAAGGCGTCGAACCGTCTGAACTTGCCCTTGAAGAAGTGCCACAGCACCCGGTATTTGGGCTCGTTGGCCAGCTTGATCTCCACATCGTTGTGGATCCACATGACCCGCTTTTTCGCGTTGGCCTTCACCGCGCCCACGGAGCACTCCTGGCGATAGCTGTTGAAGTCCACCGCCACATCGTATTCCTTGCCGCCGGTGACGTCTTTTGCCAGGGCCAGGGCCAGGTTGAAGCGGAGCAGCCGGACAAAGGGCGGCATGGGAGGGAGAAAACGGATGGTGAGGTTCTCATGCCGGGGCAGATCGAAGAAGCACTCCCGGTCGAACAGGTAGACGTCCACCGCGCAGCGGCTGTAGTCGATCTCGTTGAGGATGTTGACCAGCGCCTTCTGGATACCGCCCACCCGCAGGTCGGACTGGAAAATGGCGATCTGCTTCATTATGCTCGGAGCCACCTTTCAAAACACTTGCTTTTCCGCGTGGAATGCTTTAAAATAAACGCAACTATTATACATGGATTTCCCGCCATGGTCAAGGGAGGGAGGAGGATTATGATCGAGGCCGTCCAGGGTTGGGACGAGTCGGTCCTGGTGTGGATCGCGGAGCATCTCCGCAATCCTGTCCTGACGCCCGTCCTGTCCTTTTTCACGCAGCTCGGCAATCACGGGCTGCTGTTCATCGCGCTGGCGGCGATTCTGCTGCTGTTCAAAGCCACCCGGAGGGCGGGGGCGGCGGCGGCGGTGGGGATGCTGGGCGGTCTGCTGGTGACCAATCTCACCATCAAGCCGCTGGTGAGCCGCCCGAGGCCGTGGCTCACCATCCCAAACTTCACCGCCCTGGTGGTGGAGAGGGACCCGAATTCCTTCCCGTCGGGCCACTCCTGCTGTGCCTTTGCCTTCGGGGTAGCGCTGTTCCTGGTGCTGCCCCAGCGGTGGGCCAGGGCGGCCGCTCTGATCCTGGCGGCCGCGATGGCCCTGTCCCGGCTGTACGTAGGGGTCCATTTCCCCACCGACGTGATCGCCGGCGCCCTCATCGGGACCCTGTGCGGTATGTTCGGGGCCTGGGTGGTCCGGCGTGCGGAGCGGTGGTATCAGGAGCGGAAAAAGAGCGAATGAGCACATAAAACAGGACCCGGTCACCGACCGGGTCCTGTTTCACTGTCTGAGGTCACACGCCGACCGAGCTGCTGCCCGCGTCGGTCATGGTGATGGGGCAGGCGGAGGAGAGCTGATCCAGCCAGGTGGTCAAATCGGCTGCCGCCAGGGCCTCCCGGGCCTCCCGCTGCCAGGTGATCACGTCCCCCTCGCCCACATAATAGATGAGGTGATAGCCGTAATAGTTGGAGGAGGAGGCGTCCTTGCCGTGGGCCACGGGGTCGCTCACGTCGCCGGGCTTTCGGGCGTCGTCGAACAGCCAGTCTTCGAACTCGGAGACAAACTGGCCCTTTTCCACGTTCTCATAGAGGCCGCCGTTGGTGTTGGAGCCGCCGTCGTCGGAGTACTTGTCGGCCAGGGCGGCAAAGGAGTCCTCGGTCTTGTCGCCGGCCTCATATTCGGCCTTGATGGACTGGATCTTCTCCAGAGCGGCGTTCCAGGCCTCGTCGGTGGGGGCCACGGTGGCGCCGTTGTCGTCGGTGCCGGTCTCGGCGGTGATGAGGATGTGGCGGGTGTTGCGGGCGTGAGAGGTGTCCAGCGTGCGGCTGTGGAGAACGATGGCGTAGTAGCCGTTGGTGGCCTCTACCACGGCGCTCTCGCCGTCCTTCAGATCCATCAGCTCATCGTAGTATACATAGGCGGCGTTGATGCTGCTGCCCGTGTTCACCACATGGTTCTGGCAGGAGGTGGCGGTGAGGCCGAACTCCTCTACAAGGTGGTCAAACTCATCGGCGTCGGTGAACTCAAGCAGGATCTTTTCGGCGTCGGCCTTAGCCTGTTCCATGGCCTCTTCCTTCTGCTTGTTGACGGTTTCCTCGTCGATCTCGTTGCCGTCCTCGTCCTCGGTCTCCACCGTGGCGGCGGCCACGTAGAAGGTGGAGTACTCAAAGGTGTCCAGGGCGTCGTGGTTCTCCTCCAGGTACTTGTCCAGATCGTCCTGGGTGTAGGAGTCCTTCAGTTCGGTGTTGTGGTCGCTGTAGTACTTGCTGGCCACGAGCTCCCGGCCGATCATCTTCTCCAGGACGCCGGAGGACATGTGGCTGCCGTAGGTCCCCCGCAGATAGGCAGCGTAGCTGACGCCGTTGGCGGAGGCGCTGCTCTTGATCCCGTCCAGCTCCGACTTCACGTCGTCCTTCACATCGTCCAGGGAGTAGCCGTTGGACACGGCCTCGTTATAGAGGGCGGTGATCTGGGAGGCGTTGGTCTTGGCGGTCTCCAGGTAATAGTCGTGATAGGTCGTGCCCGTATCCTCGTCCATCACGTCGGTGTCGGCGGGGATGGGATAGCCCATGGCGGCGTAGGTGGAATAGTAGCGCTCGAGATAGTAGGTGCGGGCGCTGTAATAGAAGTAATCCATCTCGGCCACGGACAGCTTCTCACCGCCCACGGTGGCGGCGGTCATCCTGGCCTGGAAAAAGCCGGAGTGCCAGATCAGCAGAGCGGCCACAGCCACCGCGGCAATGGCGCCGACGACGCTGTAGATGACGGTTTTGCGCTTCTTTTCGGCCTGTTCTTTCTGCGCCTTGGCGGCCTTGGGATCAAGACCGACGTCCTGCCGCTGTTTTTTCTCTCTGGATGCGCTCATGATATATCAATCCTCTCACTGTGAATGATCGCTGACGGGAAACGGGCACATCCGAACGGGATGTGCGACATACAGCAGGTATTATAGCACGGCGGGCCAAGCCTTGCAAGAAAAAAATCCGCAACTTAAAAAATTAACATTTTCCCGGACCGCACCGGCTCCGCCTGCTATGGGGCCTCCTGCCTCCTCCGGCGGCCGTCCACCAGGATCACGTCCTCCCCGAAGCGGCGCACGCAGCTCCAGGGGAACACCGCGTCCGGTTCCCGGCCCAGCAGCCCCAGCAGCCGCGGCCTTCCCCGGACGACGATGGCCTCCACTGACCCCTTGACCGGGTCCACCTCCACATCCTGAACGAAGCCGTAGCGGGCGCCGTCGGATACGTCGATGACCTCCTTATACTGTAATTCCGCGATTCGGCAGACCATAGCGGGACCCCCTTCCACACCGGCTATTGTATGCCGGGGCGGGGAGGGGGTATTCTCAAACCGGCGGAGGTCCGCCGGCCCGCCCGGATCCCATGATATACAAAAAATTTTCAATTACCCCCTATGCAAAAGGGAAGATTTCCAGTATAATATCCGGTAAGAGCGCGAACCAACCGAAAAGGGAGCGGATACCGAATGAGCGAGTTGAAATACAAACGGGTGCTGCTGAAGGTCAGCGGCGAGGCCCTGGCCGGCGAGGCGGGCCGGGGGCTGAACTTCGACGTGATCGAAAAGGTGTGCGACGTGATCGCCCGCTGCTGCAGGGAGGGCGTCCAGGTGGGCATCGTGGTGGGCGGCGGCAACATCTGGCGCGGCCTGAAGGACGGCAAGGGGATGCGGGAGCGCACCCGGGCTGACCACATGGGTATGCTGGCCACCGCCATCAACTGTCTGGCCCTGGCCGACGTGCTGGAGCAGAAGGGTGTGGACGTGCGTGTGGAGACCGCCATTGAGATGCGCGCCATCGCGGAGCCGTACATCCGCTCCAGGGCCATCCGGCACCTGGAGAAGGGAAGGGTGGTCATCTTCGGCTGCGGCACCGGCAACCCCTATTTCTCCACCGACACCGCCGCCGTCCT
>CANRFU010000073.1 GCA_947629975.1 uncultured Oscillospiraceae bacterium | reverse complement strand
CGGCCTTGGGGACCTTCTTCAGCTTCAGGGCGAAGGCCATGTTGTCGTACACGGTCATGTGGGGGTACAGGGCGTAGCTCTGGAACACCATGGCGATGTCCCGGTCCTTGGGCTCCACATTGTTGCAGAGCTTGCCGTCGATGTACAGCTCGCCGCCGGAGATCTCCTCCAGGCCGGCCACCATCCGCAGGGTGGTGGACTTGCCGCAGCCGGAGGGCCCGACCAGCACGATGAACTCCTTGTCCTTGATGTGCAGGTTCACATCGTGGACAGCGGTCACGCCGCCGTCGTACACCTTTTTCAGATCCTTCAACAATACTTCCGACATACTTTCGGCTCTGACAGCCGGACCTCTGCCCGACTGCCTCGCGCCATCCACGGGGGATGGACCGCATTACGGCAGGTCTCCACACTGCCGCACCGCGAGCCTTACGGGGATTTGATTACCTCCTTTTTTTGGTGCCGCCCGCCTATTATGGTGGAGTAGGCGGACCGCCCGTGCTGATTATAGAGTACCATAAGTCCCAAACTTTTGCAAGCGTTTATCCTCGGGCAGAATGTAAAAAATTTTGCTCTCAAATTGTCGATTATGACGAAACGATACACGAAACCAGCCGAGGAAAAATTTTAATGAATTACGCAAATTGAACAAATATTCAAGGTCTGATTTATTAAAATCGCCGGTTTTATGTCCGTTGTTCAAGTTGGAATTGACAAAAGCCACGGTTGGATTTATACTGTGGCCAGTTAAAGGCGCGAAACGTTATTTCTTGTTCAAACGGCATCTTCCACCAATGGCAACCAATCAAAATTCATGAATGAAAGAGGAAGCTGGTATGACAATGAAACAAACCATGCACCGCATCCTCGCCCTGCTGCTGGCGCTGGGCATCCTTCTGAGCCTCGCCGCCTGCTCCCAGCAGGGAGGCGGCACCCAGGCCGCGGAGGACATCGTCAACGGCGATTTTGAGGAGAACGCCGACGGCAAGTGGGTGGGCTGGACCCGTGAGGACGCCGCCTTCAACGCCCGGGGCGTCGTCAGCGACGAGAAGATCAACAACGTCCCCATGGAGAAGTCCGGCGACAATTACTTCGCCGGCTCCAAGGGCGGCAACCCCGTCATGCGGGGCACCCTGACCAGCGACGTGTTCAAGCTGGGCGGCAACGGCTTCATCACCTTTAAGATGGGCGCCGGCAAGGACCACGAAAAGGTCTATGTGGAGTTCTTCCAGGAGGGGAACGACACCCCCATCGCCCATGTGGCCAATGAGGACTGCGACGGCATCTACATCACTGAGCACCTCATCACCAAGGTGGTGAATCTGAGCCAGTACATCGGCAAGAACATCTACATCGTGGCCACCGACAACGACGACGGCAGCGATCTGGCCTATGTGAACCTGGATGCCTTCCACGTCTGCCAGAGCGACGACGAGGTGACCGCCGCCCAGGCCGAGCACGACAAGCAGATCGAGGAGTACGGCGAGAAGCCCTTCGAGGAGGACCCCGCCTCCAACGACATCGTCAACGGCGGCTTTGAGACCGGCGACACCACCGGCTGGCTGATCCTGGACGGCACCGCCCTCACCGTGGCCAACGTGGTGCCCACCAGCCAGTACTACTGGGACGACCGCTCCGTCTACGGCGACGGGGAGTACTACCTGGACGGCTCCAACAACGGCGCCACTCAGGAGTCCCTCACCGGCGCCATCCGCTCCACCAAGTTCACCCTGGGCGGCGACGGCTACATCTCCTTCATGATGGGCGCCGGCAACGGCGGCTCCTATGTGGCCCTGTGCGACGGCGATACCGACGAGGAACTCATCAAGGTGGAGAACACCTACTTCTCCGATCCCGCCCTGGCCCTGACCCTGCTGCGGATGTACATGGACGCCAGCGACTACATCGGCAAGGTGGTCTACCTGAAGGTGGTGGACGCCAACGACGGCTCCAACGGCGGCTTCGCCTTCATCAACGTGGACGACTTCCGGGTGTCCCTCACCGCCGACCAGGTGGCCGAGCTGGAGGTGGAGCAGCTGGAGAAGATCCAGAACGAGACCTACACCTCCGCCTCCTACGACGATCTGACCACCCTGCTCAACTACTACAACAACTATCCCTATCCCGTGCCCCTGAACTCCCTGGCCTTCACCGCCTATGCCAAGAACCAGGTGGTGGACTGCGGCACGGTGGATGTGACCGCTTACATCGCTGATGCGGCCGTCTCCTTCGGCGGCGAGGCCGTCACCGACATCGCCGTTACCAAGGTCGCCGGCCCCGACGGCGCCGAGGTTACTTCCGGCTTTGACGCCGTGGATATGAGCGCCCCCGGCGCGTACACCGTGACCTACGCCGCCTCCTACGAGGGCAAGACCGCTGAGACCGCCTTCACCGTCATCGCCATGGCTGACCGCAACAGCGTGGCCAACGGCGGCTTCGAGTCGGGCAACCTGGCGGGCTGGACGGTGCTCACCGACGGCTGGAGCGTGGTGGACGGCCAGGCGGCCGGCGTCATCTCCGCCCAGACCTACTGGGACGAGGGCCTGCCCTACAACCAGGCGGGCGACTACCACCTGGACGGCTGGAACAACGGCCTGGACGAGGCCGCCACCTGGCAGGTGCAGTCCTCCAGCTTCACCCTGGCGGGCTCCGGCTTCATCTCCGTCCGCATGGGCGGCCACGCGGCGGCGGTCCATGTGTACAAGGCCGACGGCACCGAGATCGGGTACTATACCCAGAACCGCTTCAAGGACGAGGGCTTCCCCAGCGTGGCAGTTGGCTCCTGGGCTGACATGGGCACCTATGTGATGGACCTGTCCGCCTACGTGGGCCAGGAGCTGTACATCGTCCTGGCTGACGAGCAGGCCGAGGGCTGGGCCCACGCCTTCTTCGACGAGGTCGTCACCTACTACGAGACCGCTCCCGACTACGCCTCCCAGGCCGACACCGTGGCCGACGGCGGCACCGGCGCGGAAGTCCAGATCCCCTGGCAGCTGGCTGAAAACCAGAAGTGATCTCTCCCTGCCGGCCGGACAGCGTTTTACCCCCGCTGTCCGGCCGGCGCCCCTCTTTTTTGAAAGGAGACGCCCATGAAAAAGAAACTCCTGACCGCCGCGGTAGTCCTGGTGCTGGCCGCCGCGCTGACGCTGGCCCTGGCCTCCTGCGGGAACGACGCCCACAAGGACGATCTGCTGCTCCAGCTGTCCTTTGACGAGGGCAGCGGCACCACCGTGAAGGACAGTTCCGGCCATCTCCCCGACGCCGAACTGGACTACCAGTTCTCCCACGCCTCCTACATGGACCCCCAGGATCCCCAGTGGCGGGAGGACGGCATCAGCGGCGGCTGCATCCTGCTGGACGGCACCAGCACCTATGTGCAGTACAAGCGCACCGACATCACCGTGGAGGGCCCCGCCCTCACCGTGCAGGCGTGGATCGCCCCCCGGATGTTCGAGTGGGACGACCCCCACGCCGCCGACAACGGCACCGACTCCCTCACGGGCATCATCAGCCAGTCGGACAAGGCCAACAACAAGGGCTTTATCCTGGGCTATGAGCGGTTCGGCCGGCTCAGCTTCCAGGTGGGCACCGGCGACGAGTGGCTCACCGTCTGGTCCAACGGCGACAACCTCCAGAAGTACGAGTGGAACCTGGTCACCGCCACCTTCGACGCCCAGGCCGGGGAGATGTGCCTGTATCTGAACGACACCCTGGCGGCCTCCCGGTCCGTCCCCGACGGGGCGGAGATCGCCGGCGCCGACCGCACCACCCTGGCGGTGGGCCGCAACACCGACGCGGAGCGCCTCACCGCCGGCTACCTCAACGTGGCCAGCGGCTATCTGGACGAGGTGAAGCTGTATTCCTCCGTCCTCAGCTCCGACGAGATCAGCGCGTACTACGGCAGCGTCACCGTGCCCGAGATCGAATTTGACGACATCTGGCTGCAAAACATCCTGGGCGGCGACTACACCCGCACCCAGTTCCACGGCGGCCCCTACCAGTTCTGGATGAACGAGCCCCACGCCCCCGTGTACTACAACGGGATGTATCACCTGTTCTATCAGGCCAACATGACCGGCTCCTACTGGCGGAACATCTGCTGGGGCCACTTCGTCAGCGAGGACATGGTGAACTGGAAGCCCATCAAAGAGGCCATCACCCCCACCGAGGGGTCCGTGGTGCCTGACGGCGTGTGGTCCGGCGGCGCGACGCTGGACAAGAACGGCGTGCCCCTGCTGTTCTTCACCGCCGGCAACGACGGCTTCCGGGACTACGAGGGCCTCATCTCCAACCAGAACATCGGCGTGGCCTATCCCGCCGATCTGAACGACCCCGAACTCACCGAGTGGAACATCTGCGACGAGCTGGCGGTGGTCCAGCAGCAGGGCCAGGGCCGCACCGGCGAGTTCCGTGACCCCTCCATCTGGAAGGAGGGGGACACCTGGTGCATGCTGATCTGCTCCGGCAGCACGTCCTCCCAGGGCGGCTCCGCGCTGCTCTACACCACCGACACCCTGGAACTGAAGGGCGACGGCACCGTGGACCAGAACTGGCAGTATAAGGGTCCCGTCTACGAGATGGAGAACCAGTCCGCCCTCTATGGCACCTCCTGGGAGCTGCCCATCCTCCTGCCCGTGAGCAATGAGGACGGCACCATCACCAAGTACTTCTTCTCCATCTCCCCCGCCCCCGCCTCCATCGCCGACAACAAGGTCTACTACTGGCTGGGCGACTTCGATCTGGCCACCGGCAAGTTCACCCCCGACCCGGAGTTTGAGGGCGAGCCCCACCTGCTGGACTACGGGGCCAACGTGTTCACCGGCCCCAGCTGCATCGTGGACCCGGTGAGCGGAGACATCTATATGTTCTCCATCATGCAGGACCAGCGGGGCGCCGCCGAGCAGGGAGCCTCCGGCTGGGCCCACACGGTGGGACTGGCCCGGCGCATCTGGCTGAAGGACGACGGCTCCGACCTGATGATGGCCCCCACCGAGGCCCTTCATGCGCTGGAGGATGAGGTCTACATCGACGAGACGGGCCTCACCCTGGATGCCGCCAACCAGGCCCTGGCCGCCATCGACGACGACATGCTGTACATCCGGCTCACCGCCGACGTGTCCGCCGCTTCCGAGTTTGGCATCAACATGAAGCAGGGCGGCAAATGGGACTGCACCACCTTCCGTTACGACGTGGCCGGCGAGATCATCAACGGCCGCACCGAAAACAAGGGGGAGGGCTGCAAGTCCGCCACCGTCTCCGGGGCGCTGCCCAACGAGGACGGCAAGATTACCATGGAGATCTACATCGACCGCTCCCTGGTGGAGGGCTTCTTCAACGACTACAAGGCCATCAGCATCCGGGCCTACACCGAGGAGAAGGACTCCCACGGCATCGATCTGTTCGCCACCGGCGATGTGACCATCGACAGCCTGTACGCGGCGTCCATGAGTTCCATCTTCGACTGAGTTCCCCGCCGCGCGGACCGGGCAAAGGAGCCCGCTCAGCGGCCTCGAAAAACGAAAACACCCCCGTCCCGGATCGGGACGGGGGTGTTTATCGTATTTGTCCGGGAAGGGCCCGGGGCCGCTTCCTCCTGCCGGAGATCAGCCGCCGGAAAGAGGATCGGTCCGGTCAGTCGTCCTCGTCCTCTTCGTCCTCATCGAAGGACAGGGCAAACTTCTGCCCGCACTTGGGGCAGTCGATGGATCCGGCGGCCAGGACGTCCTGATCAATGGTCAGATCCTCGCCGCAGTTGGGGCACTCCACTTCGAAGAAGTCGTCGTCATCGTCGTCTTCTTCATCGTCATCGTCGTCCTCCACGCCGTAGACCTCGTCCTCCAGCTCGGTGAGGCCCTCGGTCAGGTCGTTGAGGGCGTTCTCCACCCCGTCGAACTCCTTGCCGTGCTCGTCCAGGGTGGCGTCCAGCATGTCGATCTCCTCGCCGATCTCCTTCAGCACGTCCAGCACCTCGGAAAGCACCTTTGCCTCGGCGCCGTCGGACTTGTCCAGGCCCATGCCGTCAAACAGGCCCTGGATGTAGGCCACTTTTTCAGAGATAGTCATAACTCTCCCCCTCCGGGCGTCAGCCCTTGGACCGCTCCAGATACTCGCCGGTGCGGGTGTCGATGCGGATCCTGTCGCCGGGGCCGATGAACAGGGGCACCTTGATCTCGGCGCCGGTCTCCAGGGTGGCGGGCTTGGTCACGTTGGTGGCGGTGTTGCCGGCGAAGCCGGGCTCGGTGTCGGTGACCTCCAGGTCCACGAAGTTGGGGGGCTCCACGCCGAACACGCTGCCCTTGTAGGAGCTGATCTTGCAGACCATGTTCTCCTTGACAAACTTGAAGTTGTCGCTGAGCACGTCCTTGGAGATGGGCACCAGATCGTAGGTCTCAGGATCCATGAAGTAGTACAGGTCGCCGTCGGTGTAGCTGTACTCCATGTCCTTGCGGTCCACAAAGGCCTGCTCGAATTTGGCGGTGGGGTTGAAGGACTCCTCGCGGATGGCGCCGGTGATGACGTTCTTGTACTTGGTGCGCACAAAGGCGGCGCCCTTGCCGGGCTTCACATGCTGGAACTCCAGGACCTGCATGACCTTGCCGTCCATCTCGAAGGTCACGCCGTTGCGGAAATCGCCTGCGGTGATCATTGCCATGGGTAATTCCTCCCGTATGAAAAAGTTGGCAGACACATATTGTCAAGTCATTATACCCTATATTCTGAACAAATGCAAGACATTTTAGAGGACGATCAGCTCTTTGGGCGAATGGGTCAGATCCTCGCAGCCGTCCTCGGTAAGGCGGACCATGTCCTCGATGCGCACACCGAACTTCCCGGGCAGATAGATGCCCGGCTCCACGGTGATGACAGCGCCCGCGGGGTTAGGGGCGTCGCACCGGGGGGCGAAGCCGGGGTCCTCGTGGATCTCGATGCCCACCGAGTGGCCCAGTCCGTGGCCGAAGCGGTCCCCGTAGCCCATATCACCGATCACCTTGGCGGCCACGGCGTGGATGTCCGCCCCCGGCACCCCGGCCCTGGCGGCGGCGATGCTGTCCAGCTGCGCCCTGAGGACGATGTCGTACACCAGCCGCATCTCGTCGGACGGCTCTCCCACCGCCACGGTGCGGGTCATATCGGAACAGTAGCCCCCCACCACGCAGCCGAAATCCATGGTGACGAACTGGCCCCTCTCGATCTTCTTCTGGCTGGGGATGGCGTGGGGCTTGGAGCCGTTGGCCCCGCAGGCCACGATGGGATCAAAGGAGTTCCGCTCCGCCCCCATGCGGGCCATGTAATAGGTGAGTTTGGCGGCGATCTCGCACTCGGCCACGCCGGGTTTGATGTCGTTCAGGATCTCGGTGAAGGCGGCGTCGGTGAGGCGCTGGGCCTCTTTGATGGCGGCCAGCTCCTCCTCGTCCTTCACCGCCCGCAGCCCGGCCAGCAGCGCGGAGGCGGGGACGAACTCCGCCCCAACGGCGGTGGTCCAGCGGTTATAGCTGGCCACCGACATATACCGCTCCTCAAAACCCAGCTTTTTGATGCCGTGGGCGGCGCACAGCTCCGCCACCACAGCAGGGTAGCCCTTTGCGGGCTGGCTCACCTCTGCCCCCTTCACCAGCTGCCGGGCGGCCTCGATGTACCGGGAGTCGGTGTAGTACCAGGTCCTGCCGGGGGTGACCAGGGCCACGCCCTCTCCGTGGAAGCCGGCGGCGTAGAACTCGCCGGGGTCGGAGTTGACCAGCATGGCGTCCAGGCCGTACTCGGGCAGCCTGGCGGCGATCTTTTCAAAGTGGTTCATCGTAATACACTCCTTTTTCATTCAGCGGCGTACCGCCGGTAGATCTGCTTCATGGTCAGCGCGTCCTCCGCCTGGGTCCCGGCGGACTCGCAGATGAAGACGGGGCTCCACCCCCGGCGGGCCACGGCGGCGGCCAGAGGCTCCCAGGCGGGGCCGTAGCCGCCGTCATCGTCGAAGGTGCGGTGGCACTTCTCCCCGCCGTTGGGGGTGAACTGGATGTGGGAGAAGTGGCTGTGGAACCGGGCGGCCCGCTCCGGGCCCAGCACTTCTTCTACCCGGTCCAGCATCCGCTCCATTGCCTCGGCGCCGTCGTCCGCCCCCAGGGACCGGGCGTACAGGTGGCCGAAGTCGATGCAGGGCACCAGCCGCCCGTCCAGGGCGCACAGCTCCAGCACCTCGTCCAGGTCGCCCAGCTGATTGATCTTGCCCATGGTCTCGGGACACAGGGCGATGTGGCCGAAGCCCTGGCCGTCACAGGCGGCGATCACCTCTGTCAGGGACTTCTTCGCGATGGTCAGGGCCTCTCCCCGGCTCCTGCCCATGAGGGCCCCGGAGTGGACGACTACCCGTCCCGCCCCCATCCAGGAGGCCGCCAGACAGGCGGCGGCGATATAACCGATGGTCTTTTTCAGGCTGTCCGGGTCGGGGTTGGCCAGGTTGATGAAATAGGGGGCGTGGAGGGACAGGGAGATCCCGGCGGCCCGGGCGTTCTCCCCCAGCTTTCTGGCGGACGCCTCCCCCACGTGGACCCCCTTGCCGCACTGGTACTCGTAGCAGTCCAGGCCGAAGTCCACGATCCACTTCGGCGCGTCCAGGGAGGACTTGTGGACTCTGGAGAAGCTGTCGCAGTTGCCGGCGGGGCCAAAGATGGCGCTCACAGGGCCTCCCCCCTTCTGCTCAGCAGGCGGAAGGGGACCTCCACCGCGTAGCGCAGATACCGCCCCGGATTGCCCGCCAGCCGGATGGGCTTCACCAGGATGGCGGCCACCCCGGCCAGATTGCCCCCCAGCACGTCGGTGAACACCTGGTCGCCGATGATGGCGGTCTGCTCCTTTGTGACCCCCATCTGCTCCATGGCCTTGTAAAAGGAGGGCGTCTTGGGCTTGCCCGCGTGGCCGATATAGGGCACCTGAAGCGCCTCGGAGAAGACGCGGGGCCGGTGCTCCTTCCGGTTGTTGGACAGGATGAACAGGGTGACCCCGTGGGCGGCCAGGTCGTCCCGCCAGGCCCTCAGCCGGTCGTCGGGCAGGGGCACGCCGTAGGGGACCAGGGTGTTGTCCAGGTCCGCCAATAGCAGCCTGATGCCCCGGCGCTGAAGCGCCTCGCCGGTCACCGCATAGATATCGTCGGCCAGATACGCGGCCCGGAACAGCGCCATGGACTCACCTTCTATTCCCTCTGAGATCGGCATAAGATCGGTAGTATCATACCACAATCTTTTGCCGCTCACAAGGGGGAAACCGCATGAAAGAGGTATTGTTGGCCCTGCCGGCGGGACGTCAGACCCGGTCGGGGCGCTGGGGGCTGATCCCCGCCCACATGGCCTACCGGGTGGGGCCGGGGCCGCGTCTGATGGGCTCCCGCCTGCCCGACGGTCTCCGCGGCGGGTATCTGCTGCTGGACTGCCAGGGGTTCGACGGGAACGGCGACCCTCTCCCCTGCGCCCGGCAGATTTTGATGGAGTGCCGCCGGCGGGACTACCGGGGGATCGTCTGCGACTTTGAGGGGATGCCGTCAGGCTGCCTCCCCCGGCTGGCGGAGCTGCTGGACCGCAATTGCGCCGCCCACGGGTGGACGCTGTATGTGCCCGAGAGCTGCGCTCCCTTTGCCAAAACCGCCCGGGTCCTCATTCCCTCCGCCCTGACAGGCGGCTCTCTGGAGCGCCGCCTCCGGACCGCCGCGGAGCGCTACGGGCGGGAGCGGACCGCCCTGGCGGTGGAGTGGGTCCGGGAGGACTTCCCCCTGCCCGCCTCCGGCCGGGGCGCGCCCGTCAGCCGGGAGGCGCTGGAGGAGCAGATCGCCCGTCTGGAGCCGGCGGTGTTCTTTGACCGGGGCCTCTGCGCCCACTACTACACCTATCTGGACCGGGGCAAGGCCCACTTCGTGCTGTTCGACAGCCCACGCTCCATCCGGGAAAAGCTGTCGGCGGCCGACCGGGCGGGCCTCTGCGCCGCCCTGCTCCCCGGCCCGGAGGTGGAGGACTGCCTGGAGGAGATTTTTGGACCGCTGTGAAAAAGATTTTTACGGCGTGGGGATTGACAAGCCCCCGGCCCTTGTGCTATGATTCATAGGCTGACATTTGCGGAGTCGCCAAACCATGCGGGTGTAGTTCAATGGTAGAATCCCAGCCTTCCAAGCTGGTCGCGTGGGTTCGATTCCCATCACCCGCTCCACGTCGGCGCGGACTGCGTATCCCTCGCCCCGGCCTGTGGCCAGAGCTCGCTCGCTTCGTCGCGCCTCCTCTCCCCACAAAGCCAAAGGACGGCTTTGCGGGGACCCGTAAGACGGGTTCCGGCCTTTGATCGCGGCTTTGCGGGGGCCCCGTAAGGGCATACCCGCAAGGGCACAATATGCGCCTGTAGCTCAGGTGGATAGAGCAGCTGCCTTCTAAGCAGCGGGCCGGGGGTTCGAGTCCC
>CANRFU010000072.1 GCA_947629975.1 uncultured Oscillospiraceae bacterium | reverse complement strand
GACTACGACGGCGGCGGCACCATGGACACCGAGCAGTGCGTCCGGGCCGGCGGCGACCTGAAGCTCACCGGCTTCACCGTGGACGCGCCGCTGGACACCGCCAACAATCCCGCCTCCCGGTACTTCTCCCGGCAGTCCATCAAGCACATCCTCTACACCACCGTGAACTCCAACGCCATGAACGGCGTGGTCCACGGCGTCCACGTGGGCGGGCTGCCCTTCGCCAACTACTACTTCATCATCATCGGCGTCTGGGTGGTGGCCGCCGGCCTCACCGCCTGGGGCGCGGTCGCCATCGTGCGCCGCTGGATGAAGGAGAAGCGGGCCAAGTGACCGGGGCCCCGCGTACGATCTAAGAAACCGTGTTTTCACGCGTTCCTCCTACTTTTCCAAAACGGCGGAGGCCGGGTCTTATGACCCGGCCTCCGCCGTTTTCGCCGTGGGCGCCTCCGTGTTTAGTTCGGACGGCCATCCTGTGCGCCACCCAGCTTTTTCAGGACCGCGCCGATGTCGCCGTCGATGCAGATGGACCGGGATTCGATCTCCGCCGGGCAGACGGCCTCGCCGTAGTTGATGCACGCGCAGACCGCCTTCGGGTTCCGCGCGGTCATGCGCCAGAAGGGGTACTTGATGATGCCGGGGGTGTTATAGCCCACGCCCAGCTCCAGAAACAGGATGCGCCGCTCCCGCCGCGTCCGCAGGAAGGTTTCATACCGCTCCGCCGCCCTGTGCCAGCCCTCGTCCTCCACGAATTTGTCGTCGGAGCGGAGATTCATGGTCATGGGCCTGCCGCAGTGGGGACAGACGGGCAGCAGTTCGGAGGGGATACGCATATCCCGCTGCCGCTCCAGCATCCGCCGGATCGCGTCCTCGTTGTCGAAGGTCTCCTGACGGCACGGCCCGGAGCACTGGAACAGGCCGTAGTCGCCCTGTGTATAGAACAGGCGCTTTTTGTCGAACCCCGCCTTTTGAAAGCAGTGGTCCACGTTGGTGGTGATGACGAAGTAGTCCCTGTCCCTGACCAGCGCCAGCAGATCGCCGTAGACCGGCTTCGGCGGGTCCAGATAGCGGTTGATGAAGATGTACCGGCTCCAATACGCCCAGAACTCCTCCGGCGCGGAATAGGGGTAAAAGCCGCCGGAGTACATATCGGAAAAGCCGTATTTGGCGGCGAAGTCGGAGAAATACCGCTCGAACCGCTCTCCGGTGTAGACGAACCCGGCGGAGGTGGAGAGCCCCGCCCCCGCGCCGATGACCACGGCGTCCGCTTTGTCCAGCGCCTCCCGGAGTTTCCGGATGCTATCCGAGCAGGTCCCGGTAGATTTGGAGGTCCAGATCTTTGAACACATTGAAGATCACCTCGGTGCCGCCTCTGTACCGCCGCACTGTATCCACGGCGATTTTGGCGGCTTCTTCGTTGGGAAAATGAAATTCTCCCGTGGAGATACAGCAGAAGGCCACGCTCTTGATCCCGTTCTGTTGCGCCAGTTCCAGGCAGGAGCGGTAGCAGGAGGCCAGCAGGGCACGGTCTTTATCCGTCACCCGGCCGCAAATGATGGGCCCTACCGTGTGGAGCACATAGCCGCAGGGCAGATCATAGGCGGGGGTGAGCCTGGCCTGCCCGGGGGGCTCCTCGTGTCCCTGCGCTTCCATGAGTTCGGCGCACCTGAGCCGGAGCTGCACCCCGGCGAAGGTGTGGATGCAGTTGTCGATGCAGCCGTGGCAGGGAATATAGCAGCCGGTCATGCCGCTGTTGGCGGCGTTGACCACGGCGCCGCATTTCAGCGTGGTGATGTCCCCCTGCCAGAGGTAGATCCCCGGCTCCACGGGCGTCAGTCCGGCGATGTCTGTGACGCCCTTCCGGGCGGTCTCCTCCCGCAGATACGCGTCCTGCACCGTCAGGAAGTCCTCCCCGATGGGCCGCGGCGGGCGGACGTTCATCAGGGATCTGAGGAGCCTCTCCTGTCCCGCCGCGCCGGCGGGGACGGACAGACCCCGATACCGGGGATCCTCCCGCAGGAGGATACGGATCAAAAACGCCCGGCGTTCTGCCTGAGTCATGTTCTCATCACCGCTTTCGTGTTTCGTCTGCCGCTATTATCAGAACCCCGGATCTCCTCGTGGTAGAAATAGTCCACGATGACCGGGTGTCCCTGCGGAACACGGCCGTAAGGCAGTTCGTTGTCCACAAACGGGCAGTCGTATTTCTTCGCCATCTCCTCCGCTCAAAATATCCGCGCCGCGGGGGACAAGTTTCCTTTCAATTGACCGCAAAGTTCAATCAACATAGACGAAGAGACAATGAAGGCTTGCCTTTCCGGCCGCCGTGCTTTATAATATGTCTGCCGGGCAGACCGCCCTCGGCCAGGTCGCGCGGCAGCCGCCGCACATGGCCGCAAAAGCGCCGTAAAACCGTGATTTTCAGGGCTTGCGGCTTTGTCCGATACGCATTATAATAGGCGTGTCCGGGATCACAAAAGACGAGGTGGATATGATGAAAAGGACTGTTTTCGGGACCATGCCCGACGGCAGAGCGGTGGAGGAGATCGTTCTGCGGGACGGGGCGCTGACCTGCTCCGTCATCACCTACGGCGGCATACTCCGCGCCCTCACCGTCCCGGATAAGGACGGGAACCCGGTGGACGTGCTGCTGGGCATGGATGCCCTGGAGGGGTATCTGGATCCGGCCAACGGCTGCCTGGGCGCCTTGGTGGGCCGGTGCGCCAACCGCATCGGCGGGGCCTCCTTCCCCCTGAACGGGAGGGAATACCGGCTGGCCGCCAACGCCGGCCCCAATCACCTCCACGGCGGGCCCACTGGCTTTTACACCCGGCTGTGGACGGCGGAGGAGGTCACGGACAACTCCGTCCTGCTCACCCTGTTCAGCCCGGACGGGGACGAGGGGTATCCCGGCAATCTGCGGGTGCGGGTCCGGTACACCCTGGCGGATGGCGCGCTGCGCATCGACTATACCGCGAAGTGCGACGCCGACACCATCGTCAACCTGACCAACCACGCCTATTTTAACCTGTCCGGCCACGACAGCGGCCCGATGACCGATCAGACCATACAGATCTTCGCGGGGCGTTACACCCCCACTGACGCCGCCTCCATCCCCACCGGGGAGATCGCCTCCGTGGAGGGCACCCCCATGGATCTGCGGCAGCCCGTCCCCATCGGGGCACACATCGACGACGGCTTCCAGCAGATGACCTTTGCCGGCGGCTATGACCACAACTGGGTGCTGGACGGCGGGGAGGACGGCCTCCATCCCGCCGCCAGGGCGTACAGCCCCAGGACGGGCATCACTCTGGAGGTGCTGACCACTCTGCCCGGCGTCCAGTTCTACGCGGCCAACGGCCTGGACGGCTGCCCCGCCGGGAAGGGGGGCACTCCCTACGGCAGGCGCTGGGGCTTCTGCCTGGAGACGCAGCTTTTCCCCGACAGCCCCCACCACCCCAATTTCCCCTCCGCCGTCCTGCGGGCGGGGGAGGTCTGGGAGCACGCCACGGTCCTGCGCTTTTCCCGGAGCTGATGAAAAGAGACAGAACACTTTTGAAAAGGATTGAGACGCTTTTATGACGGAAAAAGAGAGAAGAGAACTTCAGATCACCGCCTGCAAGATCCGAATGGGAGTGATAGAGGGCACCTATCACGCCAAGTCGGGCCATCCCGGAGGCAGCCTGTCGGCGGCGGAGCTGTTCGCCTACCTGTACAGCAGGGAGCTGAACGTGGACCCCCGGAACCCCCGGTGGCCGGAGCGGGACCGCTTCGTCCTCTCCAAGGGCCACACCGCCCCCGGGCTGTACGCCGCCCTGGCCCTCCGGGGCTTCTTCCCCTGGGAGGATATCAGGACCCTGCGGCATATCGGCAGCCATCTCCAGGGCCATCCCAACATGAACTCCACCCCCGGCGTGGATATGTCCACCGGCTCTCTGGGCCAGGGGATTTCCGCCGCCTGCGGCATGGCTCTGGCCGCCCGGGTCCAGGGCAATCCCTGCCGGGTGTACGCCCTGCTGGGGGACGGCGAACTCCAGGAGGGCCAGGTGTGGGAGGCCATGATGTTCGCCGGCCACTACAAGCTGGACAACCTGTGCATCGCCATCGACAACAACGGGCTCCAGATCGACGGCAAGGTGGCCGACGTGATGAGCATCTACCCCATCGCCGACAAGCTCCGGGCCTTCGGCTGGGAGTGCTGCGAGATCGACGGGCACGACTTCGACCAGATGGAGGCGGCCTTTGCCCAGGCCAGGGCGACCCGGGGCAAGCCCTTCGCCATCGTGATGAAGACCACTAAGGGCAAGGGCGTGAGCTTCATGGAGGACCAGGCGGGCTGGCACGGAAAGGGCCCGAATCAGGCGGAGTATGAGCAGGCCATGGCTGAACTGAACGCCCAGTTGGCCGGATTGGAGGCGATGTGAGATGAGCGAAGTGAAGAAGATCGCCACCCGG
This sequence comes from uncultured Oscillospiraceae bacterium, assembly GCA_947629975.1. Taxonomy (GTDB): domain Bacteria; phylum Bacillota; class Clostridia; order Oscillospirales; family Oscillospiraceae; genus Enterenecus. The sequence goes on along the minus strand of CANRFU010000072.1, from coordinate 6,127 downwards.
GAGAGCTACGGGAACGCCCTGAAAGAGCTGGGCGCCGCCCATCCCGACATTATCGTGTTCGACGCGGACCTGGCCGGCTCCACCAAGACCGCCGTGTTCGGCAAGGCGTTCCCGGACCGCCATTTCAACTGCGGCATCGCGGAGGGCAACATGATGTGCGTGGCCGCCGGCGCGGCCGCCATGGGCATGACCCCCTTTGCCTCCAGCTTCGCCATGTTCGCCTCCGGCCGGGCCTTTGAGCAGATCCGCAACTCCATCGGCTACCCCCGGCTGAACGTGAAGATCTGCGCCTCCCACGCCGGCATCTCCGTGGGCGAGGACGGCGCCTCCCACCAGTGCTGCGAGGACTTCGCCATCATGCGGGCCATCCCCAACATGGTGGTCATGTGCCCCGCCGACGACGTGGAGGCCCGGGCCATGGTCAAGGCCGCCTATGAATACAAGGGCCCGGTGTATATCCGGCTGGGCCGCTCCCCGGTGCCGGTGTTCGACCACCGGCCGGACTACTCCTTCACCATCGGCAAAGGCGAGGTGCTGGCGGAGGGCGGCGACGTCGCCATCATTGCCACCGGCCTGATGGTGTACGAGGCGGTGGAGGCCGCCAAGCTGCTGAGGGAGGAGGGCGTCTCCGCCCGGGTGGTCAACATGGCCACCATCAAACCCCTTGACGAGGAACTGGTGCTGAAGGCGGCCGCGGAGTGCGGCAGGATCATCACCTGTGAGGAGCACTCCGTCATCGGCGGCCTGGGTGAGGCGGTGTGCGCCCTGCTGGCTGAAAAGCTGCCCACCCCTGTAAAGCGCATCGGCCTCAACGACGAGTTCGGAGTGTCCGGCCCCGCCGGCGATCTGCTGAAAAAGTACGGCCTGTGCCGGGAGCACATCGCGGAGGTGGCGAAGGCCTTTTGACGGTCCGGGGCGTCCTGCCCCCCTCCGCCGAGCTCACCACTCGTAGGTGATCTCGTCGGCGGTGAATCCGTAGACGTCGAGGAAATCCCTCAGATCTTTATCGCCGCGGATCAGCATGACCTCGGTATACTTCCCGGTCCTGACGTCCTTATATCCGGCCGTCTTTTCCCCGGTGCATATGCTGGAGCGGATGACGGGGATCTTGCCGGCGCGGTCAAACCGCGGGGCCGCTTTCCTCCTGAAACTGAACATATCTGTCACATCCCCTCTCCGAAGATCCGTTTCAAAAACCCGATCCGCCGGTCTGCGCAGGCGCGGACGATGGGGCTGTCCAGCACGATGTCAAAGCCGTGCATGGTGCCCTCGGTGTTGTTCAGTTCCACGGACACGCCGGACTGGTCCAGCCGCCGGGCGTACAGGATGCCGTCGTCCCGGAGGCAGTCGAACTCGGCGGTCTCGATATAGGCGGGGGGAAGCCCCGCCAGGGACTCCGCATCCACCGGCGCGGACCAGACGTGCTTTCCGGCGGCGCGATCCCGGAGGTAGTACCTCCCGTACTTCTCCATGTCCCTGCTGTTGCACATGGGGGTGTCCGTGTACTTCCTCCTGGACTCTGACCCCTCCGCCCCCGTGACGGGATAGATCAGCATCTGCCCGCGGGGCATGGGGACTCCCCGCTCCTCCGCCATCAGGCAGACCACCGCGGCCAGTTCTCCGCCGGCGCTGTCCCCGGCCACCGCTGTCCGGGCGGGATCGGTCCCCAATTCGGCCGCGTTGGCCACCGCCCATGCGTATGCGGCGAAGCAGTCCTCCGGCGCCGTAGGGAAGGGGTGCCGGGGGGCCAGCCGGTACTCCGGGAACAGGACCTTGCAGCGGGCGCGCCGGGCGTATTCCCTGGCCAGTGTGTAGTGGTAGGGCGCGGCGGGGAGGACGAAGCCTCCGCCGTGGTAATCCACCAGGCAGGGCGCGGATCCCTCCAGCCCCTTGGGGGCGTACAAGAGCGCCCGGATGGAGGCCCCGCCCCCGACGGGGATGGTCTTCCGCTCCACGGCCATATCGCCGGAGGATCTCTCCCGGTCAAAGAGCGGGCGCAAAAGCCCCTGTATCGCCGGGAGCATGACTTTGTTCAGGGGCGGGTTCATATGTTTCCAGGCCCTGAAGTCCGGGTGGATGGGGTATTCGTTCCGTCTCATGGCAGGCCCTCCCCCACGGCGCGGTTTGTTCGGCAGATCATATGATAGCATCCCCGCGGCGGAGCGTCAAGCGGGGCGGCCCGGGCGGCGTGAAACGCCCGCGGGTCCGGGCCCTTACATAGAAATGCCGCCGGCAGTTGTCTGCCGGCGGCATGGTTTTCGTCTGGGACCAGTTTGGGGATCTGGGAGAAGTTCTCGTACATGGCGGGGACCACGGGATTTCCCATGGCGCTGCCCCGCCGGTTACGGCTCTTTTGGGATGCCGGATCGCTCCGGCGTCATTTATTCTTCTGTTTCAGGGACTGCCGATAGGCCTTATAGCTCCTGTACTCCTCGCTCCGGCGGAACTGATGCGCCCTGACCATCCAGAGGATCAGGGAGACGGCGAATACCGCCGCCGCCGCAAAGAAGAGGATGGTGACGTTGCGGATCATGGGCGGCGTGGTGAGCCTGACGGTGGTGTTTGCCCCCACGCCGTTCATGCCGGAGGAGTTCGCCAGCGCGTACAGGTTGTGATGGCAGGCCTCCCGCATGGCGGCCACCACCACCGGGTCCTTTTCGAATTCGGGCAGCTGGTTGGTGACGAAGGGCATCATGGCGTCGAAGGTGGAGACCCCCGCCAGCACGCCGTCCACGCCATTGACGTAGGTGGTCAGCACATTGTCGGTGATGGACATGCCCTGGCTGCCCCATTCCTCCCGCATAATATGGGTCATCAGCCCCCTGTTGCCGCCGGACCAGACGCAGCCCCAGCGGGTGTAGGCGGTCATCACGCCGTTGGCGTTCCCCTCCTCGAAGGGGGCCTGGAAGGCCTTCAGATAGACCTCCCGGGCGGCCTGCTCGCCGATCCACACCCCCAGGCCGATGCGGTCCTGCTCGCTGTCGTTGAGGGCGAAGTGCTTCATCACCACGTTGACCCCCCGCTCCTCCATGGCCCTGACCTCCTGGGCGGACATTTTGCCGGACAGGAAGCCGTCCTCGGAGTAGTACTCGAAATTGCGGCCGCCGTAGGGGGTGCGGTGGATGTTGTTCCCGGGGCCGTAGAGGCACACGATGTCGGCCGCCAGGCAGTTGTTGCCGATGACCCTGCCGATCTCATACATGAGCTCGGTGTTGAAGGTGGCGGCCATCACGTCCTCGGAGGTGAAGGCGGTGGCCTCCAGCTGGGTGGCGTCGGACCCCAGCAGGGAGGCGGTGAGGCCCTGGGGGCCGTTTTCGTCCCGGGTGCCGGGGGCCTCCACCGATTTGGCGGGCATCCGCCAGTGGAAGGAGTCGCCGATCAACGACACCATCTCCTTGAAGGTGAGTTGATCCAGCAGTTTGTCCCAATCGGCGTCGTCATAGTCCTTGCCGATCATGTCATACAGCTTCATGCCGTTTTTGGCCCCCAGGGCGGGCATGGGGACCGCCTCGTGGCCGGCGGGGTCATAGCGGACGTCCTGCAGGTCCGCCACCATCCGCTCGGTGAGGGACAGCTGCACGATGGACCGGGGCCAGGTGCCCTCCCAATCGCTCCGGGACAGGTACTGGATGGCCGTGGGGCTGCCCTCGTACAGGTTCAGGTCCGCGTCGGACAGCCGGTTGACGATGGCCGTCCCGTTGGCGGAGGCGGAGTAGGAGGCGGCGTCCTGCGCCGGGTTGTTCCAGGTCCACACCAGATTGGGGTCGCCAGACGCGTCCATGCGGGCGCCCGCGTCCAGATCCAGGTCCTCAAACGCCTTGGCGGTGAGGATGTTGTTGACGGCGTTGTGGGCGTCGGTGGCGGCGGTGAGGTAGTAGTCCCCCGCGTCCAGGATGTAGGTGCCCGCGCCGTAGGCGTCATAGGAGGCCAGTTCCCGCCGGTCCACGCTGATGGTCAGCGTCTCGGTCCCGCCCGGCTCCAGGACGGCGGTCTTGCCGAAGCCGCACAGGGCCACGGCCGCCTTTTCCACGCCGTGCTCCCGGTCGTAGGCGGTATAGGGGGACTGGGCGTAGATCTGCACCGTCTCCTTGCCGGCCGTGTCCCCGGTGTTGGCCACGGTGACCGTCACCGTGAAGCGGTCCGTCCCGGCGTCGTACCGGACGGAGAAGTCCCGGTACTCGAAGGTGGTATAGCTGAGCCCGTATCCGAAGGGGAAGGCCACCTGATCGCCGTAGGCGAAGTCCCCGGCGTTCCCCTGTCCGAGGACGTAGTCCTCATACCGGGTCTCGTAATACTTGTAGCCCACATAGATGCCCTCCTGGTAGATCATGTAGGTGCTGGCGTTGGAGGGGATCCGGCTGGTATCGCCGCCGTAGACGGTGGGGACGAAATTCTGCATGGCGGGGGAGGAGTAGTTGTCGTAGCAGCAGGTGTCCGCCAGGGAGCCGGAGGGATTCACCAGACCCGCCAGGATCTCCGCCACCGCGTTGACGCCGGAGATGCCCACGTCGCCCACCCAGAGCACCGCGTCCACATCGTACTCGTTGTTCTTCAGGAAATCCACCTGGAAGGCGTTGGCGGTGTTCAGCAGCACCACGATCTTCTTCACGGCGCCGGCGGCCTTCATGGCGGCCACCTGGGCCATCATATCCCTCTCGTTCTGATCCAGAGCGAGATAGTTGCTTTCCCGAAAGGTCAGGTCGGCCCCCTCGCCGCCCACGCGGGACAGCACCACGATGGCGGCGTCCCCATAGGATGCCACCGAGTCCTTCACCTCGTCGGTGTAGACGCTCCAGGGCGCCTCAGCCACGGCGGCGCTCTCCAGGCTCACCATGCCGCCGGCCACCCGCCGGTATTCGCTGGCCGCCCCTGTGGCGTAGAAGTCCCACAGGGTGCCGTTCACCTGGAAGCCCGCCTTCTCCAGAGCGGTCTTCAGGTTGTCGGCCTTGGAGGCGTCGATATTGCCGGAGCCGGTGCCCCCGTACACCAGGTTCACCGACGACGTGGAGAAGCAGCTCACCCTGTCCCCGGCGGCCAGGGGCAGCGCGCCGTTCTCGTTCATCAGCAGGGCGGCGCCCTCGGCCTCCACCTGCTGGCACAGCCAGACGCCGTACTCCGTCATGGCCTCCGGGGAGTCAAAATCCATTTTGTAATATTCCGCGCCCGGGTCCTCGTTCTCCAGCGTCCAGAAAGACCCGCCCAGAAAGGCGGCCATGGTATTGTCGAACATGTGCAGGACCAGGGCCGCCGGACCCAGGATGACGGCCAGGATCAGGGTCAGGATGGCGAGGACCTTCCAGGGCCGGATGGCCTTCCTCCTCGCCTTGTGATAGGCTTTTTTGCGCTGTTTCAGTTCCAGTTTTTCTTCGGGCGTCATGATGGACCTCCTTTTTCTCCGATCGTTGACGGCTGACTATACTCAGAGTATACCATAGACGCGGGGCACATGCAAGCATTTTGGCGAAAAAGTCCCCCGGCGGGGAAGACCTGCTCAGAATATCCAACAAAACGGGGGCGTCAAAACAGAAAACTGTGAAATACGAAATTGAATCACGGTCAAAAATATGGTAAAATAAAAGATAAGAACCCTGTCCATTTTTACTTTGGAGGTGTCGATATGCCAGCAAAGAAATCTGAAGGTGCAAAGAATAAAAAAGAGACCGTTCCGGCCGCGGCCGGCGCGGGTCCCGAGGTCAGGGCCGCGAAGAAGGCCGCCGTCGAGGCGGAGGCGGCTGTAAAGGAAACCAAACCGGTCAAGGCGAAGGCCGGGACCGCCAAGGCGGACAAGCCCGTCAAAGAAAAAGCCGCAACTGTCAAAGAGGACAAGCCCTCCAAGACGAAGGCCGCTCCCGCCCAAAAGCCCAGGACGCGGAAGGCCAAGGCCGCCCCGGCGGAGCCCGTGGAGGAGGCTCCCTCCGCCCCCGTTGCGGAGACGGCCCCCGTGGAAGAGGCCATCGCCCCCGCCGTGGAGGAGCTCCCCGCCGCTCCCGCTGCGGAAGAGACCCTTGCCGCCCCCGCTGTTGAGGAAACTCCGGCCCCGCCCGCCGATGAGTCCAGTGGTATAAAGTCAAGGGGCGATTGAAGGAAAAGTTGAAGAGAAAACAGGCAGAAAAGTGTAGAGCGTCAG
>CANRFU010000071.1 GCA_947629975.1 uncultured Oscillospiraceae bacterium | reverse complement strand
CGGCCCTTGGCCCGGGGCATGAACCGCTTCATGATGGGGCCGGGAGTGGCGTAGGTCTCGGCGACGTACAGCTTCTCGGGGTCCATCTGATGGTTGTTCTCCGCGTTGGCGGCGGCGCTCTTGACCAGCTTGGCCAGCGGCTCGGAGGCGGCCTTGGGGATCACGGACAGGATGGCGTTGGCGTCCTTGACGCTCTTGCCGCGGATCTGGTCGCAGAGGATGCTCACCTTGCGGGGGGAGATCCGGATATATCTCAGTGTGGCTTTCGCTTCCATGTTCTCCCCTCCTTACTTTGCGGCGGTCTTGCTGCCCGAATGGCCCCGGAAGGTCCGGGTGGGGGCAAACTCGCCCAGCTTGTGGCCGACCATGTCCTCGGTGACGTACACGGGGACGTGCTTGCGGCCGTCGTGGACGGCGATGGTGTGTCCCACGAAGGAGGGGAAGATGGTGGAGGCGCGGCTCCAGGTCTTCAGCACCTTCTTCTCGTTCTTCTTGTTCATCTCGTCTACCCGCTTCAGCAGCTCGGGAGCGCAAAACGGGCCTTTCTTGATGCTTCTGCTCATCTTTTACTCCCTCCTTACTTGCCGTTGCGGCGCTTGACGATGAACTTGTTGGTGCGGTTCTTGGTCTTGCGGGTCTTGTAACCCAGGGCGGGCTTGCCCCAAGGGGTCACAGGGCCGGGACGGCCGACGGGGCTCTTGCCCTCGCCGCCGCCGTGGGGGTGGTCGTTGGGGTTCATGACGGAACCGCGGACGGTGGGCCGCCAGCCCATGTGGCGCTTGCGGCCGGCCTTGCCGATGTGGATGTTGGCCCAGTCGGTGTTGCCCACCTGGCCGATGGTGGCCAGGCAGTTCTCACGGACCAGACGAACCTCGCCGGAGGGCAGGCGCACCTGGGCCATGCCGTTTTCCTTGGCCATCAGCTGGGCGGCGGTGCCGGCAGAGCGCACCAGCTGGGCGCCCTTGCCGGGATACAGCTCCACGCAGTGGATCATCTCGCCCACGGGGATCTCCGCGATGGGCAGCGCGTTGCCGGGCAGGATGTCGGCGCCGCTGCCGGTGGTGACGGTGCTGCCGGCCTTCAGGCCCACGGGGGCCAGAATGTAGCGGCGCTCGCCGTCCTCATACTCGATCAGGGCGATGTTGGCGGAGCGGTTGGGGTCGTACTGCAGGTTGATGACGGTGGCGTGGCCGGCCTTGTCCCGCTTGAAGTCGATGACGCGGTACTTGCGGCGGTTGGCGCCGCCCTTGTGACGGACGGTGATGCGGCCGTAGCTGTTGCGGCCGGCGTTCTTCTTCAGGACCTCCAGCAGAGAGCGCTCCGGTTTGGCCTTCTTGTCGATGCCCTCGAAGGCGGACACGGTCATGTGGCGGCGGGAGGGCGTCGTGGGCTTATAAGTTTTGATAGCCATTCTTCATTCTCCTCCTTACACCATGCCCTCGAAGAACTCGATGGACTTGGAATCGGCGGTCAGAGTGACCATGGCCTTCTTCCAGCTGGGCCGGCGGCCCTCAGGATAGCGGCCCTGACGCTTGACCTTGCCCTGCATGTTCAGGGTGTTGACCTTGGCCACCTTCACGCCGAAGATCTCCTCCACCGCCTTGGCGACCTCGATCTTGTTGGCGTCCTTGGCGACTTCGAAGGTGTACTTCTTGTCGGCGGCCGCCTCCATGGACTGTTCGGTGACGATGGGGCGCTTGATGATGTCGTAAGCGGTCTTCATTACGCGAACACCTCCTCGATGACGGCCAGCGCGCTCTGGTCGATGATGACCTGGTTGGCGTTGACGATGTCGTACACGTTGATGAGGTTGGCGGGGCTGGTCACCACGCCGGGAATGTTCCGGGCGGACTTGACCACGTTGGGGCAGGCGGTGACCACCAGGGCCTTTTTGGACTCGACGGCGCTGAGGAAGCCGGCGAAGGTCTTGGTCTTGATCTCGCCCATCTCCAGCTTATCCACCACCAGCACGTCGCCGGAGGCGGCCTTGGAGGACAGGGCGGACTTCAGGGCCAGGCGGCGCACCTTCTTGTTCAGGGTGTAGCTGTAGTCCCGGGGCTTGGGGGCGAACACGATGCCGCCGTGGGTCCACTGGGGGGCGCGGGTGCTGCCCTGACGGGCGTGGCCGGTGCCCTTCTGGCGCCAGGGCTTCCTGCCGCCGCCGGAGACCTCCGCGCGGGTGAGGGCGCTCTGGGTGCCCTGCCGGCAGTTGGCCAGGTGGTTCTTGACGGCGTCGTGCATGACGGAGACGTTGGGCTCGATGCCGAAGACGGCCTCGGAGAGCTCGACCTCGCCGATCTGCTTACCGGTCATATTGTAAAGGTTCGCTTTAGGCATTTGTCACACTCTCCTTTCCTTAGCGGTTACGCGCAGAGGCCTTCTGCGGGTTGACGCGGGCGGAAGCCTTCTGCGGGTTGACGCTGATACCGGCGGCGCCCTTCTTCTCGAAGACCTTCTTCACGCTGGTGTGGAGGGCGACGATGCCGCCCTTTGGGCCGGGGACCGCGCCGCGCACGGCGATGACGCCCAGCTCCTCATCGACCTGGACCACGTCCAGGTTCATCACGGTGACCTGCTCGTTGCCCATCTGGCCGGCGCCGTTCTTCCCCTTGAAGATGCGGGAAGGATCGGTGCTGGAGCCCATGGAGCCGGAATGACGGTGGACGGGGCCGCCGCCGTGGGTCATCTTCTGGATGTGGGTGTTGCAGCGCTTGACAGCGCCCTGGAACCCTTTACCTTTGCTGATGCCGGTGATGTCCACGTGATCGCCGGGGGCGAACACGGTGGCGTTGATCTCATCGCCCACGTTCAGGCTGTCGGCATTGTCCAGCTTGAACTCTTTCAGAACCTTGAGGGCCTTGCCGGCCTTCTTGCTGTGGCCCAGCTCGGGCTTGGTGAGCTTGCGCTCGGGGACTTCTTCAAATCCCAGCTGGACGGCGGAGTAGCCGTCCTTTTCCTCGGTCTTCTTCTGCACCACGGTGCAGGGGCCCGCCTGGATGACGGTGACCGGGATGACCTTGCCGGCGTCGTCGAAGATCTGGGTCATGCCCACCTTCTTGCCGATAATGGCCTTCTCCATAGTGTGTTTTCCTCCTTAATAAAGGTTATTGGTTGAAAAACGTGGGCATTGGGCTCCCATTGGTTTTTCAACTTGACCCGTCCGCCTCAAAACGCGGCGGACTGCGGTGCTGACTTGGTTGGAACAACTTGATTTGATGATCGTGAGGATTTTTTCGTCAGGCAAGGCGGGACGCCGCAGGCAGTACCGGGTGTACGGCAAGGCGGCCCAACGCGGCCTGGCGGAAAAAGGCCGCAATCACAGTTTGATCTCGATCTCGACGCCGGCGGGAAGTTCGAGAGACATCAGGGCCTCCACCGTCTTGGGGGAGGGCTTGATCACGTCGATGAGCCGCTTGTGGGTGCGGCGCTCGAACTGCTCCCGGGAGTCCTTGTTGACGTGGGGAGAGCGAAGGATGGTGACGACCTCCTTCTTGGTGGGCAGGGGGATGGGGCCGGAGACGGCGGCGCCGCTGCGCTTGGCGGTGTCCACGATCTTCGCGGCGGCCTGGTCGATGACCTGGTGGTCGTAGGCTTTCAGCCGGATACGGATCATTTCTTTTGCTGCCATGTGTTTTCCTCCTTAAACATACGAAGCGATAAACTTGCGTCCCTTCGTACGGTGAGAGAAGTTCCCGCACACGTTTCCGTGCGTATCACTCCCCGGCATGAATAAAACCGGCGCAAAGCTGGCCGGTTCTACCCATCCGCGGCGATATACGCCGTGGCGTGAGTCTCTCAGCCGCCCGATTCACGGACATACTCCGCGGAAGTTACCGGCTCTCGCCGCAATCTCCCGCATCATCGCACCGCGCCCCTTTAACAGGCGCTCCGCTATTGTACAACACGCCCCCGCACAAAGTCAAGAACTTTTTTAAGTTTTTTCCGTCTTTTTTTCGCAACCCCGGTCCCCGGCCCGGGAGGCGGCCCTTTTTCACCGCCCGGGCCCCTCCGGCGGGCCCCCTCTGACCGTATACGCCCGCTCCTCCGTGAAGACCGCCTCCATGGGCCTGTCCCAGGGGGCGGCGGGGATCCGCGCCGCCTTCTGGCATTGGAAGGCCGCCATGACGATCCGGGCGTTGACGCACCTCTCCAGGTAGCGGTCATAGAATCCCGCGCCCATGCCCAGGCGGCGGCAGCCCTCGTCGAACGCGGCGCCGGGGCAGATGACCAGGTCGATGTCCTCCGGTGGGATCGGCTCCGCCCGCTCCGGGACGGGCTCCGGGATGCCGTACCGGCCGGGCGCCCAGGCGTCCCCGCCGACCGGCAGCAGGGCGATCATCTCCGTATCGCTGACGCACCGGGGGTAGACCAGCCGCTTGCCCGCCGCCTCCGGGGCGGCCTCCAGCGCCTCCAGCCGGACCTCGCCCCGGACGGCCCGATAGAGCAGCACGGTCCCGGCCGCCCTGAACTCCGGCGACGCGGCGATCCGCTCCGCGATTCGCCGGGACATCTCCTCCCGCGCCTCCGGCGTCAGGCTGTCCCGCGCCCCGATCCCGGCCCTGCGCAGCTCCTCCCGGCAAACGCCGTCCCCGCCGCCGACGGGCGGCTCTGACTTAAAAACATCCCCGCGCTTCACGGTCATCCCTCCCGATCCCGGCCGTTACGGCAAACGGCCCCGGCGATCAAACACATATTATGTAGGTATGCGGACCCGCGCCGAACCGCGCGGCTCCCCTTGACAGGGACAGTGTGATATGCTACTATTATGTCACGCGATATAATGTGACGCGTAATAACCGATGGGAGGGGCCGCCAATGACGGACCAGGGACCCATGACGGAGGCCATGTACTATATCCTGCTGGCTCTGCTGAAACCGGGCCACGGCTACGGCATGATGCAGCGCATCAAAGAGCTGTCCGGCGGCCGGCTGGTGATGGGGCCGGGGACGCTGTACGGCGTGCTCAGCCGCATGAGCAAGGACGGCTGGATCGCCTTCGCCGGCGAAGACGGGCGGCGAAAGAACTACGCCATCACCGACGCGGGCCGGGAGGCCCTGCTGGCGGAGTACAAGCGCCTCAAGCGGCTGGTGGCGGACGGGACCATGCTGGAGGAGGAAACGCGATGAAATACAAATGGAAGCTCCACCCCAGCGACTACGCCCTGGGGGAGAACGAAAAATTCTACGGCGACATGGAGGCCAAGGGGTGGCGGCTCATCAAGCGGGGCGCCTACCGCAGCAAATTTGAGCGGACGGAGCCCGCCCGGACCCGCTACCGGGTGGAGGTGGCGGACATCTCCTTCCTGGACGACCCGGCTCTGCCGGAGGAACAGATCGCGGTGTACGAGGACTGCGGCTGGGAGTACGTCACCAGCCGGGGGATCTTCCACTACTTCCGGGCCCCGGAGGGCAGCGACGCCCCGGAGTTCTACGCCGACCCCCGGCAGCAGGCGGAGACCCTGAAGGGCCTCCGGCGGAGGCGCTTCGTGGGGGCGCTGATCTCCCTGGGCCTTTTCGCCCTGCTGCTGTCCATGATCCTCACCATCAGCGGCGGGGCGGTGGAGCTGACCGCCGGGGTGCGGCGCTATTGGCTCCTCGCGCCGGGCCTGGTGGTCTTCTATTGCCTCCTGCTGGTCTCCGGCATCGCCACGGACACCATCAACATCTGGCAGATCGGCCGCACCTACCGGCGGATGAAACAGGGCGTTCCCCTGGACCACGCCCCCAAGAGCCGGGGCCGCGTCCGGTTCGCCCTGGTCCACGGCCTACGGTGGGCGTCATACCTGTTCCTGGCGCTGACGGTGCTGCAGCTCGTCACCGTGCAGCACGGCGCCATGCCGGCGCAGCCCGACGGGCCCTATATCGTCCTCAGCGACGTGGGCTGGACCGGGGAGCGCACCGACTTCATGGGGAACACCAGCCGCAGGGATCACACCCGCACCTTCCTCTCCGAGTACTGGGACACCCGGGAGTATGTGGAGAACCCCGGTCATATGGCGGCCACCATCTACCAGGACGTATACCGGCTGGCCCCCTGGCTGGACCCCATGGACTGGGTGGACAGCGTGATGACGGACAGAATACAGCGGAGCCACGAGTACACCCCCATGGACATCGAGGGCATGGACGCCGCCTGGGTGGTAGAGGGCGGCGTAGAGGCCGTGGCGGTGAAGGGACAGCTGATGGCGCATATCACGTATCTGGACGGAGAGTACAGGACCTCGGAGCTGAAGGGTGTGCTGGAGGCCCTGGCGGATCGCTGGGCCACGTATGGATAGGCGGTTTCCAAAATTGATTCCCCGGGCCGGCGTTTGCCGGCCCGGGGAATCAATTTTTTATACCGGTTCCGGCGGTATCCGGCGCGGCGGTCCCCCGCTCAGTACGCCACGCCCCAGTAGATCATCTTATGGGCGGGCCTGCCGCAGCAGACGCAGACGTCGCCCACCTGCTCCTGGGCGAAGGGGATGCACCGGGAGGACACCCCGGCCTTCTCCTTCATCTCGTTCTCACAGGCCACGTCGCCGCACCACATGGTCTTGGCGAAGCCGCCCTCGGTCTCCATGAAGGTCTTGACCTCCTCCACGGTGTGGCAGACCTTCGTGTGGTCCTCCAAATTCTTCTTCGCCCTGGCGTAGAGGCCGTCGTGGACCTCGTCCAGCAGGCGCTTCACCGTGTCCTCCAGCTCGCCGAGGGGCACGAACACCTTCTCGCCGCTGTCCCGGCGGCAGACGCAGCACTGGTCCTTCTCCATATCCCTGGGGCCGATCTCGATGCGCAGGGGCACGCCCTTCATCTCGTACTCGGCGGCCTTCCAGCCCATGGACTGGTCGGAGTCGTCCATATCGGCACGAATCCCGGCGGCCTTCAGGCGGGCCAGGAGCGCGTTGGCCGCGTCCAGCACGCCCTCCTTGTGCTGGGCCACGGGGATGACCATGGCCTGGATGGGGGCCACCCGGGGGGGCAGGACCAGGCCCCGGTTGTCGCCGTGGGTCATGATGATGCCGCCGATCATGCGGGTGGACACCCCCCAGGAGGTCTGGTGGGGGTAGTGGAGCTGGTTGTCCTTGCCGGCGAAGGTGATGTCGAAGGCCCGGGCGAAGCCGTCCCCGAAGTAGTGGGAGGTGCCCCCCTGGAGGGCCTTGCGGTCGTGCATCATGCACTCCACGGTGTAGGTCTCCTCCGCGCCGTTGAACTTCTCCTTGTCGGTCTTGATGCCCTTCACCACCGGCATGGCCAGCACGTTCTCCATGAAGTCGGCGTAGACGTTCAGCATCCGCTGGGTCTCCTCCCGGGCCTCCTCCTCGGTGGCGTGCATGGTGTGCCCCTCCTGCCAGAGGAACTCCCGGTGGCGGAGGAAGGGCCGGCTGGTCTTCTCCCAGCGGAGGACGGAGCACCACTGGTTATACAGCTTGGGCAGGTCCCGCCAGGAGTGGATGATATTCTTGTAGTGCTCGCAGAACAGGGTCTCGGAGGTGGGGCGGATGCAGTACCGCTCCTCCAGCTTGTCGCTGCCGCCCATGGTGACCCAGGCGCACTCGGGGGCGAAGCCCTCCACATGGTCCTTTTCCTTCTGGAGCAGGCTCTCGGGGATGAGCATGGGCAGATAGACGTTCTGGTGGCCGTACTTTTTGAACTCCGCGTCCAGCTGGCTCTGGATGTTCTCCCAGATGGCGTAGCCGTAGGGCCGGTAGACGAACATCCCCTTGATGCTGGAATAGTCGATCAGCTCCGCCTTGGTGCACACGTCGGTGTACCACTGGGCGAAGTCCACCTCCATATCGGTGATCTGGGTGACCTGTTTGTTTTTGTCCTGTGCCATGAGATCTCAACCCTTTGTATATAAAATGAAGATTCCCCCAAAACTATGGCGGGCGGCCCTCCCGGGGGTGCGTCGGCCTATATTGTATTGCCTCGCGGACAAAAAGTCAAGGAGAAAGGGGCCGCGCCCTTTCCTTTTGCGGTTTGAACATATAACATATTTTTCGCGGGCGAGGCGGACCTTCCGCCCCTCCCGCGCGCGACAGGGAGAGGGCTTCGCCGCCCTCTCAAAAATTTAGAAAAGGAGTGTTCGCAATGTCCCGTCCTCACACCGGCCGCCCCAACCGCATCACCCTGCGCCCCATGCCGCCGGCGCGCACGTCCCCTCCCACCCTCATCAAGCCCCTGGGCATCGGCTTCTCCATGCGCTGCTCCCCCAAAGTGGACGGCAGTGTCACGCTGGGGCGCTGGCTGGACATCTGGATGTCCAGCCAGATCGAGCCGAACCGGGCGGACACCACCGTCAACGGCTACAACTCCATCATCCGCAATCACGTCGTCCCCGCGCTGGGCGCGGTGCGCCTGGCGGACCTGAGCCCGGACCTGCTCCGCGGCTACTATCAGTGGCTGGAGGAGGAGCGGGGCCTCTCCCCCAACACGGTGCGCAAGCATCACGTGCTGCTCCACACCGCCCTGAAGCTGGCCTATCAGCAGGGGGTCATCCCCGACAATCCCGTCCAGCGGGTCACTCCGCCCCAGCCCACCGCCGTCAACATCCGCTACTACACCCCCGCCCAGCTCAAGCGCCTGCTGGAGGCTGTGGACGGCCACGCCCTGGAGCTGCCGGTGAAGCTGGCCTGCTATCTGGGCCTGCGCCGGAGCGAGATCCTGGGCCTCCGCTGGCGGGATGTGGATCTGGAGGCCGGGCTGCTGTCCATCCGCCGGGTTCGCACCACCATAGGCTACCGCATCGTGGAGAAGGGGCCCAAGACCAGGGACAGCCGCCGCACCCTTTCCATCCGGGCGCTGGACGGCCTGATGTCCCTGCTGCGCCGTCTGGCGGCGGAGCGGCCGGCGGCCCATATCCCCTGCGGGCCGGACGATTTTCTGGCGCTGAACGAGCGGGGCCTGCCCTGGCACCCGAACCTGATGTCCTACGCGCTGAGTTCCCTGCTGACGTCGCACGGCCTGGACCCCGTCACCTTCCACGGCCTGCGGCATACCTTCGCCTCCATGGCCAACGACGCCCGGGTCCCCATGTACCAGATCAGCCGGGCCATGGGCCACAGCAGCCCCAACACCACCCAGCGCATCTACACCCACCTGTTCGACCAGACCCACGGGGACGTGCTGGCGGCGGTGGCGGGCTCCATCGACCGTTGCGCCTCTGACCTGTGACCGCGAGGGCGCGGCGGAAACCCGCCGCGCCCTTGTCCGTCTATTTGCTTTTCCCGGGGGCGAAGGTCCCGGCGGGCAGCAGATCGCTCAAGCTCACCAGCGCCTCGCTGAAGCCGCCCCGGTCCCATTCCACCGGCGGGCTCTCCAGGCGGTCCCCCGCCCGGTCCAGGGCCAGGGGGATGGACACGGTCACGCTCAGCCCCCTGCCGGGGGCGGACGCCGGCAGCAGCCGCCCTCCGTGGAGCTCCGCGATCCGTTTGGCGATGGCCACGCCGTTGCCGGTCCGCCGCCAGTCGGGCGCCTCCGCGCCCCCGCCGGTAAACATGGCCTCCAGCTTCTCCGGGGGCACGCCGGGGCCGTCGTCCTCCACCGTAATGGAGGCGCTCCCCCCCTTTTTCACCAGCGCGACGGTCACCCGCCTTCCGGCCCTGGCCCCGTTGGAGGTCAGCTCCAGTAGCAGCTGCCGGATGAGTCCGGCGTCCACAAAGGCGCTCAGCCGCTCGGGGCAGCGCACCGTCAGTTCCACGCCGGCCCCCGCCAGCAGGCCGGTCATCTCCTCCCCCAGCTCCCGGACCAGCCGCGCCAGATCGGTGAGGGCGGGCTCCGTCCTGGGCGGATCGGCTCCCAGCCGGTAGGTCAGTTCCATCCGCCCCACGATGCGCAGCATCCGGCAGATGCCCTGGTTCAGGGCCGCCAGCTGCGCCCTGCTCTTCTCGTCTGTGGCGGTCTGTTCCAGCAGCTGGCTGGCCGCCGTCATCTGGGTCAGCTGCACCCGCAGCAGTCCCGCCGTCCTGGCCGCCCCCCGGTCCAGGCTCTCCAGATCCATGCGCCCACCTCCCGTCTCTCTCATTCCTATGCTGTGCGGATTTCGCCGTCCCTTCCCCGGTAAAACCTGCCGGAGGGGCGCCCGTCGTTCCCGCTTTGTCGAATCTTGTCGAATTGCTTATATTATAGCAGATTTTTCCCCTGCGCGCAACCAAAAACGAAAGCGGCCCGGAGTTCCTCCGGGCCGCCTCCCGTATGATGTTATTCGCCGTCCAGCTTGGCGGCCACTTCCTTCATGGGATTGGGCTCAAACGTCTCCAGCTTCCCGCTGTCCACCGCCCGGGCCAGCTCCGGCTGGATGGGCAGCCTGGCCAGCACCGGCAGGGACAGGTGGGCGCCCAGGATATCGATGGTGCTCTCCCCGAACACCGGGTGCTCCCCGCCGCAGTCCGGGCACTTGAAGTAGCTGTAGTTCTCAATCAGGCCCAGCACGGGGATATCCAGCATCCCGGCCATCTTCACCGCCTTGGTGACGATCATCCCCACCAGGGTCTGGGGGGCGGTGACCACGATGGCCCCGTCCACCGGCAGAGACTGGAACACCGTCAGTGGCACGTCGCCGGTCCCGGGGGGCATGTCCACGAACAGGTAGTCCAGATCCCCCCAGATCACGTCGGTC
>CANRFU010000070.1 GCA_947629975.1 uncultured Oscillospiraceae bacterium | reverse complement strand
CTGGTCACCTTCGAGGAGAGCGACTACGACCAGAAGGACTCCCAGGGCTTCATCAACCTGTGGGGCCTGCCCGACAAGGTCCAGGCGCTGCGGGAGCAGGGAAAACTGTAATCTGACACAAGGGATACCCATAGGGGCGCACATCGTGCGCCCGCCGGTCCCGCGCGTACCGGGAAAACGGGCGCACGATGTGCGCCCCTACATTTGGCGTTTTAATAAGGGGTAATCACTATGAAACTTTGGGCTGGCCGCTTCCAGAAGGAGACCGACACCCTGGTCAACGACTTCAACTCCTCCATCGGCTTCGACGCCCGGCTGTACGAGCAGGACATCCGGGGCTCCATCGCCCACGCCGCCATGCTGGGGAAGCAGGGGATCATCGACCCGGAGGAAGCCGGGAAGATCATCGAGGGTTTAAAGGCCATCCTGGCCGACATCGAGGACGACAAGGTGGAGTTCTCCCTGGACAACGAGGATATCCACATGAACATCGAGGCCATGCTCACCCAGCGGGTGGGGGACACGGGCAAGCGGCTCCACACCGCCCGTTCCCGGAACGACCAGGTGGCCACCGACTTCCGGCTGTACGTGAAGGAGGAGATCCCGGTGGTCATCGGGCAGATCCTGGACCTGCAGCGGGTGCTGGTGGACAAGGCGAAGGCCAATCTGAACACCGTCATGCCCGGCTATACCCACATGCAGCGGGCCCAGCCCACCACCTTCGGCCACTACATGATGGCCTACGCCAATATGCTGCGGCGGGACGTGACCCGGCTGGAGGACTGCCTGGAGCGGATGGACGAGTGCCCCTTGGGGGCGGGCGCCCTGGCCACCTCCACCTATCCGGTGGACCGGTTCGCCACGGCGGAGGCCCTGGGCTTTGCCAAGCCGGTGGACAACTCCATGGACGCCGTGTCCGACCGGGACTACGCCATCGAGCTGCTGAGCGCCCTGTCCATCCTGATGATGCACCTGTCCCGGTTCTCCGAGGAGATCATCCTCTGGTGCTCCTGGGAGTTCAAGTATGTGGAGCTGGACGACGCCTACTCCACCGGCTCCTCCATCATGCCCCAGAAGAAGAACCCCGATGTGGCCGAGCTGGTCCGGGGCAAGACGGGGCGGGTGTACGGCTCCCTTATCACCCTGCTGACGGTGATGAAGGGCCTGCCCCTGGCCTACAACAAGGACATGCAGGAGGACAAGGAGCCGGTGTTCGACGCCTTTGACACCGTGGAGCTGTGCGTGCCCGTGTTCGCCGCCATGCTGAAAACGCTGACCGTCCAGCCGAAGAACATGGCCAAGGCCGCCGCCGGCGGATTCATCAACGCCACCGACTGCGCCGACTATCTGGTGAAGAAGGGGATGCCCTTCCGGGAGGCCTACATGATCGTGGGGCGGCTGGTGAATATGTGCATCAAGACAGGGGAGAGCCTGGACACCCTGACCCTCCGGGACTTCCGGGCCATCTCCGATCTGTTTGACGACGACGTGTACGACGCCCTCCAGCTCAGGACCTGCGTCAACGGGAGAAAGGTCTACGGCGGCCCCTCCGAGGAGAGCGTGAAGAAGCAGATCGAACTTATTGAGGAATTCATCGCGGCGCGGAAATAAAGGAACCAGGAAAAAAGAGTTGCTTTTTCCCCAAAAGAGGGGGATAATGAGAGGCACATTTGCTGATGAAACTGGAAACCGGGTGAACGCATGAAACCGAAGGTATACATCGACGGGAAAGAGGGCACCACCGGCCTGCAGATCTACGACAGGCTGGCGGGCCGGGAGGACATCGAGCTGCTCCTCATCGATGATGACAAGCGAAAAGACCTGACGGAGCGGAAGAAATTCCTGAACGCCGCCGACCTGGTGTTTCTGTGCCTGCCCGACGCGGCGGCCATCGAGGCGGTGTCCCTGATCGAAAACCCTAACACCCGGGTCATCGACGCCTCCACCGCCCACCGGACGGCGGAGGGCTGGGTGTACGGCTTCCCGGAGCTGCTGCCCGGCCAGCGCCAGCGGGTCAAGTACGCCAAGCGGGTGGCCAATCCCGGCTGCCACGCCACCGGCTTTTTGTCCTGCGCGGCCCCTCTGGTCCGCCTGGGGGTGCTCCCGGCCGATTACCCCATGACCTGCTGGTCCCTCACCGGCTACTCCGGCGGCGGTAAGAAGATGATCGCTGAGTACGAGGCCCCGGACCGGGACCCCAGGCTGGCCTCCCCGGCCCCCTACGCCACCGGCCTGAAGCACAAGCACATCCCCGAGATGCAGAAGATGGCCGGCCTGACTTATCCGCCGGCGTTCCTCCCCGTGCTGGGGGATGTGTACAAGGGCATGGCCACCACCGTGCTGCTCCATGACCGCCTGCTCATAGGGACTCCCTCCGCGGAGGACATCTGGGAGCTGCTGAGCGGCTACTATCAGGATCAGGCCCTGATCCGGGTGGCCCCCTTCGGGGGGGAAGGGCCCCGGCTTTACACCAGCGAGCTGGCGGGGAAGGACACGCTGACGATCACCGTCTCCGGCCACGAGGACCAGACCCTCATCACCGCCCAGTTCGACAACCTGGGCAAGGGGGCCTCCGGGGCCGCCGTACAGAACATGAACCTGATGCTGGGCTTTGGCGAGACCGCCGGGCTCAACCTGTAAATAGGAGTGGTTTCCATGCTGAATCGAGTTTCCGGCGGCGTGTGCGCCGCCAAGGGCTTCAGGGCCGCCGGGGTGCGCTGCGGTGTAAAGAGCGGCATGTCCCTGGGGGACGGCAACCAGCCCATCGTGCCCTCCATGAAGGACTACCTCAGCGGCAAGTATGACCTGGCCATGATCCTGTCCGACTGCGAGTGCGCCGCCGCCGCCGTCTACACCATGAACCGGGTGAAGGCCGCCCCCATCTACGTCACCATGGGCAACCTGGAGGACGGGGTGTGCCGGGGGGTCATCGCCAACAGCGGCAACGCCAACGCCTGCGCCCCCAACGGCCACGAGAACGCCGAGCGGATGTGCGCCGCCGCCGCCAAAGCCACGGGGCTCAAGCCCACCGACTTCGTGGTGGCCTCCACCGGGGTCATCGGCCAGGAGCTGAACATCGCCGCCATTGAGAAGGGGGTGGGCCCCCTGGTGGAGCAGCTGAGCACGGACGGCTCCGACGCGGCGGCAAACGCCGTCATGACCACCGACACCAAAAAGAAGGAGATCGCCCTCTCCCTCACCATCGGGGGAAAGACGGTCACCATCGGCGGCATCGCCAAGGGCTCCGGCATGATCCACCCCAACATGGGCACCATGCTCTGCTTCATCACCACCGACTGCGCCATCGCCCACGACCTGCTCCAGGACGCCCTCCACGAGATCGTCCCCCGGACCTTCAACCGGGTGACGGTGGACGGCGACACATCCACCAACGATATGTGCGTGGTGCTGGCCAACGGCATGGCGGGCAATCCGCTGATCGAATGGAAGGACGACGGCTACACCCTGTTCTGCCGGGCGCTGTATCAGGTGTGCGAGCATCTGGCCCGCTCCATCGCCGCCGACGGCGAGGGCGCCTCCCGGCTCATCACCTGTACCGTGCGGGACGCCCGCAGCGAGGAGAGCGCCGAGCGGCTGGCCAAGGCCGTGGTGGGGTCCTCCCTGGTGAAGGCCGCCCTCTACGGGGCCGACGCCAACTGGGGCCGGGTCATCTGCGCCATGGGCTATTCCAGGGCCCCCTTCCGGCCCGAGTACGTGGACATCAGCTTCGCCTCCGCCCTGGGGGAGATCAAGGTGTGCGAGAAGGGGGTGGGCCTCCCCTTTGACGAGGACTTCGCCAAGCGGGTGCTGACCCAGGACGCGGTGACCATCGACGTGTCCGTCAACGAGGGGGACGAGTCGGCCACCTGCTGGGGCTGCGATCTGACCTATGATTACGTCAAAATCAACGGTGATTATCGTTCGTGATCAAATTTTGCATTATTTACGGTAAAAAGGGTGATTTCCCATGTCCTCTATGATCGAACGGGCCGAGGTGCTGGCCGAGGCCCTGCCCTATATCCAGAAGTACAGCGGCAAGACCGTGGTGGTGAAGTACGGCGGCAACGCCATGGTCTCCCCGGAGCTGCGGGACGCGGTCATCTCCGATTTGATCCTGTTGTCCCTGGTGGGTATCCAGGTGGCGGTGGTCCACGGCGGCGGGCCGGAGATCACCGAGATGCTGACCCGGCTGGACATCCCCTCCAAATTCGTGGACGGCCTGCGCTACACCGATGAACAGACCATGGATGTGGTCCAGCAGGTCCTCTGCGGCAAGGTGAACAAGGACCTGGTGGCCCGCATCAACCGGCAGGGGGGCCGGGCCCTGGGCCTCTGCGGCATGGACGCCGGCCTGTTCCAGGCGGTGCGGCTGGACGAGAAGTACGGCCTGGTGGGGGAGATCAAGGCGGTGGACCCGGATATCGTGGTGGACGCGCTGGACCTGGGATACATCCCGGTGGTGTCCACCGTGGCCATGGGCATCGACGGCAACCCCGCCTACAACATCAACGCCGACACCGCCGCCGCCAAGCTGGCCGTGGCTTTGAAGGCGGAAAAGCTGCTGCTCCTCACCGACGTGCGGGGCCTGCTCCGGGACCCGGCGGACGAGTCCACCATGATCCACTCCGTGCGGGCCTCCGAGATCCCAGGCCTCATCAAGGACGGGGTGGTCAAGGGGGGCATGATCCCCAAGATCGACTGCGCCGTGGAGACGGTGCGCTCCGGCGTGACCAGCGCCGTCATCCTGGACGGGCGCATCCCCCACTCGGTGCTCATCGAGCTGCTCAGTGACCAGGGCGCGGGCACCTTGCTGTCGGTATAAGGAGGGGCGGACATGACCTTTGAGGAACTGAAAAACCTGGACGGGCAGTACGTCCTCCAGACCTACGGCCGCAACCCCATCGCCATCGGCCACGGCTCCAACGCCACCCTGTACGATCTGGACGGGAAGGAGTACATCGACTTCGCCGCCGGCATCGGGGTGCTGTCCATCGGTACCGCAAATCCCGCGTGGCAAAAGGCCATCGCGGACCAGGCGGCCAAACTGGGCCACATCTCCAACCTCTATTACTCCGAGCCCTACGCCCGTCTGGCGGAGAAGCTCTGCACCCGCTCCGGCATGGCGGCGGCCTTCTTCGGCAATTCCGGAGCCGAGGGCAACGAGGGGATCATCAAGCTGGCCCGGAAGTACTCCTTCGACAGGTACGGGGAGGGGAGAGGGACCGTCATCACCCTGAACCGCTCCTTCCACGGCCGGACTATCACCACTCTGGCCGCTACCGGCCAGGACGTGTTCCACCAGTATTTCTTCCCTTTCACCGAGGGCTTCCGCCGGGCGGACCCGGATATGGCCTCCGTCCAGGAGACTGCCGGGTACGACGTTTGCGCCGTGCTGGTGGAGCTGGTCCAGGGGGAGGGCGGCGTGCTGCCGCTGGACCGGGAGTTTGTCCATGACCTGCAAAAGCTCTGCGCCGAGCGGGACTGGCTGTTCCTGGTGGACGAGGTCCAGACCGGCGTGGGCCGCACCGGCTCCCTGTTCGCCTTCCAGCAGTACGGCGTTATGCCCGACGCCTGCTCCTTCGCCAAGGGGATCGCCGGGGGCCTGCCCATGGGCGGCTTCCTGGTGAACGAGAGATGCCGGAACGTACTGGGCCCCGGCACCCACGCCTCCACCTTCGGGGGCAATCCCGTGTGCGCCGCGGCGGCCTGCGCCGTGCTGGACGTGCTGGACGATGGCACCATCGCCCAGGTGACGGAGAAGGGGAACTACATCCGCACGAAGATCGAAGAGATGGCCCTGCCCTGCCTGGGCAAGACCCGTGGTTTGGGCCTGATGATCGGCGTGGAGGTGGCGGAGGGGTGGTCCAACAGGGACCTCTGCGCCAGGCTGAACAGGGCCGGCCTGCTGTCCCTGACGGCGGGACCGGGGCTTCGGTTCCTGCCGCCGCTGACCATCACCTATGAGGAGATGGACAAGGGCCTCGCTATCCTGAAAAACGCCCTTTCCTGAGAGGAGATAAGACCATGCAAAAAGATCTGCTCAAGCTGCTGGACCTGACCGGCCGGGAGATCAACGAGATCCTGGACGTGGCCGACCAGATGAAATACAGCCAGAAGCACGGCATCCCCCACGACTATCTGCGGGGCAAGACCCTGGCCATGATCTTCGAGAAGAACTCCACCCGCACCCGGGTGTCCTTTGAGGTGGGGATGTATCAGCTGGGGGGCCACGCCCTGTTCCTCTCCGGCAAGGAGAGCCAGATCGGCCGGGGCGAGCCGGTGGAGGACACCGCGCGGGTCCTGTCTCGGTACTGCGACGGCATCATGATCCGCACCTTCGCCCAGAAGGAGGTGGAGGAGCTGGCCAGATGCTCCACCATCCCGGTGATCAACGGCCTCACCGACTTCTGCCACCCCTGCCAGGTGCTGGCCGATTTGATGACCGTCCGGGAGCGGATGACCCGGCTGGAGGGCCTGAAGCTGGCCTTCATCGGGGACGGAAACAACATGGCCAACTCCCTCATTGTGGGCGGCCTCAAGTGCGGCATGGACGTGTCCGTGGCCTGCCCGGAGGGCTACGAGCCCGACCAGCGGGTGCTGGACTTCGCCAAGTCCGTCACCGGGCCCAAATTCCAGCTGGTCCGCACCCCGGCCGAGGCGGTGGTGGACGCCGACGTGGTCATCACTGACGTTTGGGCCTCCATGGGCCAGGAGGGGGAGCGGGAGGCCCGGAAAAAGGCCTTCGCCGGCTACTGTGTGGACAGTGAGCTGATGAAGCTCACCCACCCCGGCTGCATGGTGCAGCACTGCCTCCCCGCCCACAAGGGGGAGGAGATCACCGCCGACGTCTTTGAGGCCCACGCCGATGAGATCTTTGAGGAGGCGGAGAACCGCCTCCACGCCCAGAAGGCCGTCCTCTATCTGCTCATGCGGGACTGATATCTTTGATCCCCCCGGGTCTCCGGGGGGATTTACATTTGGGCGGATCGGTGCTAAAATAACAAAAACGACACGGGAGGGATGCGCTGTGACAGAGTTGGAACAGCTCCAGAAGTGGGTGGACGAGAGTGAAAACATCGTCTTTTTCGGCGGGGCGGGGGTGTCCACCGAGAGCGGCATCCCGGACTTCCGCAGCGTGGACGGCCTGTACCACCAGAAGTACGACGTGCCCCCCGAGACCATGCTGAGCCACACCTATTATGAGCGGTACCCGGAGAAATTCTTCCGCTTCTACCGGGACAAGATGCTCCCCCTGGAGGCACAGCCCAACGCCGCCCACCTCAAGCTGGCCGAGCTGGAGCGGGCCGGGAAGCTCAAGGCGGTGGTCACCCAGAACATCGACGGGCTCCACCAGAAGGCGGGCAGCCGGCTGGTCTACGAGCTCCACGGATCGGTGCTGCGCAACTACTGTGAGCGCTGCGGGGCCGCCTATCCCGCCGAGTTCATCCGGGACAGCCGGGGCGTTCCCAAGTGCCCCGTGTGCGGCGGCCGGGTGAAGCCAGACGTGGTCCTCTATGAGGAGGGGCTGGATCAGGACATCGTCCAGGGGGCGGTGGCGGCCATCGCCCGGGCGGATCTGCTCATCGTGGGGGGGACCTCCCTGGTGGTGTACCCGGCGGCGGGGCTCATCAACTACTACCGGGGGAACAGGCTGGTGCTCATCAACCGGGACCCCACCCCCTATGACAGGGAGGCGGACCTGGTGATCCACGACTCCATCGGCAAGGTGCTGGGAGGGTTGACGGTATGACGGAACAGAGACCGGGCGCCGGACAGGTGCTGGCCGCCGCCGGCAAGGCGCTGGCCTTCCTGGCGCTGTTTTTGGGGTGCCAGCTGGCCGTGTCCTATGTGTACCTCTACCATGTGCTGGGCGAGCTGGGGCCGAACGCCCTGACGGACCCCGAGCTGTACGACATCCTCTACGGGCGCCTGATGGCCGCCGCCACCGGGCTGACGCTGGTGTCCGGACTGCTGACCCTGGCGGTGCTCGCGGTGTTTTACTTCGCCATCCAGCGGGAGCGGCCGGGGACGGCCATGTGGCTCCGCCTGCCCGATGACCGCGCCCTGCTGTGGTCGGGGGCGGCCCTGGCCCCGGCGCTCTATCTGGCGGTCACCCTGGTGATGTCCCTGCTGCCCGCCCGTCTGCTGGAGGACTACAACGACGCATCCGCCGGCCTGGAGGAGGCCAGCGCGGTGGCCTTTCTGTGTGTGGCGGTGGTCTCCCCCATCGTGGAGGAGGTGGTCTTCCGGGGCCTCATCATGACCCGGCTGGCCAGGGTGGCCCGGCCCACGACGGCGGTGCTGCTCTCCGCCGCCGTGTTCGGCCTCTGCCACGGGGAGCTGGTGTGGTTCTGCTACGCCTTTGTGCTGGGCGTGGTGTTCGGATGGATGGATATGCGGGCCAGGTCGATCCTGCCCTCCATGCTGGCCCACATCACGTTCAACACCATCGGTCAGACGATCTCCACCCTGAACGCCCTGTTCCCCGAGGGTGGCTGGGAGATCTGGGTGATGGGGGGCCTGCTGGTGATCGCCGCGGTGGCCGCCATGCTGGACCGGTCCGGGATCGGGGAGATCTTCCGGCCCATGCCGGAGGAGATGGAGGACGCGGGGGACGGATCGCCTGTTCCTGCCGCCCTCCGGCGTCCGCCGGATGGGGAGCGGTTCGACGGGGCGGGGAGCTACACCTCCCGGGATGACGTGACGGAGCAGGATCCGTGGAAAGATTGAATCGGGCGGAGATCCCCTCCGTCATCCGCGCGGCGGATGACGGAGGGGATCTCCTTTCAGGAGGACCCTCCCCGGCGGCGGCCCGGCCCGCAAAGCGCTGCGGGGCGCCGGATTAGCACTCTAATGTGGAGAGTGCTAAAAATTTACGGATTGTTCATGATTTTTCCGCCGGGTGGACTATAATGGGTCCAGAACGACAGTCCGGCCCGGATATCCGGGTCCCCGAAGGAGTGAAGAACCATGAACATGAACCAGTTTACCCAGAAGTCCCTGGAGGCCATCCAGTCCGCCCAGGCGCTGGCCAGCCAGTACGGCAACCAGCAGATCGAGCAGGCCCATCTGCTGCTGGCCCTCGTTCAGCAGGAGGGGGGCTTCATCCCCCAGCTGCTCACCCACATGGGGCTGACGGTGGAGTCCTTTGAGGCCGCCGCCCGCCAGGAGGTGGAGAAGCTGCCCAAGGTCTCCGGTTCCGGCCGGGAGGAGGGCAAGATCTACGTCTCCCAGGAGGTGGACCGGGCCCTGAACGGGGCGGTGTCCGTTGCCGGGGGCATGAAGGACGACTTCGTGTCGGTGGAGCACATCCTGCTCTCCCTCATCGACAACGCGGACCGGCCCCTGAAAGAGCTGTTCCGCGCCTATAACGTGGACCGGGAGAAGGTCATGCGCGCCCTGGCCGCCCTCCGGGGCAATCAGCGGGTGACCACCGACAACCCGGAGGACACCTACGAGGCCCTGAAAAAGTACGGCTCCGACCTGGTGGAGCGGGCGCGGCAGAACAAGCTGGACCCGGTCATCGGCCGGGACGACGAGATCCGCAACGTCATCCGCATTTTGAGCCGCAAGACCAAAAACAACCCGGTTTTGATCGGCGAGCCGGGCGTGGGCAAGACCGCCATTGCCGAGGGGCTGGCCCAGCGCATCGTCAAGGGGGACGTGCCCGCGGGGCTGAAGGACAAGACCATCTTCGCCCTGGACATGGGGGCCCTCATCGCCGGGGCCAAGTACCGGGGCGAGTTCGAGGAGCGCTTAAAAGCCGTCCTCAACGAGGTGAAGAAGTCGGAGGGCCGCATCCTGCTGTTCATCGACGAGCTGCACACCATCGTGGGGGCGGGCAAGACCGAGGGCTCCATGGACGCCGGCAACCTCTTGAAACCCATGCTGGCCCGGGGCGAGCTCCACTGCATCGGCGCGACGACGCTGAACGAGTACCGGCAGTATATCGAGAAGGACGCCGCCCTGGAGCGGCGCTTCCAGCCGGTGATGGTGAACGAGCCCACCGTGGAGGACGCCATCGCCATCCTCCGGGGCCTCAAGGAGCGCTATGAGGTGTTCCACGGGGTGAAGATCACCGACGGGGCCATCGTGGCCGCCGCCACCCTCAGCGACCGCTATATCTCCGACCGGTTCCTGCCCGACAAGGCCATCGACCTCATCGACGAGGCGTGCGCCCTCATCCGCACCGAGATGGACTCCATGCCCACCGAGCTGGACGTGATCTCCCGGAAGATCATCCAGTGCGAGATCGAGGAGGCCGCCCTGAAAAAGGAGGAGGACGAGCTGTCCAGGGCCCGCCTGGCGGACATCCAGAGGGAGCTGGCCGAGCTGCGTGATCAGTTCAACGCGGGCAAGGCCAAATGGGAGAACGAGAAGAACGCCATCGGCACGGTGCAGAAGCTCCGGGAGGACCTGGAGGCGGCAAACGCCGCCCTGGAGAAGGCCCAGCGGGAGTACGACCTGGAGAAGGCCGCCGAGCTGCAATATGGGACCATCCCCGGCCTGAAAAAGCGGCTGGAGGAGCAGGAGAGCCTGGCCGCCCGGTCCAAGGAGGACAATCTGCTGCGGGACAAGGTCACCGAGGAGGAGATCGCCCGCATCGTGGAGCGGTGGACGGGCATCCCCGTGGCCAAGCTGATGGA
>CANRFU010000069.1 GCA_947629975.1 uncultured Oscillospiraceae bacterium | reverse complement strand
GGCAGGCGGCGGAGGGCGGCGAAGGCCGGCTGGCCCCGGTAGGGCTCCAGCAGGTCGTTGAGCAGAGCGAAATTCTTTCCCTCGATGGCGGAGCGCACCCGCTCGGTCTCGGCGGCGGACATATCCATCCGGGCCGCCAGCGCCCGGTAGAACCCGGCGTGGCCCAACTCAATGTGGAAGTTCTTGAGGCCGCAGCGCCGCAGGGACTCCACCGCCATGGAGACGATCTCCACGTCGGCCTCCTCCCCCACCGCGCCGATGAGCTCCACGCCGCACTGGGCGATCTCCCGGCTCTCCCCCTGGTGGGCGCCCCGGTCCCGGAACACCGTCTGGTCGTAGTAGAGCCGCTGGGGGAGCGGCGAGGAGCGCAGCCGCGTGGCGGCCACCCGGGCGATGGGGGTGGTGCAGTCGGGCCGCATGACCATGATCCGCCCGGAGCGGTCCACGATCTTCAGCATGGCCTCCTGGGGGATGGGATTGCCCGACTGGATAAACAGGTCGTAAAACTCCACCTCGGGGGTGATGACCTCGGAATAGCCCCGGCCGCGGAACAGGTCCACCAGGGTGTTCTGCACCTGGCGGCGCTCGGCGCACTCGGCAAACAGCCGGTCCCGGGTGCCCTCGGGGGTATTGATGAGCAGGCTCATGGAAATTTCCTCGATTCTTTATCTCGCTAATGTGATGAATCTTACCATACCCCATGGGCCTTGTCAAGAGGAAATCAGAACAGCGAGAACTGGCTGCTGTCCGGCAGGTCCCCGAAGGCCCCCGCCTCCTTGAGCTGCTCGATGTGGGTAGCGGACACCCTGGTGCAGGTGAGGGAGAACTCCTCGATGGAGAGGAAGTCCTTTCCCTGCCGCTTCTCCATGATGTCCCAGCCCACCGTCGCGCCCAGGCCGGCCACGGACGTGAAGGGCGGGATGAGGGCGTTCTGTCCCTCGTCGATCAGGAAGTTCACCGCGTGGGAGCGGGACACGTCCATCCGGGCGAAGTGGAACCCGCGCAGATAGAACTCATACACCACCTCCAGGGTGACCAGCATATCCTCCTCCACGTCGGTGGGGCGGTCGGCCCGGTTCTTGGCGTTTTTCTTGTCGCTGATCTCCTTCATCTTCCGCTTGGCCACATCCATCCCCCGGCACATGTACTTCTCGTCAAAGGCCTTGGCCCGGATGGAAAAGTACGCGGCGTAAAAGGCCAGGGGCCGGTGGACCTTGAACCAGGCGATGCGGAAGGCCATCATCACATAGGCCACCGCGTGGGCCTTGGGAAACAGGTAGGCGATCTTCTTGCAGGAGCCGATGTACCAGTCGGGCACCCCGTGCTCTTTCATCTCGTCCTCCGCCCCGTCCGGCAGGCCCC
Organism: uncultured Oscillospiraceae bacterium; assembly: GCA_947629975.1. Lineage (GTDB taxonomy): Bacteria > Bacillota > Clostridia > Oscillospirales > Oscillospiraceae > Enterenecus. The sequence goes on along the minus strand of CANRFU010000069.1, from coordinate 9,670 downwards.
GGCCCTTGCGGACCGACTCCATGATCTTGAAGGCCCGCTTGTCCTGGAAGCCTTTGGAGATGAGGAACAGCATGATGTCGTCCCGGCAGCCGATGGCCTCGTTGACCTTGGCGGTGCCGGAGGTGATGAGGTCTTTGGCGTTCCCCAGCCACACGTCTGTACCGTGGGAGAAACCGGACAGGCGCACCAGGATGTCGAACTGGTCGGGTTCGGTGTCCTCCAGCATCCCGCGGACGAAGGAGGTGCCGAACTCCGGGATGGCCACCGCCCCGGTGGGACCCAGGATGGGGTCGTCCTCGAACCCAAGCTTCGCCGAGGTGGTGAACAGGCTCATGGTGTCTGGGTCGTCCAGGGGGATCTTCCGGGCGTTGACGCCGGTGAGATCCTCCAGCATACGGATCATGGAGGGGTCGTCGTGGCCCAGCATGTCCAGCTTCAGCAGGTTGGACTCCATGGAGTGGTATTCAAAGTGGGTGGTGATGATCTCGGAGTCCTTGTCATCCGCCGGATGCTGCACCGGGCAGAAGTCGTAGATCTCCTTGTCCTGGGGGATGACCACCATGCCGCCGGGGTGCTGGCCGGTGGTGCGCTTGACCCCCATGCAGCCCCTGGCAAGCCGGAGCACCTCCGCAAAGGGGACGTTGGTCCGCCCCACCAGCTCCAGATACTTCTTCACATAGCCGATGGCGGTCTTCTCCGCCACGGTGCCGATGGTACCCGCCCGGAACACATGGTCCTGGCCAAACAATTCAAAGGTATACCTGTGGGCGCTGGACTGGTACTCGCCGGAGAAATTCAGATCGATGTCAGGCACCTTGTCGCCGCCGAAGCCCAAAAAGGTCTCGAAGGGGATATTGAAGCCGTCCTTGTCATAGGGGGTCCCGCAGACGGGGCACACCGCGTCGGGCATGTCCGCCCCGCAACCATAGGGATGGGCGGGGTCCTGGGCGTAATCGAAGTCGGAGTGCCTGCACTTGGGGCAGCGGTAGTGGGCGGGCAGGGAGTTCACCTCGGTGATGCCCGACATAAAGGCCACCAGGGACGAGCCCACCGAACCCCGGGACCCCACCAGATAGCCGTGCTCCAGAGAATCCTGCACCAGCTTCTGGGCGGACATATAGATCACGTCGTAATGGCAGCCGATGATGTCCTTCAGCTCCGCGTTGAGGCGGTCCGTCACGATCTGGGGCGGGTCCTCCCCGTAGAGCTCGTGGGCCCTCCCCCACACCAGCCGCTTCAGCTCTCCCTCCGAGTCCTCCAGCTTGGGGGTGAACAGCCCGTCGGGCAGGGGGCGCACATCGTCACACCAGCCCGCCACCAGGGCCGGGGCTTCGATGACCACCTCATGGGCCTTCTTCTCCCCCAGATAGGAGAACTCTGCCAGCATCTCGCCGGTGGTGCGGAAATACAGGGGATTGTCGTTGTCCGCATCGTCATACTCCTTGGCGGCCAGCAGGATGTGCCGGTAGATCTCCTCGTGGGGATCCAGGAAGTGGACGTCCCCGGTGGCGCACACCGGCTTTCCCATCCGCTCCCCCAGGGCAACGATCCGCCTGTTGAACTCCCGCAGATCCTCCGCGCTTCCGGCGATGACCCTGCCCTCTTTATTGGGCCGCAGCATATAGGCGTTGTTGGACAGGGGCTGGATCTCAAGATAGTCATACCAGGAGGCGATGCGCTCCAGTTCCCGGTCGTCCCTGCCATCTACCACCGCCCGGAACAGCTCGCCGGCCTCGCAGGCGGAGCCGATGATGAGTCCCTCCCGGTTTTCGTTCACCAGGGACTTTGGCATGATGGGGAACCGGTTGAAGTGCTCCAGGTGGGACAGCGACACCAGCTTGTAGAGGTTGCGGAGGCCCTTCTGATTTTTCGCCAGCAGGATCAGATGGTACGGAGTGCGGCGGCCCCGTCCCCCCCGCTTTCGCCCGGCCATGGCGGGGTTGATCTGGGAGGTCAGGGTCAGTCCCTCTTTTCGGAGGGTCCCGAACAGCTCCCACAGGATCTGCCCGCAGACGGCGGCGTCGTCATAGGCCCGGTGGTGCTGGAAGGGCGGCAGGCCCAGGGCGCCCGCCACCGTGTCCAGCTTGTGGTTGTGAAGGTCGGGACACAGATATTGGGACAGTACCATGGTGTCGATATACAGCGGGTCGAAGGAACGGCCCGATTTGGCGCAGTATTCCCGGATGAAGCCGGTGTCGAAGGCGGCGTTGTGGGCGCAGAGGGGCGTATCCCCCAGCCAGTCCAGGAAGGCCTCCACCGCCGCCTCCGGCTTCGGGGCGCCCTTTAACATTTGATCGGTGATGCCGGTGAGCGTCACCGTCACGGCGGACAGAGGCCGCCCCGGGTCGGCAAAGGAGGAGAACCTGTCCGCCACCTCCCCGTTCCTGATGCGCACCGCGCCGATCTCAATGACGGCGTCCCGCCTGAAGTCCAGACCCGTGGTCTCCAGGTCAAAGGCCACGAACTCCCCGTCCAGCGGCAGGTCGCCGGGGCCGTGGACGGCTATGCTCTCGTCCACATCGTTCTGGTAGTAGGCCTCCACGCCATACAGGATCTTGATCTTGGAGCCGCGGCCGGAGGCGTTGTAGGCGTCCGGGAAGGACTGGACCACCCCGTGGTCGGTGATGGCGATGGCTGGGTGGCCCCACTCGATGGCCCGCTTCACCGCCGTCTTGGTATCGCAGAGGGCGTCCATCATGGACATTTTTGTGTGCAGGTGCAGCTCGATCCGCTTCTTCGGGGCGGTATCCTTCCGGCCCTCCGGCTTAGGGACCGCGCTGATGCCATAGGGTTCCAGCACCACGTCGCCGTTGTCGAACTTGCCCACGGTCAGCCGCCCCTGGATCCGGAGCCGCTGGCCCACCTTCACGTTCCTGATGATGGGGGCGGCCAGTTCTCCCTCCATGAACTGGGTGACCCGGATGGAGCCGGTGTAGTCGGTGACATCGAAGCACACCACCCAGGCCTTCCGCCGGGGCAGCTCCCGGTGCTCGATATTGAACACCTCGCCCTCGACGAGCACGTTGCCCATGTCCAGTTCCAGTTCCCCGATGGGCGTGACCTTCTTCTTGCCGTTGATCTTGCCGTAAATGGCCCGAGGGCTTCCATTGCCGTTCCTCTTAGGGGTCTCTGCCCTCATGAGCTTCTTCCGCATGGCCGCCAGCTGAGCGGACAGGTCGGGGGCGGCCTTCGGCGGCTTGTCCGCCGGAGGCGCGGGCTGCTCCGGCTGGCCGGCGGGGTCAGCGGCCTCTGCGGCGGCGGGGACGGGCCTGTCCGCCTCCGCGGATCCGCCCGGCTCAGGCTGAGCGATGGGGGCGCCGCTCTCTGCGGGGGGAGCGGTCACGCGGAACACCGCCTCACTCAGCCGGAGCGCCCCTTTGACCGCCTCCGCCGCCCGGTCCAGTACCTCCCGGGGGACGCCGACGCTCTCCACGTCCACCTCCATGACCCGCTCCGCCCGGCGCACCCGCACGCTGACGGGGCAGCCGCCCAACACGGACAAGACCCCTTCCGGGAAGGGGCACTTGCCGAAGGTCTGTTCGAATGTGGGACGGGTCTCCATGGTATGTACGCTCCTTATTGTCGTTTCAGAAAATCAAATAGTTGATCAATGTGGTCGATGGTAACGTCAGGTCCTTCCTCCGGCGTGCGGGAAACGGCGAGACCGCCCATCCCCTGCCGCACCCAGACGGTCCGCATCCCCAGTTCTTTGGCGGGGATCACATCGTTATCCAGCCGGTCGCCCACCATAGCGGCCCGCTCCGGTGGACAATTTGCCTGTTCCAGCGCCATGAGGAAAATACGCGGGTCCGGTTTGGCCACCCCAGACTCCGCAGAGCAGACGATCACGTCGAAGAAAGGGCGGATGCCGAACCGCTCCAGGCGCTGTTCCGCCCCTGGCTCCTGATTGGCGATGACGCCCAGGCGATACTGCCCGCTCAGCCGCTTGAGCAGTTCCCTGGTCTCCGGGTACAGAGTTTCTTCCTCTGGGCGCCAGGGCGTTTTGGTCAGTCCAAACCGCTCCAGCGCCGCCTTGTAGCCGTTTTCATTCCGACGGGCGGCGTCAAGCGCCGCCTCGAAAAACGCCTCGTATGTAACATTGGAACCCGCAACGGTCTCTTCCATCCTGCGGCGCTCCGCCCCGCTCTCGTCGAGCAGCGTGGAACCCAGGTCAAAGAAGATCCAATCTACATTGATGGTCATAGCGTCTCGATGAGCTTCATCAGCTCGGGCACAAGCCGGTCCTCCGGGACCTTCTTCACGATCTCACCGCGTTTGAACAGGACTCCCTCGCCGTCGCCGCCAGCCAGCCCCACGTCGGCGCGGCGGGCTTCGCCGGGGCCGTTGACCACGCAGCCCATCACCGCCACGGTGATCGGCTTGTCCACGGTTTTCAGCAGCTCCTCCACCTGTCTCGCCATGGGGATCAGATCGATCTTCGTCCGGCCGCAGGTGGGGCAGGAGATGAGCTCCGGGCCGTCTCTCCTGAGGCCGATGGCCTTCAAAATGCGCCGGGCGGCGTAGACCTCCTCCACCGGGTCGGCGGTGAGGCTCACCCGGAGGGTGTCGCCCACCCCCAGGGCCAGCAGCCCGCCGATGCCGGCGGCGGCCTTCAGCTCCCCCATTCGGGCGGTGCCCGCCTCGGTGACGCCCAGGTGCAGGGGATAATCGTACTGTTCCGCCATCAGCTGATAGGCTTTCATGGTCACCGGCACGGAGGACGCCTTCAAAGACACGCAGATGTCCTCAAACCCGTACCGCTCCAGCAGGCGGATGTGCCCCAGGGCGCTCTCCACCATGGCCTCCGGGGTGGGGCCGCCGTATTTGGCCAGCAGATCCTTCTCCAAAGAGCCGCCGTTGACCCCCACCCGGATGGGGATATGCCGCTCCATGCAGGCTCTGGCCACCGCCTCCACCCGGTCCGGCCCGCCGATGTTGCCGGGGTTGATGCGGATCTTGTCCACCCCCTGCTCCGCCGCCTCCAGAGCCAGCCGATAGTCGAAGTGGATGTCCGCCACCAGGGGGATGGAGATGCGCTTCTTGATGGCCCCGATGGCCCGGGCGGCCTCCAGATTGGGCACCGCCACCCGGACGATATCGCACCCGGCGGCGGCCAGAGCCCTGATCTGCTCCGCCGTGGCCTCCACGTCCGCCGTGGGGGTATTGCACATGGACTGGATGGGCACGGGGGCGCCCCCGCCTACGGGGACGCCGCCCACCATTATTTTTCTGGTCATATCGATCCGGACCCCCATAAACGTATCCAACAGGTTTAAAATCCTTTCTGATTCTATTTCTTTCAGGAAAAAGAATCAATTAAAGATGTTCCACACGTCGTGGAAAGCGATCAGTAGCATCAGCCCCATCAGCAGGATGAAGGCCGCGGCGTGGACGTAGCCCTCGTATTTCTCCGGGATGCGTTTCCGGCAGACGAGCCACAGCAGGCCGTTCAGCAGCACGAAGAATACCCGGCCGCCGTCCAGGGCGGGGATGGGCAGCATGTTCATCACCGCCAGGTTCACGGCGATGAGGGCCATGAAGTAGAACACGTTCATCACGCCCTCGGCCACGGTGCTGGAATCGGCGCCCACTTCGGACACCACGTCCACCACGCCGATGACCCCGGACAGCTGATCCACCGACACCCGGCCGGTGACCAGGTCGCCCAGGCTCATCCACACCATGCGCACGAAGTTCACCGACTGCACCGCTCCCTGGCCGATCCGCTGAGGGATGGACAGCTCGTCGATGGCCCCGAAGATGAGGCCGAAGCCGTGGCTGGTCTGGCCCTCATAGGTGTAGTCCATGCGGTACATGGGCACCAGCCCCAGGTCGATCTTCTCTCCGTCCCGCTCCACAACGAGGTTCACGCCCTTGCCGTCGTTCCGGGAGAGGTAGGTCTGCACGTCGCCGTACTCCCAGACCCCGTGGCCGTCGATCTTCAGCAGCCGGTCCCCGACCATAAGGCCGTCCGCGCCCTCACACTGGAATTCGGGGGCGAACTCGGTGACCACCGGGGCCCGCACCTGGCCGATGCCCAGAAACAGCACCACGGTGATGACCAGCCCCAGCACAAAGTTCATGAACGATCCGGCGCACAGGATGATGATCTTCTTCCACCCCGGCTGCCGGGCAAAGGCCCTGGGGTCACCGGTGTCCTCGTCCTCCCCCTCCATGGCGCAGTAGCCGCCGATGGGCAGGGCCCGGAGGCTGTAAAGGGTTTCCCCTTTCTGGCGGGACAGCAGCAGGGGCCCCATGCCGATGGAGAACTCGTTCACCTTCACCCCCAGCAGCTTGGCGGTGAAGAAGTGGCCGAACTCGTGGATGGCGATGAGCACGCCGAACAGCAGGATCGCCAGCAAAATGTAAAGGATCCTCGCGATCAATCCGATCACCTCGTCAGACCATAGACCGCCTGCCGGGCGGCCCGGTCGGCCTCAAAAATGTCGTCCAGGGAGGGATCCTGGACGGGTTTTACCCGCTCCAGGGCCCCCTCCACCAGCCGTTCAATGTCCAGAAAGCCGATCTTCTCCTCCAAAAACAGCCCCACGGCCACCTCGTTGGCCCCGTTGAGGACGGCGGTGGAGGTGCCGCCGGTTTTGGCGCACTCCAGCGCCAGCCCCAGGCACCGGAAGGTCTCAACATCCGGCCGCTGGAAGGTGATGGGCGGGCAGGAGAACAGGTCCAGGGGCTTCGCCGGGCCCTCCGTCCGGTCCGGCCAGGTGAGGGCGTACTGGATGGGCAGGCGCATATCCGGGCTGCCCAGCTGGGCCAGGATGGCCCCGTCGGCAAATTCCACCAGGGAGTGGACCACGCTCTCCCGGTGGATGGCCACGTCCACCCGCTCCAGGGGCAGGCCGTACAGCCGCATGGCCTCGATGACCTCCAGGCCCTTGTTCATCAGGGTAGCGGAGTCGATGGTGATTTTCTGCCCCATGGACCAGTTGGGGTGCTTCAGCGCGTCCGCCCTGGTGACAAGGGACAGCGCTTTACGGTCCATGCCATAAAAGGGTCCGCCCGATGCCGTGAGGATCAGCCGCCTGACCTCCCGCAGATGGGCCCCCTGCAAACACTGGAAGATAGCCGAGTGCTCCGAGTCCACCGGCACGATGTCCACGCCCCGCGCCTTCGCCCGGGCGGTGACCAGCTCCCCGGCACACACCAAGGTCTCCTTGTTGGCCAGCGCCAGCCGCTTTCCGGCGTCAATGGCGGCCAGGGTGGGCCGCAATCCCGCCACCCCTACGATGGCGGACACCGCCGTGTCGGCCTCCGGGAGGGAAGCGGCCTCCATGAGCCCCTCCTCCCCGCTCAATACCCTGACATCCGTGTCGGCCAGGCGGGCGCGGAGGTCGGCGGCAGTGTGTTCCTCCGGCGTGGCGATCAATTTCGGATGGAACCGTCTGGCCTGCTCCTCCGCCAGTTTGACGTTATGGCCGAAGGTCAGGGCGGCGACTTTGTGCCCTCCCGCCCCGGCCACCTCCAGAGTCTGCCGGCCGATGGACCCGGTGGAGCCCAGAATGGTAAGCGTCCTGCCCATCACGCGGCCACCGTGAACGCCGGCAGGACAGTGACCACGAACAGCACCACCGGCCCGCAGAAGAACATGCTGTCGAACCGATCCAGCATCCCCCCATGGCCGGGGAGCAGATGGCCGTAATCCTTCACGCCGTACTGCCGCTTGACGAAGGAGAAGGACAGGTCCCCCAGCTCGGTGGCCAGCGCCCCGAACAGCCCGCAGAGGGCCAGGGACAGGTAGTTGGCCTCGGCCCCGCTGATCCTGGAGATCACCAGGCCGTACAGCACCGCGAAGATCACGCCGGTGAGAAAGCCGCCGATATAGCCCTCCAGGCTCTTGTTGGGGCTCACCCTGGTGACCCCCCGGTGTTTGCCCAAAAACACCCCGGCGAAGTAGGCCCCGCCGTCGGTGATAAAGGCCAGCAGCACCGCCAGCAGCACCAGGTACTGACCGTGCTCCATCCATTTCAGCACCACCAGGGAGGACAGGGCCAGGGGCATCACCATGCCGGCGAAGATGTTCAGAAGGACCTGAGCGAAGCCGATCCCGGCGTCCCCCTCGTCATAGGCGTGGATGGCGCACCAGAAGGACACCGCCGCCACCAGAAAGGCGCAGAGCCATGCCGCCAGATTCGCGAACTCGTACAGCCGCGTCACCGGGATGACGGCGGCGGCGGCCACGGCGATCACCTTCATGGGAACGGTGACCTTTCCCTCCCCCGCGGCCCGGAGCAGCTCAAAGGCGGCCAGGGCCGAGATGAAGGACACCACCGCCGCCCACAGCAGGGGCGGGGCGAACAGCATGAGCGCGATGAGCAGCGGCACGAAGATGACCGCCACGATGATCCGTTTTGCCATAGGTTCACACACCTCCGTACCGCCGGGAGCGGTGCTGGTAAACGGCGATGGCCCGCAGCAGTTCTTCCTTGGAGAAGTCGGGCCACAGCACGTCGGTAAAGTAGAATTCCGCGTAGGCGGACTGCCAGGGCAGGAAGTTGGACAGCCGCACCTCCCCGCTGGGCCGGATGATGAGATCCGGGTCGGGCACGCCGGCGGAGTAGAGATACCTCCCGAACCCCTCCTCGGTGAGGTGGTTGGGGTCTGCCTTTCCCTCCACGCAGTCCAGGGCGAAGGCCCGCGCCGCCCGGACGATCTCGTCCCGGCCGCCGTAGTTCAGGCAGATGTTCACCTGGCAGCCGTCGTACCCCTTGGAGATCTCCTCCGTCTCATGGCAGAGCTGTTGGAGTTTGGGGGCCAGAGGCGTCAGGTCGCCGAAAAAGGCCATCTTCACCTTGTCCCGGGCCATACGGTCGATGGCCTCGTGGAGATATTTCTCCAGCAGGCCCATGATGGCCTGGACCTCCTCGGGGGGGCGCTTCCAGTTCTCGGTGGAAAAGGCGTAAACCGTCAGGTATTCCAGCCCGATGTCCTTGGCGAAGGTGGCCACCGTGCGGAAGGTCTCCGCACCGGCGGCGTGGCCGGCGGTGCGGGGCAGGCCCCGCTGTTTGGCCCAGCGGCCGTTGCCGTCCATGATGATGGCGATGTGGCGGGGCAGATGCTCCAGATCGGCCTCAGGGGTCTTTCCCCGCCGTGGAAAGAGTGCCATAGCTGATAACTCCTAACAATTATATGCAGATTATTCCTGCCGCAAACAAATCGTAAACAGCACACAAGTAGGGGCGGCCCCAAGTGGCCGCCCCTATAGACTGCTGCCGACGGGCCGCCACATGTGGCGGCCCCTACGCATTGGCGGGCGTCACACCGCCATCAATTCCTTCTCCTTGGCGGCGGTGATGTCGTCCACGTCCCTGCACCGCCTGTCCACCAGGTCCTGGAGGTCCTTCTCCATCTCCTTCTGGTCGTCCTCGGTGAGCTCGGAGGCCTTGACCGCCTTCTTGATGGCATCCATGGCGTCCCGCCGGATGTTGCGGATGGCCACCTTGCCCTCCTCGCCGTACTTGCGAACCTGCTTGGACAGCTCCTTGCGGCGCTCCTCGGTGAGCTGGGGGAAGGCCAGGCGGATAACCGAGCCGTCGTTCTGGGGATGGATGCCCAGATCGGAGGTCTGGATGGCCTTCTCGATGGCCTTCAGCAGGGAGCGGTCCCAGGGCTGGATGGCCAGGGTGCGGGGGTCGGGGGTGGAGATGGTGGCCAC
>CANRFU010000068.1 GCA_947629975.1 uncultured Oscillospiraceae bacterium | reverse complement strand
AACCTGGAGAAGCCCGCCACCAAGGCTGACATCTGCGCCGCCATGAAGGAGGCCGCCGAGGGCGAGCTGAAGGGCGTCCTGGGCTACACCGACGAGGCCGTCGTCTCCAGCGACTTCCTGGGCGATCCCCGCACTTCCATCTTCGATGCCAACGCCGGCGTGTACCTGACCGACACCTTCGTGAAGGTGGTCTCCTGGTACGACAACGAGATGGGCTACTCCCACAAGGTGCTGGACCTCATCGAGCACATGTACAGCGTGGACCACAAGTAATCCGATCCTCTGAATACGCCAAACCCCCGCCGGAACACTCCGGCGGGGGTTTTTATGCGTATCTGCGTTCATATCGCTCCAAGGGCCCACGCCAGCGCCAGCAGCGCCGCCAGGAACCCCATGTTCCACAGGGTGAAGACGCCCAGATACCGCCCCTTTTGCTCCGGGGCCCGGAGGGCCACCTGCTTGTAGGAGATGAGGCTGGCCATGGAGGCGATGAGCGTCCCCAGGCCGCCGATGTTCACTCCTGCCAGCAGGGCGGTCCACTGGTCGGTAAAGCCGGACAGCAGCAGGGCCGCCGGCACGTTGCTGATGATCTGGCTGAGGGCCACGCCGGTGACCAGCTCCCGGCCCTCCACCAAGGACTGCACCAGGTCCCGGAAGGGCCCGAACCGGCCCATGTTCCCCACGAAGATGAACAGGAACACGAAGGTGAGCAGCAGGGAGTAGTCCACCTGGAGCAGCAGCCGGCGGTCTTTCAGCAGCACCGCCAGCACCACCAGGGCCAGCAGCGCCCAGCAGGACAGCGCCTTGGCCACGGTGAGCAGGCACAGGCCGAACAGCACGGCGTAAAAGGCCAGCTCGCTCCCCTTGAGGAGCGGGGCGGAGCCGTCCAACTCGATCCGGATGGGGTCGGGCCTGTACCCAAACCACACCGCCAGGGCCAGCAGGACCGCCGCCAGCAGGGAGTAGGGCCCCATGGCGGCGAAAAACTCCCCTAGGGACATGCCGGACACGGCGAACAGATACAGATTCTGCGGGTTGCCGATGGGGGTCAGGATGGACCCCAGGTTGGCGGCGATGGTCATGAGGGTCACCGTCAGGCACAGGGAGGACCGGCGGCCCGCCATATCCAGCACCAGCACCGCCAGGGGCACGAAGGTGATAAGGGCCACGTCGTTGGTGACCACCATGCTGCCGAAGAAGCACAGCCCCACCAGCACCGCCGCCAGGGTCCGCTCCCGGCTGAGCTTTCGGAGCAGGGCCTCCCCCAGCCGCCGGAACGCGCCCATCTCCTTGAGGCCCGCCATCACCGCCATGAAGCAGAACAGCACGATGAGGGTCTGGGCGTTGAGATAGCCCAGGTACGCCCGGTCCGGGGGCGTCAAAAAGCAGGAGATCACCGCCAGCAGGGCGGACGCGGTGAGCACCACGTCCCCTTTGAGGAACGCCAGACATTTCTTCCACATGGAGATCACGCTCCCGATAAGGCCCCACCGGTCGCCCGGCGGGGCCTCGTTGGATATTCAGGTTCGGCTTACAGCCCCAGAACGGCGGCGCAGCGGCCGCACAGCTCCGCGTGATGGCCGGGGGCGCCGATGTTCTTGTCGTGGTTCCAGCACCGGGGGCACTTGGCGCCCGCGGCGGGGGACACCTTCACGGTGAGGCCGGGGAACTCCGTGCCCTGATAGCCGTCGTTCCCGCCCTCAGACGCGGACACGGCGGACACGATGCAGATGGCGGCCAGGTCGGCGTCGTCCAGGCCCATGGCGGTGAACTCGGCCCAGGCGTCGGCGGTGAAGCCCAAGGCCAGGTCGGCGTCCTGGTTCTTCTTGATGCCCTGGGCCCGGGCCAGCTCCAGGGCCTTGTTGGCGTCGTCCCGCAGGGCGATGACCTTGTCCCAGCGGGCCATGGCCTCGGCGGAGAGGGCGTACTCCGCGAAGGGCCTGTTCATCTGGTTCAGCACCACGTTCCGGGGGTCGTCGCCCGTCTTATGGGGCATGGCCTGCCAGATCTCGTCGCAGGTGAAAGCCAGGATGGGGGCGAAGATCTTGGTCATGGTGTCCAGAATGATCCACAGGGCGGTCTGGGCGGAGCGGCGGCCGGCCTCGTCCCCGCAGTACAGCCGGTCCTTGATGATGTCCAGGTAGAAGGAGGACAGGTCCACCACACAGAAGTCGTTGACGGCGTGGGAGATGACGTGGAACTCATAGTTCTGATAGGCCGCCTCGCACCTCTCGATGAGGCCGTTCAGCCGGGTCACCGCCCAGCGGTCCAGCTCTACCATGGCCCCGGGGGCCACCAGGTCATTGGGGTCGAAGCCGTCCAGATTGCCCAGGCAGTACCGGGCGGTGTTGCGGAATTTGAGGTAGGTCTGGGACAGCTGCTTGAAGATGGCGTCAGAGCAGCGCACGTCCACATGGTAATCGGAGGACCCGGCCCAGAGCCGCAGCATGTCGGCGCCGTACTTCTTGAAGATCTCGGCGGGGTCCACGCCGTTGCCCAGGGACTTGTGCATGGCCTTGCCCTCGCCGTCCACCGTCCAGCCGTGGGTGACGCACTCCCTGAAGGGGGCCTTCGCCTCGCCGGAAGCGCCCACGGCGGTGAGCAGGCTGGACTGGAACCAGCCCCGGTACTGATCCAGGCCCTCCATATACACGTCGGCGGGCCAGAAGCCCTGGTCCTTCTTCATGGAGGCAAAATGGGTGGAGCCGGAGTCGAACCAGCCGTCCAGGGTGTCCTCCTCCTTGGTGAAGGAGGTCCCGCCGCAGTGGGGGCAGGCAAATCCGGCGGGCAGGATGGCGGCGGCGTCCATCTCATACCAGGCGTTGGAGCCCTTCTCCCCGAACAGGGCGGAGACGGCCTCAATGGTCTCGGGGGTGCAGACGGGCTTGCCGCAGTCCGCGCAGTAGAACACGGGGATGGGGAGGCCCCACCGGCGCTGGCGGCTGATGCACCAGTCGGCCCGCTCCCGGATCATGGACTTCATGCGGTCGATGCCCCAGGCGGGCAGCCAGCGCACGTCGTCGCAGGCGGCGCAGGCCTCGTCCTTGAAGGCGTCCACCGAGCAGAACCATTGCGGCGTGGCCCGGAAGATGATGGGCTTCTTGCAGCGCCAGCAGTGGGGATAGGAGTGGACGATGTCCTCGGAGGCGAACAGCGCGCCGCTCTCCTTCATGTCCGCCAGGATGACGGGGTTGGACTCGTCGGTGGTCATGCCGGCGTACTTGCCGGCGTAGTCGGTGTGGCGGCCCCGGTCGTCCACGGGCACCACCATCTCCATGCCGTACCGCTTGCAGGTCTGGTAGTCGTCGGCGCCGAAGCCGGGGGCGGTGTGGACGCAGCCGGTGCCGCTGTCCATGGTGACGTACTCCGCCAGCAGCAGCCGGGAGGTCTTGGGCAGGAAGGGGTGGTCGGCCAGCATGTTCTCGAAGAACGCGCCGGGATGGGTCTCCACGATCTCATAGTCGGACACGCCGCCGGCGGCCATCACCTTGTCCGCCAGGGCCTCGGCCACGATATAGATCTCCCCGTTGGCCTTATTCTCCACCAGGGCATAGCTGTCCCTGGGGTGGAGGGCGATGGCCAGGTTGCCGGGCAGGGTCCAGATGGTGGTGGTCCAGATGACGAAGTACAGCCTGCTGTGGTCGTAAGCGGAGAGCTTGCCCAGGTCGTCGTGGATGGGGAACTTCACGTAGACGGTGGTGACCGGGTCGTCCTGGTACTCAATCTCCGCCTCGGCCAGGGCGGTCTCGTCGTTGGGGCACCAGTACACGGGCTTCAGGCCCTTGTAGATATACCCCTTCTGGTACATGGCCCCGAACACCTTGACCTCCTCCGCCTCGAAGGAGGGGTTCATGGTGAGATAGGGGTGGTCCCAGTCGCCCAGGACGCCCATGCGCTTGAAGCCCTCCCGCTGCACGTCCACATAGTGCTGGGCAAACTCGTGGCAGGCGGTGCGGAACTCGGGGACGGACATGGCCTTCCGGTTCAGCTTGTTCTGCTTGATGATGGCGGACTCAATGGGCATGCCGTGGTTGTCCCAGCCGGGGATGTAGGGGGTATAGTACCCCCGCATGGCGGCGGAGCGGGTCATAAAGTCCTTGATGGACTTGTTCAGGGCGTGGCCCATATGCAGGTTGCCGTTGGAGAAGGGCGGGCCGTCGTGGAGGGAGAACAGGGGCTTGCCCTCGTTCTTCTTCAGCAGCTCGTGGTAAACGTCCAGCTTCTCCCAGTTCTCCAGCATCCCCGGCTCCCGGTTGGGCAAGCCGGCCCGCATGGGAAAGTCCGTCTTGGGCAGATGGACGGTCTGGTTGTAGTCCATAGTGGGTCCCTCCGTTTATAGAATGGTGGTTTGACAAATCAAAAGCGCCCCTGTCTCCCATGAGAGACAAAGGCGCGAACCTCTGCGGTACCACTCTCGCTGCCGGAGTTTCCTCCGGCCCCTCGACTGCCCGGTAACGGGGGCGGACGGCGGAGCCTACTGGCCTTGCGGCGTTGGGTCCGCGGCTCACAGGGGATCTTCGCCGGGTCCGCCCCGCCGCCCTCGCACCATACAGGCGGCTCTCTGGGGGGCTTTTGACGGCTACTCGTCCTGCTCACAGCCTTTGAACTACCTTATATTATCCGCCAAAGGGCGGTTTGTCAACCGTTTTTCTCAACAAAAACCGCCGGTGTGGGGACACCGGCGGCGTTTTTTTGCATATTTCCGGGCGGGAGGGGCGGCGCTCACCGCTTTCGCTCACACCGGAGGGCTACCCAGCCCTTCCGCTCCAGCCGTTTGGTGACCGTGAAGCCGTTTTTCTCCAGGGCGGCCCGCACCTCCGCCTCCCGCTCGTCCAGGATGCCGGAGCAGAGGAACACGCCGTCCGGGGTCATAAACTGCCCCGCCGCCCCGGACAGGGGGATGATCACGTCGGCCACGATGTTTGCGAGGACCACCCGATTCTGCCCCCGGCCCAGCCGGACGGACAGCACGTGGTCGCTGAGTACGTCCCCCGCCAGCACGGTGAGCCGGTCCGGACCTATGCCGTTCATGGCGGCGTTCTCGTAGGCCACGTCCACCGCCTTGGGGTCGATGTCCACCCCGACGGCCCGCTCGGCCCCCAGCTTCAGCGCGGCGATGGCCAGGATGCCCGAGCCGCAGCCCAGGTCCAGCACGGCGCACCCCGGCTCCACCGCCTCCTCCAGCAGCTCCAGGCAGAGCTGGGTGGTGGCGTGGGACCCGGTTCCGAAGGTGAGGCCGGGGTTGAGGTACAGGGGCACCCGCCCCTCCGGGACAGGCTCGCTCCGCATCCACTCGGGGACGATGTAGACCCGCTCCCCCACCGGGATGGGCTGATAGTACTTCTGCCAGGAGGTGGCCCAATCCTCCTCCCGGAGGGAGACAGTCTGGGGCTCGTATTGCTCCAGGCCCTTCAGATAAGCCCGGAGCTGCCACTGCCCCCCGGCATTGTCGGGGACGTAGAACTTCACCCGGCTGACCCCCTTCATCCGGGCGGCCAGCTCCTCGTCCACGTAGTCCCAGTACTGCCGGTTCTGCTCCAAAAAGCGGAGGAACTCCCCCTCCTCCTCCACCACCAGGCCGGTCATGCCGTTGGCGGTGAGGATATCGCACACCCGGTCGATCTCCTTCGCCGGGACGGGCAGGGTGACTTCAAGCCATTGTTCGCTCATTTTGGGTCCCTCCAATCAATCGCAGCGGTCGCCGTCCCCGAACATCTCACAGAACCGGGCGGAAAAGGCGGGCGGCTCCCCATGGGCGTACAGATGGGACACGTCCCCGAAGGCGCTCACCCGAAAGGCGGCAATCCCCTCCCTCCGCTCCTCCGTCACCGCGGTGGTCACCGAGGACGGCGCGGCGCAGAGGCCGTGGAGCAGGGGCATGGGGGACACGCTCAGCAGATGGCTCAGCAGCACCGTCTCCACCCCGAAGTGGCAGAACAGGGCGACGGTGTCCCGGCTGGGCCGCTCCGCCCGGTAGAGCCGCCCCTCCCGGACGTAGCCGTGGCGGGCCAGGAGGGCGTCCAGCCCCCCGGTCACCCGGTCGTACTCCTCTTTCACATGAGCCTCCTCCAAAACGGGGTGGCGGTACCACCGGTCGGGCCGGTAGAAGCTATCCACCGCCGTCCAGTCCTGGGGCAGCCAGTCCCAGGGGACCCGGCGCTGGCCTCCCGCGTCCGGCCGGAGGATGGGGGCGTGGAACTCCCGCAGCCAGTCCAGCGTCTCCGCCTCGCGGCCCATGCGGGCCAGGGTGGGCGCGGCGGTGTCCCTGGCCCGGCCCAGCGGGGAGACGTAAAAGGCGGCGATGTCCAGCCCGCTCAGCCGCTCCGCCAGATAGTCCGCCTCCCGGCGGCCCTTTTCGGTGAGGGTGTCATGCTCATAGTCCGGGTCGCCGTGGCGGATGAACAGCAGCTTCATTGCCCGATCCTCCTATCTCTCCAACCAGATCATCAGCGCGGCGATGTCCGCCGGGGACACCCCGGAGATACGGCCCGCCTGGCCGATATTCAGCGGCCGTATTTTGTCCAGCTTCTGCCGGGCCTCCAGCCGGAGGCCCTGGATGGACAGGTAGTCCAGGTCCGGGGGCAGGGGCCGGTCCTCCAGCCGGCGGAGCTCCTCCACCTGCCGGGTCTGCCGCTGGATGTAGCCCTCGTACTTCACGGAAATTTCAACCTGCTCTGCGATCTCCCGGGACAGGGCGGGCCGGTCCGGATCAAAGGGGGCCAGCTCGGCGTACCCCAGCCGGGGCCGCCGCAGCAGGTCGATGAGCCTTGCCCCGTGGGGACAGGGGGGCTCGCCCTTGGATGCCAGAAAGCCGTCCAGCTCCGGGGAGGGCGGCGCGCCGGTGTGTTCCAGGCGTTTGATCTCCCGCTCTACGGCGGCGTATTTCTCCTCCACGGCGGCCAGCCGCTCCGCGCTCACCAGCCCCACCCGGCAGCCGATGGCGCAGAGCCGTTTGTCGGCGTTGTCGTGCCGGTGGAGCAGCCGGTACTCGGTGCGGGAGGTCATCACCCGGTAGGGCTCGTTGGTCCCCTTGGTCACCAGATCGTCGATGAGCACCCCGATGTACCCGTCCATCCGGGTCAGGATCATGGGCGGCTCCCCCTTGAGCTTGAGGGCGGCGTTGACCCCCGCCACCAGCCCCTGGGCGGCGGCCTCTTCATAGCCGGAGGAGCCGTTGAACTGCCCCGCCCCGTAGAGGCCGGGGATCTTCTTGCACTCCAGGGTGGGCAGCAGCTCGGTGGGGTCCACGCAGTCGTACTCGATGGCGTAGGCCGCCCTCGTCATCTCGGCCCGCTCCAGGCCGGGGACGGTGTGGAGCATTTGCAGCTGCACCTCCTCCGGGAGGGAGGAGGAGAACCCCTGCAAATACAATTCTTCGGTGTTCAGGCCCATGGGCTCCAGGAACAGCTGGTGCCGGGGCTTGTCCGGGAAGCGGACCACCTTGTCCTCGATGGAGGGACAGTACCGGGGACCCACGCCCTCGATGACCCCGGAGAACAGGGGCGAGCGGTCCAGGTTGTCCCGGATGACCTGATGGGTGGCCTCATTGGTGTAGGTGAGCCAGCACACCGCCCTGTTTTCCGGGGAAATATCGGTGGTATAGGAGAAGGGGGAGGCGTCCTCGTCCCCAGCCTGCATCTCCAGTTTGGAGAAGTCCACGCTCCGCCGGTGGATGCGGGGGGGCGTGCCCGTCTTGAACCGCCGGAGGGACAGGCCCAGCCTCTCCAAACAGCCGGTGAGGGCGGTGGCGGCGGCCATGCCGTCGGGCCCGGAGGTACGGGTGACCTCCCCCACGATGGTGCGGCCCCCCAGATAGGTGCCGCTGGCCACGACGGCGGCCTTCACCCGGTAAGTCGCCCCGGTGGCGGTGCGGACGGCGGAGACGTGTCCGTCCTCCGTCAGGATCTCGGTGACCTCCGCCTGCTTCACCCACAGGTTTCCCTGCAATTCCAGGGTGTGCTTCATGACCTCCTGGTACCGGCGGCGGTCCGCCTGGGCCCGGAGGGACCACACGGCGGGTCCCTTCCCCCGGTTCAGCATCCGATACTGGATGCAGGCCTTGTCCGCGGCCCTGCCCATCTCGCCCCCCAGGGCGTCGATCTCCCGGACCAGCTGGCCCTTGCCGGTGCCGCCGATGGCGGGATTGCAGGGCATATTGCCCACCGCGTCCAGGTTGACGGTGAAGCACAGGGTCCTCATCCCCAGCCGGGCGGCGGCCAGGGCGGCCTCGATCCCCGCGTGGCCCGCGCCGATGACGGCGATATCGAATTGTCCCGCATCGAAATCCATGGCCAAGCTTCCTTTTTCGTGCGCCCTGCAGGGGCCGCCCCCTTGGGCGGCCCGCCTTACGATATGCCGGTGAAAACGGGTCGCCGAGGGCGGCGGCCCCTACTCCCCCGCCCGGAGGGTCAGCGACACCACCTCCGGCCGGTTGAACAGCCGGAAGCCGGGGAAGGGGGTGGTGTTGTTCCCCAGCCCCCGGGACACATAGAGGACGCTGTCCCCCTCGGTATACAGCCCCGCCATGTGGGTGGGGAAGAACTGCCGGTTGGCGCCGATGAGCCCGTCGGTAAAGGGCAGGCGGACGATGCCGCCGTGGCCGTGGCCGGAGAGGACCAGGTCGTACCCGGCGGCGGCGTACCGCCCGAACTCGGTGTTGCGGTGGGCCAGCAGGATCGTATATAGCCCCGGCTGCTCCTCCGCGATCTCAGCGGCCAGCGCCTCCGGGGTCTTCTGATCCCCGAAGCCGTTGGGGTCGTCCACTCCGGCCAGCACGATCCGGTCCCCGTTCCGCTCCAGGATCTCATACCGGTTGGTGAGCACCGTCACTCCGTGCTCGGCCAGCAGGGGCTTCAGCGCCCGCACCGTGTTGGTGCCGGTGGCCCACTCGTGGTTGCCGGTGACGTAGTAGGTGGGGGCGATGGCGCTGAGCCCGTCGGCCAGGGCGGGGATCATCTCCAGCTGGGCGGCCCGGTCAATGAGGTCCCCGGTCATCACGATGATGTCCGGCTTCTCCGCCGCCACCCGCGAAATCAGGTCAGCGTTCCCCTCCCCGTACTCGTGGCCGTGGAGGTCGGACAGGTGGACGATCCGATACCCGTCGAATCCCGCCGGCAGGCCGTCCAGGGTCAGCTCCGCCCGGGTGGTCATGAGCCCCCAGCACTGCCAGTAAAACCACGCCGCGCCCAGGGCGAGGACGGCCGCCAGTACGGCGATCGCCCGCAAGATCCGGAGCCCCAGGGGGAGGCGCATCCTCCGCTTTCCGCTGTAATTATTTGCGGTCATCGCTCAGATAATAGGGCCGCATGAGGGACTGCTGCTGGGTGGAGTCCTTCTGCCCGGCTGAGGGGCGGGCCTCTCCGCCGGCTTTCCGGCCGCGGCGGCGCTTCTTCTTGTGGGCGGCGGGCTGGCCCTGTTTGGGCAGCTCCGTCGGCTTTTGCTCCTGTCTGGGTTTGTCGGCCTGTTTTTTGTCCGGCTGGGCGGGGGCGGCCTTCTTCTCCTGGCGGGCCCTGGTCTGGGCGGCCTGCCGCTTCTCCTCCCGCTGCCTGTCCCGGTCAGACTGCCGCCGCTCCTCCCGGGCGCTCTTGGGGGCGGCGCGCTCTCCCCGCTCCCGCTGCTGGGGCTGGGGGCGGGACTGGCTGGGCAGGGGCTTCCGGGGGGCCAGCAGCCGGGCCGTGGCGTCCATGATCACGTCGGAGTCCAGGGGGTTGGGCTTGTAGAAGTCGGCGGCGGGCATGGAGGGCTCCGCCGGAAGGGTGTCCTCCAGCCTCCCCTGCCGCACCCCGGCGGACAGGGGCCGGTCGAAGCGCAGCTTGGGCGTCCAGGGCTCCTCCGGCTCCGGTGATTGCTGCGGGTCGATCTTTGCCTCCGGGATACGCGGAGTTATCACATTTTCCGTTTCCGGGGCGGCGCCGGATCTCTTTTTGCGGTGGCGCTTCTTCTTCGACGGGGCCGCCCCCTCGTCGGGGGCCCCCAGCTCGGCGGGGATCGCCTGAGCGGCCTGCTTCCGCTCCTCCGCCCTGGCCCTGTTCTCGGCGTCCCGCTCCCGGCGGCGCTCCTTGGCGGCGGCCCTGGCCTCGGCGTCCTCGGCGTTGACGGGCTTGCCGTGTTTGTCCTTCATGGGCGGATCGAAATTCTCCATGGGGAAGGGGTGGTCCTCCACCACGGGGATGGCCTTCCCCAGCAGCTTTTCCACCCCTTTCAGCTCGTCCTTCTCGTCGAACTGGCAGAAGGAGATGGCGACGCCCCCCTTCCCCGCCCGGCCGGTGCGGCCGATGCGGTGGACGTAGGTCTCGGGCACGTCGGGCAGGTTGTAGTTGAATACGCAGGGCAGATCCTCGATGTCGATGCCCCGGGCGGCGATGTCGGTGGCAACCAGCACCCGGATGCGGCCTGCCTTGAAGTCGGACAGGGCCTGGACCCGGGCGGTCTGGCTCTTGTTGCCGTGGATGGCGGCGGCGGAGATGCCCCGCTTGATGAGATCCCCCGCGATACGGTTGGCCCCGTGCTTGGTGCGGGAGAACACCAGCGCGGAGGGGATGTTCTTCTCGTTCATCAGGTGGGCCAGCAGCTTGGTCTTGTTGGCCCTGTCCACGTAGTAGAGGGACTGTTCGATGGCCTCCACCGGGGAGGACACCGGGTCCACCGCCACCCGGACGTAATCGTGCAGCAGGCCGTTCACCAGCCCCATGACCTCCGGGGGCATGGTGGCGGAGAACAGCATGGTCTGCTTCTTCTCCGGCAGCAGCTTCAGCACCCGCTTCACGTCGTGGATGAAGCCCATGTCCAGCATCCGGTCGGCCTCGTCCAGCACAAAGATCTCGATGTGGGACAGGTCCAGCAGGTTCTGGCCCTGAAGGTCCAGCAGCCGCCCCGGCGTGGCCACCAGGATGTCCAGCCCCGCGCGGATGGCGTCCACCTGGGGCTGCTGGCCCACCCCGCCGAAGATGACGGCGGATCTGAGGGACAGATTGCGCCCGTAGGCCAGGAAGGAGTCCTGGATCTGGATGGCCAGCTCCCGGGTGGGGGTGAGGATC
>CANRFU010000067.1 GCA_947629975.1 uncultured Oscillospiraceae bacterium | reverse complement strand
TCCAGGCCGGCCACCATCCGCAGGGTGGTGGACTTGCCGCAGCCGGAGGGCCCGACCAGCACGATGAACTCCTTGTCGGCGATGTGCAGGTTCACATCGTGGACAGCAGTGACACCGCCGTCATACACCTTTTTCAAATCCTTCAACAGCACTTCAGACATGGCACACGTTCTGGCCCGCCGGACTCCTCCGCCGCGCCTCGCGCCATCCTCTCGGGATGGACCGCGTTGCGACAGGTCTCCACTCTGCCGCACCCGGAACGTTCGGGATGTTTTTCCTCCTTTTTTATGTACGCGCGGCCATTATGGTGGAGTGGCGGCGCGCCATTGGAATTATGTTCTCCCGCCCGCCTCTGACCGGGGCGGACAGGCGGACACCTACTTTTGGGTCAGGCTGATGAGCCTTGACCCGAAATCCCCGCCGGGCAACTCCACCGGCAGGCCGATGTGCAGCAACACCTCGCCGGGGTACTCCCGGCCGGTGTCCCCGTCCGCGTAAACGGCGGAGGGGTCCAATCCCCGGAGCCGGATGAATTTGGGCCGCTGGTTGGGGGCGTTGAGCGACCGTGTGAGGACCACCAACGCCTGTTTTCTGTCCTTGGACACCACCATCCGGGCATCCAGCCGGCTCCCCGCCTGGAGGGAGGACAGCCGGTAGTAGTCCCCGGACTGGACCAGGCCGCAGAAGCGGTGATACCGCTCGATCTGCGCCGGGATCTGCTCCTGTTCTTCGGGGGCGATGGCGGTCACGTCCAGCTCATAGCCGAAAGCCCCCGTCAAAGCCACGTTCCCCCTGGTCTCAAAGGGAGTGACACGCCCCACCTCGTGGTTGGGGCAGTCGGAGACGTGAGCGCCGATGGAGGACAGCGGGTACAGCATGGAAAGGCCCTCCTGGATGCGGAGCCGCTCCAGCGCGTCGGTGTCGTCGGAGCCCCAGATCTGAGGACTGTAAAACAGCATCCCCGGATCGAAGCGGCCCGCGCCGCTGCAACAGTTCTCCAGTAGCAGATCGGGGAACTCCCGCGTCAGCCGCTCCTGGAGCCGGTAGAGTGCCAGCACATACCGATGGCCCACCTCTCCCTGGCGGTCCGGGGGCAGGCCGGCGCTGCCCAGGTTCGTGGCGGGCCGGTTCATGTCCCATTTCAGGTAGGAGATGTTGGCGCTTCTCAGGGTGCCGGACACCTTCTCCCAGACGTATTTCTCCACCTCCGGGCGGCTCAGGTCCAGCACGTATTGGTCCCGGCAGAGCATGGGGTCCCGTCCTGCGGTCCGGATGGCCCAGTCCGGGTGGGCTCGGTACAACTCCGAGTCCGGCGACACCATCTCCGGCTCCATCCACAGCCCAAATTTCAGCCCCAGGGCGTTGACCCGCTCCGCCAGACCGTCCAGGCCATGGGGGAGCTTTTTGCGGTCCACCTTCCAATCCCCCAGGCCGCCGCTGTCCGTGTGGCGATTCTCGTACCAGCCGTCGTCCAGCACGAACAGCTCCACTCCCAGCTCTGCCGCTCTGCGGGCGATGCGGAGCAGCCTTTCCTCGTTGAAGTCGAAGTAAGTGCCTCCCAGTTGTTCAGCAGCACCGGGCGGGGGCGGTGGAGCCAGGGGCTGCGGATCAGGTGCCCCCGGTACAGGTCGTGGAGGGTGCGGGTCATCTGCCCCAGCCCCCCGTCGGAGAACACCAGCACCGCCTCCGGGGTCTGGAACGCCTCCCCCGGTGCCAGCTTCCAGCGAAAGCCGTCGGGGTGGACGCCGATCACCGCCCGGAGAGAGTCGTGCTGGTCCCGCTGGACCTGGGCCAAAAAGCTGCCGGAGTAGACCAGGTGCATCCCGCAGACCGTGCCCTGCTCCTGATCGGTGCCGGGACTGACGACGGCCAGGAAGGGCTGATCCTGGTGGCCGGTGATGCCCCGGCTGGAGTACGTCCCCTGGACGCCCACGCCGATGTCCCTTGTCTGGATGGCCCCCTCTCTGGCCCAGGAGCCGTGGAGGGCGACCAGTTTCTGCCCCTCATAGGGAAGGGACAGGCAGGCGGACAGGGCCCGCTCCAGCCACACGGGGCTCTCACCCCCGTTGCAGACGCGGACGCTCTGGGCAATCACATCCAGCCCGGTGAAGGCGGTGTAGTACAGCTCCACCTCCACCCCGGTCACGTCGTCGGCCAGGATGATTTTTATGGTATTGCAGTCCTCTGGGTCGCCGAAGGTGGCGGGCAGTCCCTCCAGGGCCGGCTTGCCGGGGAGGATCTCATACCCCTTGAATCGGGGCAGGCAGTCGATCTGGCCGTGAACGGTCCGCACCGCCAGACAGGGCTCTCGGAAGTCCCCCATGTTGGCCGCCGGATAGGCGGAGGGGAAGCAGTCGAAGAAAGACACCGTCTCCCTGGGAAGGGTGTCCGGGGTATTGGGCCGCTGGTCCAGGGACAGCGCCCAGGCCAGGTCGGCGGTCTCCAGCCGGGGGCCGCAGTAGGCCTGCCCCAGCCACTTCCCGTCGGCCAGGGCCAGGGCGAGGCTGAACCTTGGGGTGTCCAGCTTGAACACGTTGTGGGTCTGATCTGCGCAGATGTTCATGGTTTCCTCCATATTTCATGTTTTACTGGCCTCTCTGGATGGCCTGCCAGAACTCCCAGTTTTGGCTCCACTGGTCCCGCTGGTCCTCGTTCCAGCAGCCACGGCCCACCAGATAGAGCGTTTTTCCCGTGGGGGACTCCCCCAGTCCGGGGCAGTCGTCCCAGGCCAGGGCCATGTTCTCCCAGTCCTGGGCGTCCGCCGCCGGCTGGCCGCCGTCCCGGTAGAGGAAGGCCCCGGTGTACGCCTGGAGCGCTGCCGGGTCGTCCGTCAGAAAGATGCCGCTCTGGAGCATATTCAGGTCGGCCTCCAGGGCCATCAGGTTGCCCAGCTCCTTCTGCCCGTCGGTGGCCCCGCCCCGCTCCAGTACCAGCCCCAGGTCGATGATCATGCGGTGCAGCTCCACGTGGACCACCCCGTCGCCGTTCACGTCCTGCCCGTACCGGGCCAGGGCATCGGTGATGGCGTCCGCCGTCTCCCCGTCGATTTCCGTGCCGCTGACGTAGCCCACGGTGTAGTCCGCGGGGATGGTCCGCAGCCCCTCAGCGATAAAGCAGCAGACCACCAGGACGGCCGCGGCGGCGATGAGCACATGGAACTTGTGGTAGTCCCACCAGTTGGCCGCCTTTTCCTTTGGCGTAAGGGTCTCTTTCAGGCGCTTTCTGACCCGCTCGGTCTCGGTCACATAGCCCTCCAAAGCGCGCCGCCCCCTCTCTCAGATGGTCCCCACCCTGGTACACAGGGCCTTCATGTCGCCCCTCAGCTCACACCAGCCGCTGTCTGCGGGGATGAACAGGCTGTCCCCCTTGCGGCAGGGGACCTCCTCGCCGCCGCAGACCGCCTTTCCCTCCCCCTCCAGGATCAACAGGGAGGTGAAGGACTCGTCGTCACAACATATTTTATCAGAGGGGCCCGCCACGTCAACAGTAAAATAGGCGCTCCGGGCCAGATGGCCGCCGAAATTGTAGTCCGTCCTGGGCGGCTCCAGCTTGACCACCTCCATGGCCTGCTCCGCGTGGAGCTGCCGGGGCATCCCGTCCGCCCCCACCCGGCCATAGTCGTAGACCCGGTAGGTCACGTTGGAGCTCTGCTGGATCTCGGCAATGACGATGCCCTTGCAGATGGCGTGAAGGGTGCCCGCCGGGATGTAGAACAGGTCGCCTTTGTGGACCGGCACGGCGTTCAGCACCTCCGTCAGGGTGTTCCGCTCAATGCGCTCCCGGAACTCCGCGCGGGAGATGGGGCGCTTGAATCCGTAGTACAGGAAGGCCCCCGGCTCCGCCTCCAGCACATACCACATCTCCGTCTTGCCGTACTGGTTCTCGTTCTCCATGGCGTCGGTGTTGTTGGGGTGGACCTGGATGGAGAGGTCGTCCCTCGCGTCGATGAATTTGATGAGGATGGGGAAGTCCCGGAACACCTGGCAGTTGCTGCCCAGCACCCGGCGGCCCATGGCGGCGATGTACTCCCGCAGGGTGCGCCCCGCGAAGGTCCCGCCCTCGATGATAGAGGGCCCGTCCGGGTGGCAGGACAGTTCCCAGGTCTCGGACAATTTGTCCCCCGGATAGTCCTTGTGGTACTCGGTCTTCAGTTTATTTCCGCCCCAGAGGTAGCTCTTGCAGGCGGGCTTTAGCTTCAAAATCGCCATTTACACGTCATCTCCCGCGCCCTTGCGCTCCAGCTTCTCAAAGGTGGGCCCCAGGAGGGTGGACACCGCCACGGCGGGGCCCGCACCGCCCGCGAGCAGCCACACCGGCAGCAGATACACCGCCACCTCCGGGCTGAACACCATCAGCAGGGGCAGCCACACCGCCAGCGCCACGCTGGTGAGGGTGGCGGGCAGATTGGTCACGCTGAGGAACAGGGCGTTGGTGAACAGGGGCCGCAGCCGGTACTCATACCGGGCCAGCAGAGGGAAAGCGTAGCCCTCCACCACCAGCCACAGCAGACAGAACACGATCCCGATGCCCCGGAACACGTTCCCGGCGGCCCCCGGCGTCTGGAGGCCGATGAGCAGGTCCGCCATGGCAAGCGCCCCCAGAGGCAGCAGGATGAGCCACGCGGCGGTGGCCTGCCTCCAGTTCTGCCGGAAGGAGCGGAAGAAGTCCCGGAACACCCAGTAGTCCTCCCCGGCGGCGATTTTCCGGGCCACATAGAACACCGCCGTGTTGGCCGCCCCGATGGTGACCACCGGCAGGCAGCACGCCAGCCACACCAGGTTCAGCAGGATCACGTCCCCCAGCTTCCCCATGAAGCGGAAGAAGGGATTGTCGGTTTTCAGTTTCGGCATGGGGGACCTCCTTTCAGAAGAAGCGGAGCACGATCATGGCCACGCCCAGGAAGCCCACCGCCCACAGCAGCCCCCGGATGGCCTGGTAATAAGTCTCGGAGTGGCCCTTCCCCCGGCCGGTGATCTGGTCCAGCTCCCGGCGGAATTTCTCCTGGGGCATACGGAGGATGGTCACCGCAAAGTAGATGCAGACGATGCCGAAGATCAGGCTGGTCATGGCTCTCCCTCCCAAATGCCGGTCAGTCCACCCGCTGCCGGTCGGTGCGAAACGGCGCGGCGGGCAGTCCCGCGGCGTTATACAGGTTGGCCGGTCCGAAACGGAACCAGGCATAGCGGACGGTTTTCGGTTCCGGGACCTGTTCGGAGCAGACCTTCACCCGGTCCAGCCCCACCGTGCCCCGGGCGGGGTAGTAGATGCCGTCCTCCCCCGCCAGTTCAAATCCCTCCAGCGCGTCTCCCCGAATCACGAGACATCCGGCGGTGTTGGTGAAGAACACTTCCATGATACTGCCGTTTCTGTGAACGTCCTTCATGACAGGCCCGTCCGCGCAGATATCCTCTCCATAGACCTTTCTGCGGGCCTGCAAGGCAAGGCGGGATCCCGGCGTCCGCTTGTCGAGAGGATGAATATTATCGTATTCCCCGCAGTCCGCGAGGACCGCCATGCCGGTATTGGCCACGGTCCGACTGACGCGCATCTGCTCCTCACGCAGGAACGGCCAATGCAGGTTGTCCCGATGCAGCCTGTAGTCCTCCTGCGCGACATACATGGGCAGCTGAACGAAAAGGAAAGGAAGGGTATCGTCCTCCCAGTCCCGTCTCCACTGGTCAATGAGAAGGATCATCATTTCTCCATAGGTCGCAAACCGCTTTTCGCAGTCTTCCTCCCCCTGATACCAGAGGAATCCGCGTACGGCATAGGGGCAGACGCGGCACACCATGGTTTCATACAGGCCCGCCGGACGGAACGGCGATGCGTTCCCCGCCGGCTGGGGCCAGGGGCAGATGCCGCACTCCCGGTTCAGCGTCTCCCAGGTCACCCTGGGGTCCGCCGCGCGCCGGGCCTCCACCCGGTCGTTCCACGCCTGCCACTGCCGGTCGTACTCCGCCATCTCCGCTTCGTACTGCTCGTCGGTCTTGTCCCCCACCAGGGCGGCGTAATCCGTCAGATACCGCTCTCCGGCGGCGGTCCGCTCAAGCTGCTCCCGGCTCATCCAGCAGCTGACGGAGGTGCCGCCCCAGTAGCAGTCGATGATCCCCACGGGGACGTTTTGGGTCTCCGCGATCTGGCAGGCGAAGAACCAGGCCACGGCGCTCATGTCCCCGGCGGTCTCCGGGGTACAGGGCAGCCAACGGCTCTCCGCCTCCATTTGCTCCAGCGCCTCCCCGATCACGGCACAGCGGGGGACGTTGTAGAAAAAGACGTTTTTCCCCGCGCTGGCGGCCATCTCCTTTTTGCCGCCCTTGCAGTCCCGGAGGGCCATCTCCATATTGCTCTGGCCGCCGGCCAGCCACACCTCGCCCAGCCGGACGTTCCGGCGCTCCAGCGTCTCCGCGCCGTCGGAAACCGTCATGGTCAGGGGCGCCCCGGCGCTCAAAGGGCCGAGGGTCACACGCCACTGTCCGTCCCGGCCCGCGGCGGCGGAGGCGGTCTCCCCGCCAAGCGTCACCGTGACCCTCCGGCCGGCCTCTCCCTTTCCCCACACGGGGATGGGCTTATCCCGCTGCAATACCATATCGTCGGAAAAGATTGCCGCCAGGGTCAGCATCCTGTCATCCCTCCACCTGTTTCAGAAAGGCCAGATTTTTGTCGATGAGGGCGCACCGCTGGCGCACGCAGTCCGCGCTGCGGAGCTGGTCGGCGGGGGTGTTGAACACATAGTCCGTCAGCTTCTCCACCGTGGTGGTGGCCACGTGGAGCCGGGTGTCGGAGGAGGCGTAATAGATGTAGACCTCCCCGCTGTCCCGGACGATGGCCCCGTTGGTGAACACCACGTTGGACACGTCCCCCACCCGCTCGTCCCCCAGGGGGGCGATGAGGTAGCCGGAGGGCTCTGCGATGACCTTCCAGGGCTCCTTCAGGTCGGTGGCGTAGGCGTAGACCACATAGCGCAGGCCGGCGGCGGTATTGCGGACGCCGTGGGCGATGTGGATCCAGCCCTTTTCCGTTTTGAAGGGCACCGCGCCGGAGCCGTTCTTGCTCTCGGTGATGGTGTGATACCGCCGGGGGCTGGTGATGATCTCCTGGTCGATGACGGCGTGGGTGATGTCCCCGCACAGGCCGAAGCCGATGCCGCCGCCGGAGCCGGTCTCGATGAAGTCGTCCATGGGCCGGGTGAAGAAGGCGTATTTCCCGTCTACGAACTCCGGCAGCAGGCACACGTTCCGCTGCTGGGGGGAACGGAGGGTCACCAGGTCGGGCAGCCGCTCCCAGGTCTTTAAATCCTTCGTGCGGACGATGCCGGCGGCGGCCACGGCGGCGGACAGGTCATCGGACGCCGTGTCCTTCCGCTCGGAGCAGAACAGACCGTAGATCCAGCCGTCCTCATGCTTCGTCAGCCGCATGTCGTACACGTTGGTCTCCTCCGGGCAGGTGTCCGGCAGCACCACGGGATAGTCCCGGAACCGGAACCCGTCCACGCCGCTGTCGCTCTCCGCCACGGCGAAGAAGGATTTGCGGTCGCTGCCCTCCACACGGGCCACCAGGCAGAACTTTCCGTCCAGCTCGATGGCCCCGGAATTGAATACCGCGTTGACCCCCAGCCGCTCCATGAAGGACGGGTTGGTCTCCGGGTCCAGGTCGTACCGCCAGGTCAGGGGGATCATCTCCCTGGTGAGAACGGGATGCTCCCAGCGGTCGAAAATGCCGTTGTAAAAATCGCCTTTCCGGTTTTTTCGCGTCAGCAGGTATTCCTGTGCTGCCTTCTGCCGGAAGTATTCAGGGTGCAGTTCAGGCATGAGGGTCCCTCCTTATCAGTTCCAGACACATCCGCCCGTTGTGATAGGGGCATTTCCAGGGGCTGACCATGGGGCGGGACGGGTCCGGCCTGCCCTGCTCATCCACCGCCCAGAACCACTCGCCGGAGCAGGGGTCGGTCTGGACGGTCTGGATGTGCCGGAACACGTCCTCCGCCGCGTTCAGAAAGTGCGTGTCCGACGGTTTCTTCTCCCACCGGTTGACGAAGCCCAGCACCGCCTCCGCCTGGACCCACCAGACGCGGGTCGCGTCCACCGTGCCCCGCTCGCACTCGTTGGCCACAGAGCAGCCGCGAAACGCGGTCCCGTAGACCTTTTCGGCCAGGGCGTTGTCGATGGCGTGGATCTGGGTGGACAGCTCCCCGTCCCCCAGCAGATCGCAGCCCCAGTCCATGAGCCAGCTGGACTCGATGTCGTGGCCGTAGCTGGTGAGGTCGATGAGGCTGCGGTAGTCCCCGTCGAAGAACACCTCCTGCCGTTTCAGGGCGGGGTTGTAGACTTTCTCCCGGTAGATGGTCAGGATCTCCCGCATGGCCCGCTCCACCGCCGGGTCGGGGGCGGCCTGATAGAGCCCCGCGCAGCCCTCGAACACGTGGAGCAGGGTGTTCATGGTGCGGGAGGCCATCACGCCGTTCTCGGAAAGCTTTTCGTTGCTCACCGGGCGGAACTGCCGGTCAAAGGCCTCCAGATAGCCGCCGGCGTCCCGGCACCGCTCCTGAATGACCCGGAACAGGCTCCGGGCCAGGTCCAGGGCCTCCCGGTTGCCGGTGGTCTCGTAATAGGCGGCCAGGGCATAGACGGCGAAGGACTGGCAGTAGGTGTGCTTGCTGTCGTCCAGGGGACGGCCGGCGGCGTCCACGCTCCAGTACACGCCGCCGAACTCCCGGTCCACGAAGCGATCCCGCAGAAAGCGGTAGGCGTGGTCCGCCGCGCCCAGGCAGTCCCCTCGGCGCAGGTCTTTGGCGCACCGGGAGAAAAACCAGAGGATACGGCTGTTCAGGATGCACCCCTTCTCCGCCGCCTTGTCCACGGCCAGGTCGTGGCCCATATACCCGTAAAAGCCGCCGCGCTCGTCGTCCCGCAGGGCCAGCCAGAAGGGGATGAGCCGCCGCTCCAGCATCTCCCGCGCCGCTTCTCTCAGCATGGACGGTCCCCCCTTACCGGCGGCCCGGTTCGCGGTCGGACTGGTCCGCCGTGTCGTGTTCCTTGATGAAGCGGACCACGGTCTCCACATCGGTGAAGGCCAGACCAACGTAGGTGTCGGCTGCCCCGTAGTAGATGGCGATGCGGCCGGTGTCCGCATCCTGGAGGGTGGCGCAGGGGAAACACACGTTGGGCACGAAGCCCCGCTCCTCGTACCACTCCTCCGGAGTCAGCAGGAAGTCACCGCTGCGGTACAGCACCCGGCTGGGTTCATCCCGGTCCAAGATGGCCCCGCCGATGCTGTACACGAAGCCGTTGCAGGTGCCGGTGACGCCGTGGTAGATCAGCAGCCAGCCCTCGCTGGTCTCGATGGGGGCGGCCCCGCCGCCCACCTTCACGTTCTCCCACCACTGGGACGCCCGGCCCATCACGTGGCGGTGGCGGCCCCAGTACGTCAGATCCGGGCTCTCGGACAGGTAGATGTCCCCGAAGGGGGTGTGACCGCTGTCGCTGGGCCGGGACAGGAGCATGTACTTCCCGCCGATCTTCCGGGGGAACAGCACCCCGTTGCGGTTGAAGGGCAGGAATGGGTTTTCCAGACGGGTAAAGGTCTTGAAATCGGTGGTCTTTGCCATGCCCAGGGCGGCGCCGTAGGCGTCCTGGCACCAGATGACGTAGTAGGTGTCCTTGATCTTCACCAGCCTGGGGTCGTAGGCGTAGGAAGGCATAAAGGGCTCACCGTTTTCGTCCACAAAGGGGATCATCTCCCGGTCGAACTCCCAGCGGATGCCGTCCCCGCTGCGGCCCAGGTAGATGTGGGGGATGCCGTCGGTCTGCTCCCCCCGGAACACGCCGATGTAGCCCTCCCCATAGGGGACCACCGCGCTGTTGAACACCCGCGCCACGCCGGGGATGGGGTTGCGGCGGATGACGGGATTCTCTGTATATCTCCATACGGGAGCCTCGCAGCCCGCCGGCCGGTCCTGCCAGGGCAGGTTTGGCCGGGAGCCGCCGATGATTTTCACAGTTGACATAGTCGGTCACTCCAAATCGAATTTGTGCCTCCCGCCCGCCGGATGGCTCCGGCGGGCGGGAGACGATAGAGGGGTGAGAAATGAAGCGAATTCAGCCTTTTACGGCACCGGCGGCCATGCCGCCGTAGATCTGCTTCTGGCACAGCAGGAACAGGATCAGGATGGGGATGATGGTGATGAGCACGCCCGCGCAGATGTAGTTATACTGGCTGCCGTAGGGGCCGGTAAAGGTATACAGCGCGGTGGAAATGGTCTTCAGCTCGGAGCTTTGCAGGTACAGGTTGGACATGTAGTACTCGTTGTAGACGCTGACGCCCTTCAGCACGCAGCTGGTAACGATGGCGGGCTTCAACAGGGGGAACAGGATTTTGAAGAACACGCCGAAGTAGGTGCAGCCGTCCAGAATGGCGCTCTCGTCCAGGTTCTTGGGCAGGTTCTCGAAGAACTGGAGGAAGATGTAGATGGAGATGATGTCGGTGCCGCACAGCACGATGATGTAGCCGTACAGGTGGTTGATGAGGCCCAGGGAGTACATGATCTGGTACACCGTCACCTGGGTGGCGATGCCGGGGATCAGAGAGGCGAACATGAACAGGTTGCGGATGAGGCCGCTGCCCCGGAACTTGAACCGGTCCAGGATGTAGGCCAGCATGGAGCTGAACAGGATGGACAGGATCAGCACCACCACCAACACGATGCAGGTGTTCAGGAAGCCCCGCAGCATATTGGCCTTGGTGAAGGCCTGAACGAAGTTGTCAAAATAGGCGAAGGAGTTGGGGAGGGTCAGCGGGGTGGTGGCCTGATACTCCGTGTCGGTCTTGAAGGCGGTGAACACGCACACCACCACAGGAATGAGGGCTACCAGCGAGGCGGCGATCAGCATGAAATGCTGGACGATGCTGAAAATGATCTCGCCGGGGCGCATTTCCTTCAGTTTTCCCATGTCAGGCGACCCCCTTCTTGGCCTTGGCCAGCCTGGCGGCCTTCCGCTCCGCCTTGCGCTGGGCACGGGTGGCGTCGTCCTCCGCCCCGTCCTTGAACACGTACTTGAAGAACAGGTTCTGCCCCACGGTGCAGAGGATGATGATTGCCAGCAGGACAATGGCCATGGCGCAGGCCAGGCCCACCTTCTGGTTCTCATGGGCGATGCGGTTCATGATGACGAAGTAGGTGCCGGTGCCCATGGTGCC
>CANRFU010000066.1 GCA_947629975.1 uncultured Oscillospiraceae bacterium | reverse complement strand
CGGGTGTCCAGCACCTGGGGCACGAAGCCCGCGCCGATGCCCTGGATCTTGTGGCTGCCCGCGGTGCCCTTGGACAGCACGGGGGAGGAGGCAGGCTCCACCGCCACGATTTTGACGTTGGGGTTCTTCTCCTTCAGGTACTGGCCCACGCCGGTGAGGGTGCCGCCGGTGCCCACGCCGGCCACGAAGACGTCCACCTGGCCGTCGGTGTCCGCCCAGATCTCGGGACCGGTGGCCGCCCTGTGGGCGGCGGGGTTGGCGGGGTTGACGAACTGGCCGGGGATAAAGCTGCCGGGGATCTCTTTTGCCAGCTCGTCGGCCCTGGCGATGGCCCCGGTCATCCCCTTGGCCCCCTCGGTGAGGACCAGTTCGGCGCCGTAGGCCTTCATGATCTGCCGCCGCTCCACGCTCATGGTCTCGGGCATGACGATGATGATCCGGTAGCCCCGGGCGGCGGCCACGCTGGCAAGGCCGATGCCCGTGTTGCCCGAGGTGGGTTCGATGATGACCGAGCCGGGCTTCAGCAGGCCCTTCGCCTCCGCGTCGTCGATCATCGCCTTGGCGATCCGGTCTTTTACGGAGCCGGCGGGGTTGAAATACTCCAGCTTGGCGAGCACCCGGGCCTCCAGGCCCTCCTCCCGCTCGATGTGGGTCAGCTCCAGCAGCGGGGTCTTGCCGATCAGCTGGTCGGCGGATGTGTACACATTGCTCATGATGACAGCCTCCTGTTCGGATGGTTCGGTCGGAATATAAACCCATTTATCTGATAGGTTTATATGGATTATACACCGTCCCCTCCCCCCTGTCAAGGAAAATCCTCCACAGCATCCAGACCGGGCGGAGAAAAATTTTGGTTGATATCCCATAAACCACGTTGTATAATAGGTTGCACAGAGGAGGGATCGGTATGCTCATCTCGACCAAGGGCCGTTATGCGCTCCGGGTGCTCATCGACATGGCGGAGCACAGCGGCGAGGGCTATATCCCCCTGAAGGATATCGCCCAGCGGCAGGAGATCTCGGAAAAGTACCTGGAGAGCATTTTGAAGTCGCTGGTCAAGCACAATCTGCTCTCCGGCCTGCGGGGCAAAGGCGGCGGCTATAAGCTGACCCGCGCCCCGGAGCAGTACACCGTGGGGGACCTTCTCCGCCTCACGGAGGACTCCCTGGCCCCGGTGGCCTGCCTGGAGGATGGGGCCGCCCCCTGTCCGCGGGCGGCCAGCTGCCGCACCCTCTCCCTGTGGCAGGGTCTGGATCAGGTCATCGGAGCGTATCTGGACAAGATCACCATTGCCGACCTGATCCGACCGGATGCGGACGCGGGGGACTATGTGATCTGAGACCGTGTGAGAAAAGGAGCGCCCGCCGGAGTTTTCCGGCGGGCGCTTTTGCCGCGTTTCGCGGCGGTCATTTCAAAGCCAGGGGCGCACAGACAGGCGCGCCTTCTGCGGAGATGACCGCGGGTCCCGGCTCCGCGCTGTAAGCGGCGGTCTCTCCGAGAATGACATCGCAGAGATTGCACAGCACCTGGGCCAGTTCCGCCCGGTTGAGCGTCTTTTGGGGGAACAGCATACCGTTCCCGTCGCCCTGATAGATGCCGTTGGCCACGCACCACTCCATGGCATCCTTCGCCCAGGGGGAGACCTGACCGGCGTCGATAAAGCTGAGCGCGGCGGGCTGCTGTCCGTCAAAGTCCAAATGATAGACGTTGTAGACCAGCTTGGCCATCTGCTCCCGCGTGATGGGATCGTCCGGGCCGAAGGTGCCGTCGCCGTAGCCGTCAACAATGCCGTTTTCCGCCGCCCAGTTCACGGCGTCCTCATACCAGGAGCCGGCCGCCAGATCGGTAAAGGAGGTGCTGCCGGCCTCGGGCTCCTCCTCCAGGCGCCACAGGATGGTGGCGGCCATGGCGCGGGAGGCGCTGCCGGAGGGATCGAACCTGGTTTCGCTGACGCCCTGCATCAGGTCATACAGGTAGACCTGGCCCACAGTCTCGGCGTACCAGGCGGTGAAATCCACATCGCTGAACGTCTGAGCCGCGTAGAGCGACATGGCCAGGGACGTATAGCGGCCATCCACATCCATGGCCTCGTTGATCGCGGCGCACAGCTCCTCAATGTATTCCGGGGAGATGGGGTTCTCCATGCCCAGCTGCTCGAAGCTCTCCTGGAAGTTGGTCGTCGCGGGGAGGGCCACGAACTTCAGATACTCGTCCAGCGCGGCGTAGTAGTCCCCGCTCTGCTGGGCGTCCAGCCAGAAGGCGAAGGCGCCGGCGGCGGAGGTGGAGTAGCTGATGTAGTACACGGGGTTGGTGAAATTGCGGGAAATGAACGCCCACATGGCGCTGTAATAGTCCGCATACTCGTCGTCCTCTTCGATCAGACCGTAGTCCATGTACAGCTGGAGGCACTTGGCGTTCAGATCCTTCACCGTCACGTCCTCGGTGGTATAGGCGTACTGCTGCCATTCGTCGAACAGGGCGCCGTCCATGATGGCGTAAAGCAGGTTGTCCACCTGGTAATCCAGCACGGACTGGCCGGCCTCCTCACCGAAGATCTCGGGATACCAGTGGGAGAACATCAGCTCCATGCCCTGGGAGTGGACCTCGGCGGAGTCATAGTTGCAGGACTCGTCGTTCCAGCCGCAGGGATGCCAGTAATAGTTGTTGTAGTGGCCGAACTCGTGGACGGCGGTGGTGAAGTCGTACAAGTTCTCGGTGGGGGTGTTGAAGAAAAAGGGGGCGCCATAGCTGGGCAGGATGGTGGTGAACCCGGTGCCGTCCTTGTGCTCGTCGGCCTCGGTGTCGTAAAGCCCGTGGTCCCGCATATAAGAGAAGGTCTCGGCCAGCTCGCTGGACATCCGACCGATGTACGGCTCGATCATATCCAGCGCCTTATCGCCGGTATAGTCGGCGGAATCGATCTCGTCCGGGAGCAGATAGTAGGAGAGCATTTCCGTCTCATATTCCAGGTCGGGGACGTTCTCCTTCACGGCCTGCTCGTAGGCCAGGATCTCCTCGGGCGTGTAGTCGCGGCCGTAAATGCTCTCGTACGCGTAGTCCACATAGTTGTCATAGCCGTAAGACTCGGCGATCTGATTGCGCACGTCCAGCAGTTCCAGATAGACCTCGCCCAGCGCGTCGGCCAGGTCAAGGCTGTACTGGTTCAGGAACTCCACGTACTGGTCCCGGGTAATCTCGCCGTCATAATAGAGGGACTGGGCGTACTCCACGTCCATCTCCTGCCCCCCGTACTGGACGGTGAAACTGTCGCTGATGATTTTGTACTGGTTTTCCAGAGCGGTCTCCCGGGCGGACAAAGCCTTCTGCTCCTCAGAGGTGCCGCCGTAGGCCATGTAATACTCAGTGTCGCCCGCGCTGAGCTGGGCCCGCAGGAAGGCGTCGCAGGGGGACTTCAAAATGTCCTGGATCAGGAAGATCAGGGCCTCCACCGCCTCCGTGTAGACCGTATCCAGGCGGACCAGCTCATCGGCGGCGTACTCGTCGGTCACATCGCGGGAGTTGCGGATGGAGATCAGGGTATACATGGTGTCAAGCTTCTGGAAATTGTCGGTAAAGGCGGTGAACAGCTCCTCCACCTGGGCGGCGTTGGCCGCATCGTCCAGCAGGGCGCGGACGGCCTCCGCGTCGGCCTCGAAGGTTTCGCTGTCCATCTCCTCGTACTTCATGTCCTCGTAATTCACATCGCTGTGGGGCTGATCCGTGAAGAAGTCGGTCTCCCGGACTGTCTCCGCGGCGGATACCGCGGGCGCGCAGGCGATCACCATACACACCGCCAGCAGCATCGCGAGCAGACGTTTTCTCATCGTTGTTCTCCTTTCTCACCGGTCAGTTTTCTTGTGGTAAGGTCTTGCTAAGTATACTACTTCTTGTGCCGATTTGCAAGAGGATCTCAGAAAAAGGGAAAAAGCGGCGGGAGCGCTTTCACTCCCGCCGCTTCGGTCCGCGAAACTTATCGGGTCACGTTCA
Source organism: uncultured Oscillospiraceae bacterium (assembly GCA_947629975.1). Taxonomy (GTDB): domain Bacteria; phylum Bacillota; class Clostridia; order Oscillospirales; family Oscillospiraceae; genus Enterenecus. The sequence goes on along the minus strand of CANRFU010000066.1, from coordinate 7,252 downwards.
ACCGGTCGGTGAAGGTATAGTTCCCGCCCCACACCTCCAGGGTGACGGGGGCGGAGCCCGTCTCGTTGACGATCTCCACGCTGTCCGCCGTGGCGGTGACGGAGAGCTTCTGCCCCTTCCACAGGATGGTGTAGCGCAGCTTGTTCCACGCCTTGGGCATGTTGGGGCTGATGCGGAGGTTCCCGCCCAGCATCCGCAGGCCGCCGAACCCGTAGACCACGCACTGCCACAGCCCGCCGTAAGAGGCGGCGTGGATGCCCGCGTCGGAGGAGTGGGGATTGGCGTTGTCCAGGTCGATGAGGCAGGCCTTCTCGAACATCCGGTAGCCCAGCTCCGGGTCGCCGATGTCGCTGGCCAGCACCGAGTGGGTGGACAGGCTCAGGCTGGAGTCGTGGAGGCAGCGGGGCTCGTAGTAGTCCCAGCTGGCCAGCTTGACCTCCTTGGGAAACAGATCCTCCATCAGGTAGAACAGCACCATCACGTCGGCCTGCTTGGACACCTGGATCTTGGTGATCTGCTCCTGGTTGTAGTCCTTGTAGATGCCGCCCACGTGGGCCTGGGCCTTGTATTTGCTGAGGTCGATGTCCTTCAGCGTCAGGTAGGTGGAATCCTGGGGCAGCACGTTGTTCTCGTTGGGCCGGGTCAGGAAGATCCTGTCCACCTTGTCCGCCCACTGTCCCCGCAGGTTCGCAAGCCCCAGCTTGGCGTCCAGGGCGGCGTACAGGTCGGGCTTCTCCGCCTCCAGTTTGGCGGCGTACTCCATGGCCTTCTGGATGTTCCACCGGGCCAGGTAGTTGGTGTAGGCGTTGTCGTTGACATGCTCCTTGTACTCGTCGGGGCCCACCACGTCGTTGATGTGGAGCATCCCGTCGGCTCCCGGCTCCAGACGGCTGTTCCAGAACCTGGCGCAGTCGAAGATCAGCTCGTAGCCGTACCTGTCCATGTAGTCCTCGTCGCCGGTGCACATATAGTACTGCCACACGCCGAAGGCCACGTCGGAGGTGATGTGGATCTCGATGAAGCCGGTCCACACCTTGATGAGCTGGCCGGTGACGATGTCGGTGCCCATGTACTCGGGTGTCACCTCGCCGTCGTCCAGCCAGGCGGACTCCCAGGGGAACTGGGCGCCCTCATACCCGTTATGCTTCGCCTTGGCGTGGGCGCCGGGCAGGGACAGGTAGCGGTACTCCTCCAGGCTCCGGGCCACCTCGGGCATATTGAAGATGAAGTAGGGCAGCAGGAAGATCTCGGTGTCCCAGAAGGTGTGGCCCTTGTACCCCTCGCCGGAGAAGCCCTTGGCGCCGATGTTCATGCGGTTGTCGTGGGCGGGGGTCATGAGCTGCATGTGGTACTGGGCAAAGCGGATCAGCAGCTGGTCGAACGCCGGCCCGTCGATCTCGATGGGCACCCGGTCCCACACCTTGTCCTGCCAGGTCTGGGCGGACTCGGCCGCGATGGCGTCGAACCCGTCCACCTCGTCTGCCTTGAGCTGCTCCAGGGCGTAGGCCTGGAGGTCGGCCACGGTGAGCCGGTAGGCCCCCGCCTCCTTGTCCCGGGTGGTGTAGACGTTGGCGAACTTCTCCATCACCAGGGTCTGGCCGGCCTTCACGTCGAAGGAGAACTTGGAGAACATCCGGCGGCGCAGGATGTTGATGTCGCTCTTGGGGGTGACGCCCTCGCCGCCCAGGGTGAATTTGTGGGTGGCGTCGATGACGAAGGTGATGCCGGACTGGATGGTCCGGGGGACGTATTGCAGGTATTTCTTGTCGTAGAACCGGGTCTGGCCCTCGGTGAAGTGCTGGGAGCCGTCGCAGGTGACGCGGCCGTCGATGCCGGACTGGATGCCGACGACGGCGTCCTTCTCCGGGGTGACCGACACCCGCATGACGATGGTGTGCAGCCGCTTGAGGGATACCACCCGCTCGAACTTGAGGGTGAAGGTCTCCCCCTTAGGGGAGGTCCACACCACGTCCCGGGTGAGCAGGCCGGTCTTCAGGTCGATGGCCCGCTCGTAGGAGACGATGGTCCCGTGGGTCAGGTCGAACCGGCAGCCGTTCAGGGTCAGCTCGATGTTGGTCACGTCGGCGGCGTTGGGCAGCTCGGTGACCTCCTCGGGGGAGTACTGGTCGAAGGTGCCCGCCACCAGCAGGTCCCTCGTCTCGTTCAGGTACTTCTCCTCGGTGGCGGAGCGGAGGCCCAGATAGCCGTTGCCCAGGCAGAAGTTGGCCTCCACCTTGCCCAGGGCGCTGGGGTCAAAATTCGTCTCAACGATCTTCCACTCGCTTGCTCTGCTGAAATCAAGCATAGATGATTATCCTCCTTAAAGTAACATCCTGACGCAGCCGTAGATGCCGGCGTCGTTGCCCAGCTGGGCCAGGGAGAACGGGGTGTCCCGGTAGGCGTGGAAGGCGTATCTGCGGTAGCCCGCCTCGATGCGCTCCAGCAGGAACCGCCCCGCGTTGGACAGCCCTCCGCCGATGACGAACACCTCCGGGTCGCAGGTGCCGGCCACGGCGGTGAGCGCCCAGCCCAGCCGGTCCCCCAGCTGGTCCACCAGATGGACGGCCAGCGGGTCGTCGGCCTTGGCGGCGTCGCACACCTTTTTGGCGGTCAGCTCCCCGTCGTCTATCAGGCAGGTAGGCAGATGGCTCGGCTCCGCCAGGGCGCGGCGGGCGCAGCGGAGCAGCCCGGTGGCGGAGCAGTACTGTTCCAGGCAGCCGTGGCCGCCGCATTTGCAGGCCTCCGGCTCATCCGTCACCACCCGGAAGTGGCCGATCTCCCCGGCAGCGCCGCCGGTGCCGTTGACGATGCGCTCGTTGACCACCAGGCCGCCGCCGATGCCGGTGCCCAGGGTGATCATAAAAGCGCTCCTGCGCCCCTTGGCGCCCCCCTGCCACAGCTCGCCCAGGGTGGCGGCGTTCACGTCATTGGTGACCTTGAACCGGTCGATGTGGGGCTCCAGGCCGCGGATGGTCCGGGGAATGTTGAATACCCCCCAGCCCAGGTTGATGCACTGGTGGACGGTGCCGTTCCCGTCCACCGGGCCGGGCACCCCCATGCCCACGCCCTCCACGTCGTCCCAGGTGAAATTGCGGCGGTTCAGGGCACGGTTCAGGGCGGCCGTCACGTCGGGCAGCACGTTCTCCCCGCCGTTCTCGGTGCGGGTGGGGATACTGCCCTTTTCCATCAGCTGCCCGGTGGTGCGGAACAGTCCCAGCTTGATGGCGGTGCCGCCGATGTCCACGCCAAACGCATATGGTCTCATCGCACAGTTTCCCTCCAGAAACGCCGGCCCGCCCGGTGACGAGCGGGCCGGTCGGTCGAATCAGAGAATGTTCAGCAGGTCGGAGAAGGACTTCAGGTCATAGTCCTCCTCGCCGCAGCCCTTGGCGTCGCCAAACAGGGCCAGGGCGGTCATGCCGCCGGCCTTGGCGGCCTGGATGCCGGCCTTGGCGTCCTCCACCACCGCGCAGTCGGCGGGGGCGATGCCGATCTTCTCAGCGGACTTCAGGAAGACCTCGGGGTCGGGCTTGGAGTGGGTGATGTCGGTGCCGTCGGCGATGGCGTCAAAGAAGTCGCCCAGGCCGATCTGCCCCAGGATGAACTTGGTGTTCTTGCTGGAGGAGCCGATGGACAGCTTGTAGCCCCGGTTCCGCAGCTCCACCAGGGTGTCCCGCACCTCGTCGGTCAGGTCGGCGGGGCTCATGTTCTTCAGCAGCTCCCGGTAGGTGTTGTTCTTCTCCTCGGCGAAGGCCTCCTTCTGCTCCTGGGTGTAGGTCTCGGTGGCCCGCTCCAGGATGATCTCCAGGCTGGCCATGCGGCTGACGCCCCGCAGCCGGTCGTTGATCTTCTCGTCGAAGTAGATGCCCAGCCGGTCCGCCAACGCCTTCCACGCCTGGTAGTGGAACTTGTCGGTAAAGCAGATGACGCCGTCCAGATCGAAGATGACCGCTTTTTTCTCGAATTTCATGGGGAAACGCCTCCTGTAAGTAAGTATTGGGCGCTGGCCTCCCGTTTACCCTCCCGGCCGGTTGCCGAACGGGAGCCAACCACCCTTTTCTCCTATATTTTAGTAGTCATAACCGGGGGTGTCAATAGAAAATCGGGAAAACTGCGCAAGAATCCACAAAGGGATCCCCCTCATTTCCACCTTTTTTAAGCCCTTATGCCGTTGACAGACGGCCCGGACAGAACATATAATACGAATACTACGCTAAAGCAGTAAATTTGCGAAAAACAGGAGGATAACAGCCATGGCAGATCGCGTCTATAACTTTTCCGCCGGGCCGTCCATGCTTCCCCTTGAGGTGCTGGAGCGGGCCGGAAAGGAGATCACCAACTATCAGGGTTCCGGCATGTCCGTGATGGAGATGAGCCACCGCTCCAAGGTGTTCCAGAAGATCTTCGACGACACCAAGGCCAACTTCATCCGGCTGTTCCACGTGCCCGACAACTATAAGGTGCTGCTGCTCCAGGGCGGCGCCTCCAGCCAGTTCTCCATGGTCCCGCTGAACCTGATCGGCAAGAGCGGCAAGGCGGACTACGCCGTCACCGGCAACTTCTCCAACATCGCCTACAAGGAGGCGAAGAAGTACGGCCAGATCAACCTGGCCGCCTCCAGCGAGGATAAGAACCACACCTATATCCCCGCCCAGGACCAGCTGAAGCTGGACCCCGAGGCCAGCTACTTCTACTACTGCGCCAACAACACCATCTACGGCACCGAGTGGCAGTACGTGCCCGACACCGGGGACGTGCCCATCGTCTGCGATATGTCCTCCGACTTCCTGAGCCGTGTGGTGGACGTGTCCAAGTACGGCATCATCTTCGGCGGCGCCCAGAAGAACCTGGCCCCCGCGGGCCTCACCATCGCCGTCGTCCGGGAGGACCTGGCCGGCCATGAGCTGCCCTACACCCCGCTGATGATGAACTACAAGACCATGATCGACAAGGACTCCATGTACAACACCCCGCCCTGCTGGTGCATCTACATGCTGGGCCTGGTGCTGGAGTGGCTGGACTCCAAGGGCGGCGTGGAAGGCATGGAGAAGATCAAGCACGACAAGGCCCAGATGCTGTACGATGTGCTGGACAACTCCCGCCTGTTCACCTGCGCCGCCGAGAAGGGCTCCCGGTCCGACATGAACGTGACCTTCCGCTCCGCCGACCCGGAGCTGGACGCCAAGTTCGTGGCCGAGGCCACCGCCGCCGGCTTCGTCAACCTGAAGGGCCACCGGAACGTGGGCGGCATGAGGGCCTCCATCTACAACGCCATGCCCACCGAGGGCGTGGAGAAACTGGCCGACTTCATCAAGGCCTTCGACAAGAACAACTGAAAGAGGTTATCACCATGTTCAATGTCAAAACCATGAACAAGATCGCGGCGGTGGGCTTGAACCGCCTGCCCGCCGAGAACTTTACCGTCAGCGACAGCGCGGAGAACGAGGACGGCATCCTGGTCCGCTCCGCCAAGCTGCACGAGTACCCCTTCCCCGCGAATCTGCTGGCCATCGCCCGGGCGGGCGCGGGCACCAACAACATCCCCGTGGACAAGTGCGCCGAGGCGGGCATCGTGGTGTTCAACACCCCCGGCGCCAACGCCAACGCGGTGAAGGAACTGGTCCTCTGCGCCCTGCTGCTGGCCTCCCGGGACGTCATCGGCGGCGCCGAATGGGTCAGGGCCCAGGCCAGGACCGAAGGGGTGGACGTGGCCGCCGCCGTGGAGAAGGGCAAGTCCGCCTTCGTGGGCCCCGAGGTGTACCGCAAGACCCTGGGCGTCATCGGCCTGGGCGCCATCGGCGCGCTGGTGGCCAACATCGGCCTGAACCTGGGCATGGACGTGTACGGCTACGATCCCTACCTGTCGGTGGACGCCGCCCTGCGGCTGGACCGCCACGTGAAGGTGGTCAAGGACGTGAACGAACTGTACCGCAGCAGCGATTATATCACCCTCCATGTGCCCTGCAACGCCGGCACCAGGGGCTTTGTCAACGCCGCCGCCATTGCCTCCATGAAAGACGGGGTGCGGCTCATCAATCTGGCCCGGGGCGAGCTGGTGAACGACGCCGACCTGCTGGCGGCCCTCCAGTCCGGCAAGGTGGCCCGGTACGTCACCGACTTCCCCAACAACACCGTCACCCTGGCCGAGGGCGTGGTGGCTCTGCCCCACCTGGGCGCCTCCACCCCCGAGAGCGAGGACAACTGCGCCGTGATGGCCGCCGACGAACTGCGGGACTATCTGGAGAACGGGAACATCCGCAACAGCGTCAACTACCCCAGCGTGGCCATGGAGCGCTCCGGCGTCCAGCGGCTGTGCGTGTTCCACAAGAATATCCCCAACATGCTGGCCAGCATCACCGGCGCCCTGTCCAAGGACGGCATCAACGTGGAGAACATGACCAACAAGTCCAAGGGCGAGTACGCCTACACCATGCTGGATATCAGCGCCCCCGCCGCGGAGGACGCCCTGACCCACATCAAAGCCATCGAGGGCGTCATCCGCATCCGGGTCATCTGAACGGTTCGCGGACAGCGAAGGGCCGCTCCCGGCAGGGAGCGGCCCTTTTGGCATCTTCTCAGAGATCCAGCAAATGCTGGCCGTAGGCGGTCATCTTCAATTCGGTCCCCAGCTTGCGCAGATGGGCCTTGTCGATCCAGCCCTCTCTGTAGACCTCCTCCTCCACGCAGCCCACATAGGCGCCCCCGCTCTGGAGGTCGTGAATGGTCTGGGCGGCCGCCAGCATACTGTCGGCGCTGCCCGCGTCCATCCAGACATAGTTGTCGTCCAGGGGGATGACCCGCAGCCGGCCCTGCCGAAGGAAGGCCAGGTTCACATCGGTGATCTCCAGCTCCCCCCGGGCGGAGGGAGCCATGTTGGCGGCGATGTCCAGCGCCTCATTGCTGTAGAAGTACAGACCGGGGACGATATAGTTGGACTTTGGGCGCTCCGGCTTCTCCTCGATGGAGATGGCCTTGCCGTCGGGGCCGAACTCCACCACGCCGAAGGGGCGCGGGTCGTCCACCCTGCAGCCGAACACGGTGGCGCCCTGGTTTCCGGCGGCCGCCCCTTTCAGGGTGTCCGGGAAGCCCTCCGCCCAGAAGATGTTGTCCCCCAGCACCAGGCACACGTCGTCCCCGTCCAGAAAGTCCCTGGCGATGAGCAGCGCGTCGGCGATGCCCCGGGCCACCGGCTGGACGGTGTAGTGGATGTTCATGCCCAGCTGCATCCCGTCCCGCAGCAGGGTGTAGAAGG
>CANRFU010000065.1 GCA_947629975.1 uncultured Oscillospiraceae bacterium | reverse complement strand
GAGGTGGAGCCGATATACATGCCCGGGCGCTTCCGCACCGGGTCCAGGCCCTCCAGCACCTCGATCTCCGAGCCGCCGTATTCATGCTCCACCGGAGCGGCGGAGTTTACAATCCGTTCGTCTGCCATAATGTCCTCCCATTGTTCGCGCGAAGCCGCGCCGCCCTCTCCGGCGGCGGGCGCGGGGTATCAGAAATCCATGTGATCCGGGAACCCGTCCCCGTCCATGTCCGGTCCGGGGCCGCCGGGACCGCCGCCCATGATCTCCATGGAACTCATGCGGCGCTTGTTCTTGGCGTCCTCCACCAGCTGGTGGATCATCTCCTTGACCTCCCTGGGGTTCTTGACGTTCACCAGGTCCAGGTCGGGGGTGCTCTGGTCGGTGGACTTCACGCAGATGGTGCCCACCCCGAAGATCCGCTGCCACAGGGTCATGGTCAGCTCCAGGTCCCGGATGCGATAGAGCAGCAGTTCGCTGGCCTTCAGGTTCAACAAGCCCTTCTCCATAAAGAGCCGGTCCTCGCTGAGCATGAAGCGGGTAAACGAGATGGGCAGGCCAAGGTGACGCTTGCGGTCCTGCCACAGAAATTGGATTTGCTGCGCTGCCATGTGATCTCCTCCTCTTTTCAGGTCGTGTGTTATTCCAGGCTGTCGTCCTCCGCCCGCCGCTGCAGCGTGGCGGTGGTCAGCTGAGTGATATGGACCAGGGCGGGGCCGTCCCCCTCCCGGCTGAGGACAAAGGAGCGGGGCAGGTCGTCCCCCACGGGGATCACCCTTCCCTCCGCCTCCGCCCGCTCCAGAAAGCGGCGGGTGCGGAAGGACCAGGTGGTGTTGTCCAGATCGAATACGCCGATGATCGTCTCCTCCGGGAGCATGACCGATTGGCCCAGATGCAGATAGCTCATAACAGCGCCCCATTCCGGATGCGGAAGACCTTCCCGCCCTTCAGCCGGGACAGGGTCCCCTCCTCGCAGCAGGTGATGAATACCTGGCCGGCGGTGATGCGGTTCAGCACGAACTCCTGCCGCCGGGCGTCCAGCTCGGACAGCACGTCGTCCAGCAGGAGCACCGGCCACTCCCCCGTCTCCTGGCGGAAGATGTCCCTCGCGGCCAGCTTCAGGGCCAGGGCGGCGGTGCGTGTCTGCCCCTGGGAGGCGAACGCCTTGGCGGGCTGCCCGTCGATCTCCACCGCCACGTCGTCCTTGTGAGGGCCGGAGAGGCAGGCGCGGGACTCGATCTCCGCCCGGCGGTGGCTCTCCTGGTGGGAGAGCAGCTGGGGCAGGATGACCTTGGGGGGCACCTCCGGGTCGGTGACGGCAGACACCGTCTCGTACCGCAGGGACAGGCCCTCCCGGCCGCCGGAGCAGTCCGCGTGGATGGAGGGGGCGGCCTCCAGCAGCCGTTTGACGAAGTGGGCCCGGTAGTGGACGATCACCGCGCCGCACTGGGCCATCCGCAGGGAGAAGTCGTCCAGGGCATCCAGCAGGGAGGGGTTTTCCTCCCAGTCCCGGAGGATGCGGAGCTTGTGCTGATAGAGACGCTTATACTCCGCCAGGGCGGCGGCGTATTTGGGCCGCAGCTGACAGATACAGTCGTCCAGAAACCGCCGGCGGGCCTCGGCCCCCTCCCGGATCAGGTTCAGATCCTCCGGGCAGAACAGAACGGTGGTGAGGATGCCGGACAGCTCCGCCGCCGTCTTCAGCCGGACGCCGTTGGAGCGGAGGACCCGGCGGGCCCCCCGGAACAGGTCGGCCTCCAGGGTGAATTCCCGCCCCCGGCTGAGCACCTGTCCTCTGAGAAAGGCGGAGTCCACCCCGTGCTGGATCATCTCCCGGTCGTACCGGGCCCGGTGGGAGGAGGCGGAGGACAGATAGGCCACCGCCTCCAGCAGGTTGGTCTTGCCCTGGGCGTTGTCCCCCACGATCACGTTGACCCCGGGGTGGAACGCCGCCTCAAAGTGGACGTAGTTCCGGAAAAAGTCCAGAGCAATCTCGTTGACAGTCATTCCACCACCAGCGTGACGCCGTCCAGCGAGGCCCGGTCGCCGGGGCGGAGCTTTTTGCCCCGCATGGCGCACACCTCGCCGTTGACCTTCACCGCGCCCTCCTGGATGAGCACCTTGGCCTCTCCCCCGGTCTCCACAGCGCCGGCGAATTTCAGCAGGTCCTGGAGCTTAATGAATTCCGTCTCTATTTTGATGCGCTGTTCGCTCATAGGCCCTTTATTCCCCCGCCCGAAGCCGGACCGGGAGCACCATATACAGGAAGTTCTCCGGCTCCCCCTTCTGGGGCAGAATCAGGCAGGGAGAGGTGGCGGTATTCAGCTCCAGGCGGATCCTGCCGGCGGGGGCGGCCTTCACCGCGTCCATGAGGAAGCGGTTGTTGAAGCCGATCTCCAGGTCTTTGCCGTCTCCGTCGATGGGGCAGCGGTCGAACGCGGCCCCGATGGCGGTCTTGGAGGTGATGGAGAGCACCCCGTCGCCGAACTTGCAGCGGAGAGGACTTTTCAGTTTGTCGTTGATGATGAGGGAGGCCCGGTCGATGGACCGTTGCAGATCGGCGGTCTCGGCCTCCACAGAGATGGGATTGCTCTGAGGGATGGTCTGGCGATAGTTGAGGAATTCCCCCTCCAGGCGGCGGGCCACCAGCCAGGTGTCCCCCACCTGGAAGGTGACGTGGCGGCTGCCCTGGGTGACGGTGACGGGCTCGTCGCTGTCGTCACAGATCTTCTCCACCTCGCTGAGGGCGGCGCCGGGGACCACAAAGGAGAAGGGGGAGCCGTCCACGGGGGATGCCGTCTTCTCCCGACGGAGGGCCAGGCGGAAGCCGTCCACCGCCACCATGGTCAGTTCCTCGCCCGCCGCCTCGAACAGGGCGCCGGTGTGGATGGGGCGGCTCTCGTTGTCGCTGACGGCGAAGATCACCTGGGAGATCATGGCGCGGAGGTCCCCCTTGGCGACGGTCAGGGACCGCCCGTCGCTGACGGAGGGCAGTTCGGGATAATCCTCGTCACTGCTGCCCATGATGTCGAAGGAGGTGTCCCCGCAGGCGATGTGGATGGAGGAGTTGGGTTGGGTGGTCACCGCCACCACGTCGTCGGGCAGGCGGCGGAGGATCTCTCCGAACAGCCGGGCGGACACCACAATGGCCCCGGGCTGGTCTACCTGGGCCTCCACCCGGGTGACGATGCCGGTCTCCAGATTGTAGCCGCTGAAGCGGAGGTAGCCGGTCCCCGCCTCGATCAGCACGCCCTCCAGGGCCTGGATGGAACTCTTTGCCGCCACCACCCGTCCGGCGGTGGTCACCGCGCTCTGCAGGATCGCTTTTTCACAGGAAAATTTCATTGCGGTCTCCTTTCTCTCTCTCTTGAGAGGAGGTGTTTTTCTCTTTTCGTAATAGTACTTAGGGGGTGTGGAAGTGTGGAAACGGGGCGGAAACCGGGGCGGGCGGCGGTTCGGGGCGTCCGAACCGACTTCCGCAGAACGTCCTCAGATTTGAACGGGGGAGGGGGGACGAGACCGGGTTTCCACAGGGATAGACAGCACAGTCCGAAAAACTGTGGAAAAAGACCTCCGGACGAAGTCGTCAATAGGCGGCGTTGACCGCGTTGGTGATGTCCCGGATGACCTCGGTCAGCTCGGGCTGCTCTTTCATCACCTTCTCCACCCGGTTGATGGAGTTGAGCACCGTGGAGTGGTGCCGGCCGCCGAACTGCTGGCCGATCTCGCTTAAGGAGAGCTGGGTCATCTCCCGGATGATATACATGGCCACGTTCCGGGCGGTGGAGATCTCTTTGCTCTGGCTCTGGCCCCGGAGGGCGGCGCTGTCCAGTTCGTAGAACCGGGCCACCTCCTGGATGATGGTGTCCGCCGAGGGGAGGAAGTTCTCCTTGGAGCGGAGGATGTCCCGCACGGCGCGGATGGTGGTCTCCACGTCCACCTGGACCCCCATCAGCTCCTGGAAGGCCATGATCTTGTTGACCACGCCCTCGATCTGCCGCACGTTGGAGGTGATGTTCTCCGCCACGTAGGAGAGCACCGGGTCGGGCAGGGAGATGCCCCGCTCCAGCGCCTTGTTCTTCAAAAGGGCCACCCTGGTCTCGTAGTCCGGGGGCTGGATGTCCGCCGGGAGACCCTGCTCGAACCGGGTGCGGAGCCGCTGCTCCAGCCGGAGCATCTCCTGGGGCGGCCGGTCGGCGGTGAAGACGATCTGCTTTTTCTGCTCGTACAGGGTGTTGAAGGTGTGGAACAGCTCCTCCTCGCTGGAGTCCTTGCCGGCGATGAACTGCACGTCGTCCATGAGGAACACGTCCACATTGCGGTACTTGTCCCGAAATTTCTGCATGTCCCGGCCGTGGCGCAGATCGTCGATCAGCTCGTTTACAAAGGCCTCGCTCTGGATATAGAGGATGCGGTAGTTCGGGTGGTTCTGCCGCACCCGGTTGGCGATGGCGTGGAGCAGGTGAGTCTTTCCCAGGCCGGACTGGCCGTAGATGAACAGGGGGTTGTAGGACCCGCCGGGCTCGTCGGCCACCTTCTGGGCGGCGGTAAAGGCGAATTTATTGGTGGAGCCCACCACGAACCGTTCGAAGGTGTACTTCTCCACCTCCGGGTCCAGGGGCTTGGGCGCTTTGGAGATGTAGGCGTCCCGCTCCTCGCTCAGCAGCAGGGCCACGTCCACGTCGAAGGAGAACAGTTCCTTCAGGGCCTTCTGCACGTTGGACAAAAACCGGGTGCGGATGATGTTTCGCTTAAAATCGGAGGGGACGCAAAGGACCAGCCGGGTGTCCTCCAGGGCCACGGCCTCCACATCCCCAAACCAGGTGTCCATGGTGACGGCGGTCAGTTCGCCGGCCATCATGCTCTTTACTTTTTCCCATATATCGGCGGCGGAGTTCATCGGTCACGGCCCCCTAAAATCTTGATATCGCAACTGATTTATTATACCAAAAAAAACCCTTGCAGGCAAGCTTTTTCCGCAATTCTCCGCCCATAAATCTTTCCAAACAGGGCGCGGCTTCGGGCCCTGTCCTTCCATAAAACGCGGTATTTTGACAAAAACGAAGGCAAATAGTGATTGCGGCGCAAAACGGCCACAATATCTTGTGTCCCGGGGAAAAGACGGAATAAAATCAGAATTTTTGATTGACAAAGAGGCGGAAGGTACGATATAATTCCCTTTGCGCTTATCGCGCTCAAGATGCCGACCGCGTCCCGACGGGGACGTTGTGGAACAGCGGCGGGTCTCCGCCGCTCTATCATTGACAGGAGGTGTATCCCGATGCTTCGTACCTATCAGCCCAAAAAGCGCCACCGCTCCATGGTCCACGGCTTCCGCAAGCGTATGGCCACCGCGAACGGCCGCAAGGTGCTGGCCCGCCGCCGCGCCAAGGGCCGCGTCCGCCTGACCCACTGATGCCGCGAGAGCGGGATACGGAATATTGACAGAGACCGGGGCGCGGGAGGCAGGATCCCTCGCCCCTCTGTCCGTTTCCCGGAAAAGAGGACGGAAATGAAGTTCACTGTGTCGTTGAAGGAAAACCACCTGTTCCGCCGGGCCTATCAGAAGGGAAGATCCGCCGCCGACGGGCGGCTGGCCCTCTATGCCCGCCGGCGGGGCGGAGGGGGCAACCGGCTGGGGCTGACCGTGTCCACCAAGCTGGGCTGCGCCGTGGTCCGCAACCGGGTGCGCCGCCGCCTGCGGGAGATTTACCGGCTCCACGAGGAGGAGCTGACCGGCGGCGTGGATCTGGTGGTGGTGGCCCGGGTGAAGGCCGCCCACAGCCGCTACCGGCAGCTGGAGCGCTCCTTCCTGACCCTGGCGGACAAGCTGGGCCTTCGGGGAAAGGGCGGTCCCTCATGCTGAAAAGGGCGCTGTTATGGCTCATCCGGTTCTACCGGAAGAACATCTCCCCCGCCACGCCCCCCTGCTGCCGGTTCACCCCCACTTGTTCCGCCTACGCCCTGGAGGCGGTGGAGACCTACGGCGCGCTGAAGGGCGGGGCCATGGCCGCGTGGCGGGTGCTGCGGTGCCATCCCTTCCACAGACAGAAGTCCATCATTTACGATCCCGTGCCCCCGAAAAAAATCCGATACAAATAGGAGGCCAGATATGGATATTTGGCAAATACTCATGGCGCCTTTCAGCCTGCTGCTGCGGTTCCTCTGCCTGGTATTCAACAGCTACGGCGCGGCGCTCATCCTCTTTACCCTGATCGTCAAGGTCATCCTGTTCCCCCTCTCCATCAAGGGCAAGCGGAGCATGATCAAGTCCAGCATCCTGTCCGGCCAGGTGCAGGAGATCCAGAGGCGCTGCGGCAACGACAAGGAGCGGGCCAACCAGGAGATCCAGAAGCTGTATTCCGAGAGCGGCACCAGCATGTTCGGCGGCTGCGGCTGGTCCTTTCTGCCCCTGCTGATCCTGATGCCGCTGTACGCCATCATCCGCCGGCCCTTCAAGTATCTGATGATGCTGAAGGAGGACGCCACCATCGCCGTGGCCAAGGTGCTGGGCTGGGCGGACTTCACGCCGATCGGCACCAACGAACTGCTTTTGGCGCCCCGGCTGAACGCCGGCAACCTTGACGCCGCGGCGGCCGCCGCCGGCGCCACCACCACCGGCCTGTTCGGCATGTTCGTCATCAACTTCAACTTTTTCGGCATCGACCTGTCCCGCATCCCGAGCCTGGCCTTCTGGAACTCGGAGCTGTTCAAATCCGGGGACATCTGGGGCGCGATAGGCCTGTTCCTGCTGCCCGTCATCTCCGCGGTGCTGTCTCTGGTGTCCTATGAGGTGTCCATGCGGACCAATCGGATGAGCCAGAACCAGTCGGAGAACCAGCAGCAGAACAACTGGATGATGAAGCTGATGGGCCCCGTCATGTCCCTGTGGATCGGCTACACCCTCCCCGCCGGCATGTGCATCTACTGGATCGCCAACTCCGCCTTCGGGATGATCCAGGAGGTCATCGCCGGCAGGATGCTGAAAAAGGACTACGAGGCCGCCCAGAAGGCCATGGAGGAGCAGAGGCTGAAGGCCAAGGAGGCCGAGAAGGAGCGCCGCCGCAAGGCCGCCGAGAAGAAGGCCGCCGCCATCGCCGCCGGCAGCAAAAAGCAGCCCAAGAAGGAGAAGGCCGCCGATGTGGGCGGCGCCAGCCAGGAAGGCCTGCGCCGGTTCGCCCGGGGCCGGGCCTACGACCCCGGCCGCTACCCCGTCACTCCGTATCACGACCCCAGCGGCCCCGCCAAAACGGAGACGGAGGACGCCGGCCCGCTCCCTGAGGAGGAGAAGGCCCTGCCGGCCGGGACCCAGTCGGAACCGGCTGCCGCCGGGACGCCCCCGGAGCGGGAGGAGAAGCCCGGGGAGGGGCAAGAGGAAGCCCGTGCCCCCGAGGACAAGGAACAATAAAGTAAGGAGGCAGAACCGTGCTGAAGTATATTGAAGTTACCGGCAAGACCGAGGACGAGGCCATCACCCGAGGCCTGCTCCAGCTGGGGATGGACCGGGACGACGTGTCCGTGGAGGTCCTCCACCGGGGCAAGGCGGGGTTCCTGGGCATCGGCTCGGTGCCGGCCAGGGTAAAGCTCACCTATGAGGCTCCCGATGAGCCGGAGCCCGTCCCCCAGCCCGAATCCGAGGCCGAAAAGCCCGCGCCCGCCCCCGCACCTAAGCCGGAGACCCCCGCCCATGAGGCCCCCGCGCCGAGGCCGGAGAAGAAGGACCGCAGGCCCAGGGAGAAGAAGCCCCAGCCCGCCCCCCAGCCCCAGCCCAGGGCCGAGGCGCCCGTCCCCGCCGCGCCCGCTCCCGTGGGGGAGCCGGTGGACGACGAGGTGGCTGCCGCCATCGTCAGGTTCCAGGCCGGGCTGTTCGAGCAGTTGGGCGTGAAGGCCGTTCCCACCGTCACCAGGACGGAGGACGCCTACCAGGTGGTGCTGGAGGGGGACGATCTGGGTCCCCTCATCGGCCACCGGGGGGAGACCCTGGACGCCATCCAGCAGCTGACCAGTTACGCCGTCAACCGGGGCAGGAGCCGCCGCGTCCGCATCCATGTGGACGCCGAGGGCTACCGGGCCCGGCGGGAGGAGTCCCTGAACAGGCTGGCCCGCAAGACCGCCGCCAAGGTGGTCAAGTACCGGCGGAACATCACCCTGGAGCCCATGAACGCCTACGAGCGGCATGTGATCCATACCGCCCTCCAGGACTTCCCCGGCGTGTCCACCCACTCGGTGGGCACCGAACCCAACCGCCGCACCGTGGTCACCTACGACCCCAACGCCTGAATCTGACAGGAAAAGCCCGCCGTCTCCAGACGGCGGGCTTTCTGCGCGCTTAATAGCGCCTGTCCAGTATTTCGATGGCCTGAGCCACGGCGTGATCGTCGCAGTGGTTCAGGATCCGGGCGCCCCAGTCCTTTACCTCCCTGGCGCAGTTGGCCGGGGCGAAGGGGACGGCGGACAGGGCCAGCATAGGGATGTCGTTCTGATTGTCCCCCATGCAGTAGAGGTTTTCCCTGGAGATCCCCAGCAGATCGGCCACCTTTGCCACCATGGTCCCCTTGTTGCTGCCCTTGCGGGTGACCTCCAGCAGGTAGCGGTTGGAGAAGATGGCCTCGTAATCCTCCCCCCAGCGGGACATAAGGGCGGCCCGGACCGCCTTCAGATAGGGCCCGTCCTGCTCCATGATGATCTTGTTCCAGGGGACGGGCATGTCCGGGATGGGACAGGCGGTGTAGGGGCTGCCCACCCGCGTCAGGTGGGTCATGGTCACCAGGTTGGGGTTGTGGACGTAGATGTCCTCCCCGTGATAGGCCTCAAAGGCCAGGTCGGGGAACTCCCCGCACAGGGCCAGGATGCGCTCCCGGGTGGCGGGGGCCAGCAGCGTGCGCTCAAGATAGCGGTCCGCCTGATAGTCGTAGATGGCGGCGCCGTTGGACAGCACCACAGGCGCGTTGAGCGCCAGCCGCTCCTTTTCGATCTGGGGGGTGAAGGTGGCGTGGGCCCGGCCGGTGGCGATGGAGAAGCGGCCGCCGTTGGCGATGAAATAACGGATGGCCGCGCGGTTCTCCCCGGAGACGGACAAAGTCAGGTCGTACAGGGTGTCGTCATAATCGGTGACGAACAGCACGCCGTCGAATTTTGCCATGAACATCCCTCCCCGCCGGATCCGCGAAAGCCGGCGACTCCATTCTAATGGAAAGGGACGCGCCCTGTCAAGGTTTTGGGCGGAACAGAGAATTGAAAGAAATCCTGCTTTGGGGGTTGACGGCGGGAAAAAAAAGGAGTAGGATAGCGCTGTAACCAAATTGTAACCACTATGACGGTTTTGTTACCGTTTCTGACACCACCCCGCTGCCGCCGCCGGGCGGCCCAAGGAGGCAGACATTATGGATCAGGAGCAGCAAAAGAGACGCAGGGGCGGACGCCGGCTGGCCAAGGGTCCCATAGAGCGGCGCCCCGGGCAGGACACGGGCGTGCTGGGCAGGCTGGGCAGGCGGGCCGCCGCCGCGGCCGACGCGGGCTGGGAGAAGACCAGCGCCGCCACCGCCGGGGCCTGGGACAAGGCCGGACAGATCTTCGGCAAGGTCCGGACCGCCTTTGCGAAACACCCTGTCTCCCCCCTGCTGTATCTGACGGTGCTGGTCCTCCTCATCGGCTGGGCCGCCTTCCACGGCAGCTACACCCGGGCCTATGTGCTGGAGGTGGACGGCGTGGAGATGGGCGTGCTGGAGCGGGAGGAGGACTGGGACGCCATCGTCAACGACCTGGAGGATCAGGTGTCCGGCGTATTGGGCGAGGACTACGCCTATGACGGGGATGTGACCCTGACCCAGGTGTATGCCGCCGCCGACACCCAGTTCGCCGACGCCGGGGAGATCGAGGCCGCCCTGTTCAACGACGTGGACCCCTATGTGGAGGCCTGGGCCATCTCGGTCAACGGGGAGGAGCTGGGCTACGGCCCCTCGGAGGAGGCCCTGCGCCAGATCCTGGACCAGGCCGCCCGGAACTATATCACCGACCAGACCGTGAGCTATGAGTTCGTGGAGGATGTGAAGGTCTACCCGGTGACGGTGCCCTCCAACACCGTCTATGACCTGGACGCCATCCTGGCCACCATCACCTCCCTCCAGACGGAGGACGCCTACTATGAGGTCAAGAAGGGCGATACCTTCAACGCCATCGCCTATTCCCTGGGGATGGACCCCAACGACCTGTCCGGCCTGAACCCGGAGGTGGAGGTCAACAAGCTGTGGGTGGGCGACCAGCTGCTCATCCAGCAGGAGGTGCCCTACCTTTCGGTGGTGACCCACTCCAACGAGACCGCGGAAAAGGTCATTGAGAGCCCCATCGAGTATATCGAGACCGCCGACCTATATATCGGCAAGACCTCCGTGAAGGAACAGGGCGAGGACGGGCTGGCCATGGTCACCTCCGACGTGGTGTACCTCAACGGCGTGGAGCAGAGCCGCACCGAGGTGTCCAGCGAGGTCATCAAAGAGGCCACCACCACCTATATGTACACCGGCACCACCCCCAAGCCCACCACCGCCTCCAACGGCTACTACACATGGCCGGTGCGGGGCACCATCACCTCCTACTTCGGCTACCGCTGGATCGGCTACCGGGACAACCACCTGGGGCTTGACATCGGCTGCCCCTACGGGACCACCATCAAGGCCGCCGACGGCGGCGAGGTCACCTGGGCAGGCTGGAAGGGCAGCTATGGCAACCTGGTCATCATCACCCACGACAACGGCCAGCAGACCTATTACGCCCACAACTCCTCCCTGCTGGTGAGCGTGGGCCAGCGGGTCTATCAGGGCCAGGCCATCGCCAAGGCCGGCGCCACGGGCAACGCAACCGGACCCCACTGCCACTTCGAGATCCGGATCAACGGCACGGTGGTCAACCCGCTGAAATATCTGAGCTGACGCGCGGACGCGCCGAGCCGCCCCCGATCCCACGGGGGCGGCTCTTTTTCGTCCGGCAATAGAACATTTTTTCGAAAAGCCCTTGACAAATTCGAACGGATGTATTAAGATGGGGGCAGTTCTCGAACAGAAGTTTCAAAAATCAATGGGAATTAGGCCCGTTTTATGGGACTGTTTCTCTGTTATCCTTAGAGCCATACCGAAGAAGGAGGCTTGACGCCATGGAGACCGTATATTACACGCTGACCGCCTGGGGCATCGAGGAAGAAGGGGCGCTGGAGCAGGCCGTCGGCGCCCCCCGCCGGGTGAAGCTGGTCCGCCGGCCCAGGGCCGCCGCCGGAGAAAAGCGCGGGGACAATGTGATCGATTTGGCCGCGTGGCGGGCCGCCAGAGAGGCGGAGGAGGATTGCCCCGGCGGGGCGGAGCGGGACGAGGAGCCCGTCCGGACGGCGGCGCCCGCGCCCCGGCCCTCCCGGCGGGAACGGCTGCGGAGCGGGGTCCTGTTCACCGGGGAACTGCTGGCCACCCTGTCCGTGATCGCGGTGGCGGCGGCGCTGCTGGTGCGGATCCTGGTGTTTTAAGGGAATCATGCTATCAAAATCACGAAGCGGACCGGGGAAACCGGTCCGCTTCCGTGCGTTTTGAAAGAAAAACTGCAGACAGCGTAAATTATTCTTTACAAACGGACAGAATTATGATATGCTTGCAACGTTTTAAAGCGCGCCCACCGGCTTGGTTTCGGGGTATCAGCCCGCTTCGCGGGGCCTCACCCGCCCGATACTCAGCGGCAGGGAAATAAAATGAAAGGTGGAAAACCGATATGATCCGCAAAGACCAGAAGACGGCCGTTATCGAGGCCAACCGCACCCACGAGACCGACACCGGCTCCCCGGAGGTCCAGATCGCCATCCTCACCGCCCGCATCCAGGAGCTCACCGAGCACCTGCGGGTCCACATCCACGACAACCACAGCCGCCGCGGCCT
>CANRFU010000064.1 GCA_947629975.1 uncultured Oscillospiraceae bacterium | reverse complement strand
GAACTCGATGAAGTCGTACTGCATCTCGCCGGACTTGACCCCGTCCAGCACGATCTTGGCGTTGGCCAGGCCGGAGGTCACGCAGACCTTCACGGTCCTGCCGGGCAGCTCATAGGTGGCCTCCTTGATGCCCTCGATGCCCCGGACCTCGTGGAACTCCAGGGGGGCCTGATCGTCGCCGCACAGCTTGGCGGCCACGGTGCGGAGGGCGGCCTCCATCACGCCGCCGGTGGCGCCGAAGATGACCGACGCGCCGGTGGAGATGCCCAGCATGGGATCGAACTCCCCGTCGGGCAGGTGGTCGAACATCATGCCGGCCTGGGTGATGAGGCGGGCCAGCTCACGGGTGGTGAGGGCGGCGTCCACGGGCATGCAGCCGTTCTTCATCCGCTGTTCCTCCCGCTTGACCTCGTACTTCTTGGCGGTGCAGGGCATGATGGACACCACGTAGATGTCCTCGGGAGCGATGCCCGCCTTTTCGGCGTAGTAGCTCTTCACCAGGGCGCCGAACATCTGCTGGGGGGACTTGCAGGTGGACAGGTGGGGGATCATGTCGGGGTAGTGCTGCTCGCAGAACCGGACCCAGCCGGGGGAGCAGGAGGTGATCATGGGCAGGGTGCCGCCGTTCTGGAGGCGCTGGAGGAACTCGGTGCCCTCCTCCATGATGGTGAAGTCGGCGCCGGTGTCCACGTCGAACACCTTGTCAAAGCCCAGACGCTTCAGGGCGGTGACCATCTTGCCCTCCACGTTGGTGCCCACGGGCATACCGAAGCACTCGCCCAGGGTGACCCGGACGGAGGGGGCGGGGCCTACCACCACGTGCTTGTTGGGGTCGGCCAGGGCCTCCAGCACCTCGGGGATGGAGCTCTGCTCCTGGAGGGCGCCGGTGGGGCAGGCCACGATGCACTGGCCGCAGGAGACGCAGTCCACCTCGGCCAGATCCCGGTCGAAGGCGGAGCCGATATGGGTGCGGAAGCCCCGGTCATTGGGGCCGATGACGCCCACGGATTGGCGCTTGCGGCACACGGCCACGCAGCGGCGGCACAGCACGCACTTGGAGTTGTCCCGCACCAGGTGGAGGGCGGAGGCCTCGATCTGAGGCTTCAGCTCGTCGTTGGCGTAGCGGACCGCGTCGATGCCCAGATCGGCGGCCAGCTGGCGCAGCTCGCAGTGCTCGTTGCGGGAGCAGGTGAGGCAGTCCATCCGGTGGTTGGACAGCATCAGCTCCAGGGTGAGCTTCCGGGAGTGGCGGACCCGGGGGGTGTTGGTGTAGACCACCATGCCCTCGCCCACGGGATAGACGCAGGAGGCCATCAGGGAGCGGGCGCCCTTGACCTCCACCACGCACATGCGGCAGGCGCCGATCTCGTTGATGCCCTTCAGGTAGCACAGGGAGGGGATCTTGATGCCGGCGGCCCGGGCAGCCTCCAGAACGGTGGTGCCCTCCGGGACGGTGACGGGGATATTGTCGATAGTCAGATTGATCATTTTCTGTTCCATGTTCGTCCCTCCTCCCTTTAGTGTCTCACGATGGCGCCGAAGCGGCAGTTGGACTGGCAGACGCCGCACTTGATGCACTTGGTGGTGTCGATGACGTGGGGATTCTTCACCGTGCCGGAGATGGCGCCCACCGGGCAGTTCCGGGCGCACAGGGTGCAGCCCTTGCACTTTTCGGGAATGATCTCATACTTCAGCAGGTTGCGGCAGACGCCGGCGGGGCAGCGTTTCTCCACCACGTGGGCGACGTACTCGTCCCGGAAGTATTTCAGGGTGGACAGCACCGGGTTGGGGGCGGACTGGCCCAGGGCGCACAGGGAGGAGTCCTTCAGGTGATAGCACAGCTCCTCGATGGTGTCCAGATCCTCCAGGGTGCCGTTGCCGTCGGTGATCTTGGTGAGCAGGTCGTGCAGCCGCTTGGTGCCGATGCGGCAGGGGGTGCACTTGCCGCAGGACTCGTCCACGCAGAACTCCATGAAGTACTTGGCGACGTCCACCATGCAGTTGTCTTCGTCCATGACGATCAGTCCGCCGGAGCCCATCATGGAGCCGATGGCGGTCAGGGAGTCGTAGTCGATGGGGGTATCGATCAGGGAGGCGGGGATGCAGCCGCCGGAGGGGCCGCCGGTCTGGGCGGCCTTGAACTTCTTGCCATTGGGGCAGCCGCCGCCGATGTCGTATATGATGGTGCGGAGCGTGGTGCCCATGGGGACCTCCACCAGGCCGGTGTTGGTGATCTTGCCGCCCAGGGCGAACACCTTGGTGCCCTTGGACTTCTCGGTGCCGATGGCGGCGAACTTCTCCCAGCCCTCGTTCAGGATCCAGGTGATGTTGGCGTAGGTCTCCACGTTGTTCAGCAGCGTGGGCTTGGCGAACAGGCCCTTGTTGGCCGGGAAGGGCGGACGGGGCCGGGGCTCGCCCCGGTGGCCCTCGATGGAGGTCATCAGAGCGGTCTCCTCGCCGCAGACGAAGGCGCCGGCGCCCAGGCGGAGCTCCAGGTCGAAGTCGAAGCCGGAGCCCAGGATGTCCTTGCCCAGCAGGCCGTACTCCCTGGCCTGGCCGATGGCCACCTCCAGGCGGTGGACGGCGATGGGGTACTCGGCGCGGATGTAGATGTAGCCCTGGTGGGCGCCGATGGCGTAGCCGGCGATGGTCATGGCCTCGATGACGGAGAAGGGGTCGCCCTCCAGCACGGAGCGGTCCATGAACGCGCCGGGGTCGCCCTCGTCGGCGTTGCAGGCCACATACTTGACCCCGTCGTCACTGGTGGCATTATAGGTGAACTGCCACTTCTGGCCGGTGGAGAAGCCCGCGCCGCCGCGGCCCCGGAGGCCGGACTTCTTGACGCAGTCGATGATCTCCTGGGGCGGGGTCTGCTCGGTGAGGATGCGCTCCAGGGCGGTATACCCGTCCACGCCGATGTACTCGTCGATGGACTCGGGGTTGATGACGCCGCAGTGCCGCAGGGCGATGCGCATCTGGTGCTTGTAGAAGTTGGTGTCAGACAGGGAGGTGACGGCCTCGGTCTCGTCGGCCTCCTTGTGGAGCAGGCGGGTGACGATGCGGCCCTTGACGATGTGCTCGGACACGATCTCGGGCACGTCCTCCTGGGTCACCCGGGTGTAGCAGGCGCCCTCGGGGAACACCATGACGATGGGGCCCATGGCGCACAGGCCGAAGCAGCCGGTCTTGACCACCCGGACCTCCTGGTCCATGCCGGCGGCCTTCAGTTCCTCCTCAAAGGCGGTGATGAGTTTGGGGCTCTCGGAGGAGGTGCAGCCGGTGCCGGTACAGACCATGATGTGACTGCGGATATGGCTCATATCGGGTTCCTCCTTCTCGTTACTCGGCGGCGCCGATGGTGTAATCGGTCACCACGTTGTGGTTGACCAGGTGCTGCTCCACGATGGCGGGCACCTTGTCGGGCGTAAGATGCACATAGGTGACCTTCTCCTCGCCGGGGACGAACACCTCGGCCACAGGCTCCAGCCGGCAGACGCCGATGCAGCCCGTCTGGGAGACGGACACGTTGGTCAGGCCCCGGCGGTCTACCTCGTCCAAAAAGGCGGACAGCACCGGGCGGGCGCCGGCGGCGATACCGCAGGTGGCCATGCCCACCAGCACGCGGATGGTGTTCTCGTCGCTCTCGCGCACGTCCATCTGGCGCTTCATTTTCTCACGGATGGCTTTCAGTTCTTCCAGACTTTTCATGTTATCTCTCCTTCGATCATGGCGGCGGGATCGATGTCGACGGCCGCCTGTTCTTCCTGCTCCGTCAGATAGTCCTGGATCCAGGCGAAGATCTCCGGCTCGGCCAGGGAGACGTCCTCGCCCAGGATGTCCCGCAGCTCGGCGGTGGACAGCTCCACCGCGCCGTTGGGGGTGGTGTGGCGATAGGTAAATTCGATGTCCGGGCTGCCCTGGATCAGCATGGCCACAGTGCCGGGCAGATCCCCCAGGGGCGGGCAGTCCAGGTGCCGCCGCTGGAACCGGGCGGTGACGGTGGTGCCCCGCCCCACCTGGCTCCGGATGTCCAGCGAGCCGCCGGTCTGCTCCGCCGTCAGCCGGTAGAGGGGCAGGCCCAGGCCCACCTTGCGGGTGGTGCGGGTGGTGGTGAAGGGGTCGGTGACCCGGGCCAGGAACTCCGGGGCCATGCCCCGCCCGTCGTCCCGGATGGAGACGGTCAGCCAGCCTTGGGGGTCCTCCTCCAGGCTGATGTCCACATGGCGCGCCCCGGCGGTCACCGAGTTCTTGGCCACGTCCAACAGGTGGAGGGACAGCTCCTTCATCCCTTCGCCAGGTACTTGTCCAGGATGGGCCCCACCTGGTCGGGGGTCAGGCGGCCGTACACGTCGTCATTGATGGTCATGACGGGGGCCAGGCCGCAGGCGCCGATGCACCGGCAGGCGTCCAGGGAGAAAGCCCCGTCGGGGGTGATGCCGCCGGGGGCGATGTTCAGCTTTTTCTCCACCGCGTCCAGCACGCCGGCGGCGCCCTTCACGTAGCAGGCGGTGCCGAGACACACGGAGATCTGATACTTGCCCTTGGGGTTCAGAGAGAAGAAAGAGTAGAAGCTGGCCACGCCGTACACCTCGGACAGCGGGATATCCAGCCCCTCGGCCACCATGATCTGGACCTCCTCAGGCAGATAGCCGAAGATCTTCTGGGCGGCCTGGAGCACCGGCATGGTGGCGCCGGGTTGTCCCTTATGGGCCTCGATCACCTGGCGCAGGCGCTCTTCCTGCTCCGGGGTGCCCTGATAGGGGACGGCGGTCTTGCAGTTGGGCATATATGGTTTCCTCCTTTTCAGTAGAAATGCGGGAGACGAACTCCCGCGTAAAACGACGTATGGGGACAGCATTACGCTCACAGCAATTCTAACATACCGACGCCAGTTTGTGCAAGGTAACTTCGCCGAAAAGTGTCGGCAAAATCGACAAATTTTTCACAAAGGGACGGATTTTCCCTCAGCGGCATCCCCTGCGGAGCCAGTCCAGCGCCGCCTGAGGGGTGCGCCGGGGCAGATCCATGTACTGGTGCGCGTCGGGGATCTGGTCCAGATAGTGGGCGTCGCAGGCGGTGATGTGGGGCACGCCCTGCAGATCGGGCCGGCGGAACAGATCGGCCGGGCAGTTTTTGGAGATCTCCGCCAGGGCAAAGCCCATGTCCGGGTCCCAAAGCCCCAGGTTGGCCAGCAGGGAAAAGGAGGGCCGGTCGATGTGGGCGGGGTAGGCCAGCCCGCCGCAGGAGGCGGCCAGGCCCGCCGCCTCGTAGGCGCTGATGGTGGTGGCGCCGGCGTAAAACAGGTCCTCCTCCCCCAGCACGTTGTCGTCCTCGTCCATGAGGATCTGGGGGCCGTAGATGTCCCGCTTGTTCTTCAGGGGAGGCAGGCGGTCCTTCACCAGGGCGCCGAAGGCCCTGGCCTCCTCCAGCCCGGGAAACAGGCAGACGACGTGGGCCTCCTCGGCGGTGGTGAGTTCCATGCCGGGGAGGGCCAGCACCCCGTACCGCTCCGCCGCCCGCAGGAAGGCGCCGCAGTTGCCCACGGCGTTGTGGTCGGTGAGGGCCACGATGTCCAGCCCTGCCAGGGCGCACATCCCCGCCAGGCTGTTTGGGGTGTTGTCCTCGCTGCCGCAGGGGGAGAGACAGCTGTGCATGTGCAGATCGAAAGCGTACCGTGCCACTGTCTCACCCCCTGTAAGCGGTTCGATTTCCCGGGAAAGGTCACCCAATGAGGGTGTGGAGCCTGCCGGCGCAGGCGTAGGTGGGCAGGTCCGTGCCCAGCAGGTTGACCCCCTGGGCCCGGGCCTTGGCCAGCAGGGCCGGATCGGGCCGGACCCCCTCGGTGAGGATGACGCAGGCCACGTCGGCCAGGGCGGCCACGGCGGCCACGTTCACGTTGCTCATGATGGTGAGCCACGCCCCGCCGGCCACGGCGCGGCCCATGACCCAGCTGAGCAGGTCGCCGCAGTAGCCGCCGGCCACCTCCCGGTCCGGGTCGTCCAGGGCGAACACCGTCAGGCCCAGTTCCTCTGTCAACTGTTGGATCGTCATAACGTCTCCTCCTCGCCGGCTGCGGCGGTCCTGACCTTCCGCTGGCGGAAGGGGGCGGGCAGATAGGCGTCCGGGTCGGCGCCAACGGCCTCGTGCTGCATCCGCTCCCGGACGCGGAAGATGCAGTCGTCCACGCTGGCCCGGCCCATGACCACGTCCTCGGCGAAGGCCCGGCAGGAGGGCGCTCCGCAGGAGCCGCACCGAAGACCGGGCAGCCGCTCCTCCAGCTGTTGGATGGCCATCATCTTCTCCATGGCCTTCCGGCGGTCGGGGTCCAGCTGGAAGGTGGGGAGGAATTCCGGCTTCTCGGTGGACTCCAGGATGGCCACGGCCTCCGCGCGCGCGGCCGCCGTGGGAGAGTGGGAGGGGGGCATGTTGCCCATCAGGTCTTTCAGGCGCATCTTGGCGGTGAAGGGGTTCTCCACGTTGAGGCAGCCCCCCAGACAGCCCTTGGTGCAGGCCCGCAGCTCGATGAAGTCGGCGTCCGGCATACGGCCGTCCTCGATCTCCTCCAGCATTTTGATCACGTTGACGATGCCGTCCACGGCGATATACCGTTTGTCGCGGCGGGACAGGGCCTCGCCGCCGGAGAAGGCCCAGCTGGTCCCCGTCCGGCCTCCGGCCAGGGGGAGCAGCTCCTTCGGGTCCAGCTGGCGCATGGGCCCCAGCAGTTCCAGATACACGTCCCGGATGGCCAGGGCGCCGTCCACCACCCGCTCCTTCAGGCCGTTGGGGGCGGAGGCGGAGGTGACCTGGGAGGAGCAGGGCACGATGGAGAACACGCCGATGTCCTCCGGCGGCACCCCGGCCTCCTCCGCCCGCCGGCGGGCCAGGATGGCGGCCAGCTCCACCGGGGTGATCACCGGGGCCAGATGGCCCAGCAGATCGGGGAAGCGGATGCAGATCAGCCGCACCACCGCGGGGCAGGCGGGGGACAGCTCCGGCCGCAGGGCGGCGTGGCCCTGTTCCCAGGCGTCCATGACGGCCGCCAGGAGCTCGGCGGAGGCCGCGGACTCATAGATATCGTCGAACCCGATGGCCAGAAGGCCGTTGAGCACGATGTTCACGTCGTTCAGGTTGTGGAACTGGGCGTACAGCGCCGGGTCGGGCACGGCGATGGTATAGCGGAACCGCTTCAGCGCATCCTGGACGCTGGCCCGCTGGGAGCGGACCGCCTGGTGGGGACACACCTGGATACAGGTCCCGCAGTCGATGCAGCGGTTGGGCAGGATAGTGGCCTTCCCGTTTCTCACACGGATGGCCTCGGTAGGGCAGCTCTTGATGCAGGTGGTGCAGCCCCGGCACTTTTTTAATGTCAAAGCCACGGAATGGCGCACACCGGACACCTCCTTGTGACGCGCGACGGCGCGGGATTCAGGACGGGATCTTGACGACCATGGTGACGGTGGTGCCTACCCCCACGATGGATTTGATCTTCATCTCGTCGCTGTACTTTTTCATGTTGGGCAGGCCCATGCCGGCGCCGAAGCCCAGATCGCGGACGGAGTCGGCCGCGGTGGAAAAGCCGGCCTGCATGGCCCTGTCGATGTCGGGGATGCCGGGGCCGTAGTCGGTAAGGGTGATGGTGATGTCGTCCATCCCCACGTCCACCATGGCCAGACCGCCGTTGGCGTGGATGACCATGTTGATCTCCCCCTCGTACATGCACACCGACACCCGGCGGATGGTGCCCGGGTCGATCCCCAGCTTGCGCAGCGTCTGCTTGACGCCGGAGGACGCCTCGCCCGCGTGGGTCAGATCGCCCCCCTCCACCTGGTAGGACAGGTGGATGCGGTCTTCCTCCTGCATGGCGGTCACTCCAACAGGCCGCTGGAATAGAGCAGGCCGCAGGCGGGGTACATCCGCATGTCGGTGGCCAGCACCGCCAGACCCCGGTCCTGGGCAAGCTGGAGGATGGAACCGTCCGGCTTCTTGCCCCGGACAAAGATGACGCAGCACATGTCCATCATCTCGGCGGTGCGGATGACCTGGGGACTCACCAGACCGGTGAGCAGCAGGGACTGGTTGTGGACGTAGGCCAGCACGTCGCTCATCAGGTCGCTGCCGCAGGCGGAGTGGACCTCCGTGTCCAGCAGTTCCTCGCCGGTGAGCACCTCGGCGTTCAGGATATCGCGGACTTCGCTTAAGTTCATATTGGATTCCTCCCCCTCGGGCGTTCGCCCTGTTTGTTGACACAATGGTAACACAATATCGCCAAAAAGCCAATAGAAAACAGAAGATTTTTTGGGAATTTTTCGGCAGAGGGCAAAGGATAAGGCGCGCCGCAAGTGAGGCGCGCCCTGACATACAGGCTTCAGTTCAGGACAAAATCCAGATATACCGGGTTGTGGTCGCTCCAGGCGAAGCCGGTGTCCGCCACGGCGGCCTCCAGCGCCTCCACGTTGGGCGAGAGGATGAAGCCGTCCACGGTGACGCAGAAGTCGTCCTCGCCATAGGGACGGTCGGCGTTGCGGCAGGAGGGAATGGGGGCGGCCTCGTCAAAGGGGGCGACGATGCGGAACCCCTCCGGGATGATCTCCTCTGGGATGGGCTGCGCCCAGGTGTAGTCCGGGCCGGTGACGCCGAAGGCGGCCCCGCCGTCCCCCACCAGGTCCTTGTTGAAGTCCCCGGCGGCGACGGTCCAGTTGCCGGCGTCATATTCCGCCTCCATGTCCGCGAAAAGCATCTCCAGCTGCTGGTTGGCGATGGTCCCGTCGCTGGTGTAGGCGGACAGGTGGAAGTTGTAGATCACCAGCTCCCGGCCGTCGGCGGCCGGGACGCGCTGGACCGAGTAGCATCGGTCCAGGTCCAGGAATTTCATGAACCCGCCCTCGATGGGGAGGCTCCGCCGCAGGGCGGAGGCGATGGGGAATTTGGAAAAGACGGCGATCCCCGCCTTGTTGGCCCCGTGGGGTTCCGTCAGCGGCCAGAACAGATAGGGGCTGTCGTAATTCTGGGCGAAGGTGCCGCTGGCGAACCCGCCGCCCAGCTGCTCCCGGATGAGGGCCAGCTCGTCGATGTGCCAGCTGCGGGTGCCGTCCACGTCGATCTCCTGCATCAGCAGAAAGTCGGGGTCCAGGGCGGTCACGGCCTCCACGGCCTCGGCCAGGTTCTCACGGACCGCCTCCGCCGAGCGGGCCCGGCTCTCGGTCCCGCCGTCCATGAAGAAGCTGTAGTCGGCGCTGTAGGCCCCGAAGCCCACGTTGTAAGAGGCCAGCCGGTAGGTCTCTCCCGGGGCGGGGGCCCCGGAGGGGCCGCCCAGGGCGTCCACGGCCAGGGGCTGGCTGTCCTCCACCCGGTAGTAAGCGAGGAACACATAGGCCACGTAGCCCCCGGCGATGAGGACCAGCGCCAGCAGCACGCACAGGATGGATATCAGCGCTTTTTTCATAACGGTCCGCTCCTTTCCGCCGGCGCCGCGCCCCGCCCGCCGGAGGTCATCCGGCTGTCTCCGGCGGGGCATAGCGGCTGAGGATGGCGGCCATCTCCGCCCGGCTCGTCGGGGACCCGGGCAGAAGTTTCCCCGCGGGGGTGCCCTGAAGGATGCCCTGGTCCACCGCCCACAGCATGGCCTCCCGGGCGAAGGGGGAGATCTGCCCGGCGTCCCGGTAGGGCTCCAGCGCGGCGGGGTCGGGGGACGGGTGGGCCCGCAGGAGGGCGTCCGCCCGGTAGAGCACGAGGGTGAACTCCTCCCGGGGGATGGGTCCGTCCAGGGCGGCGGCATCGACGGACAGGCCGTCGGTCAGCCCGTTGGCGGCGGCCCAGTCCAGGGCGGAGGCGTACCAGGGCTGCCCCTTTTCGGCCTTTTTCGCGCCGCCGTTGACGATGTTGTACACGATCTGGAGGGCCATGGCCCGGCTGAGGGGGATGTCCGGCTCAAAGGAGGCGCGCCCCGTGCCCTGCATCATGCCCCGCTCGCAGACGTACCGGACGGCGGAGTAGTACCAGGCGCCGGGAAGCACGTCGGAAAAGGGGAGCATCTCCTGCCAGGGGTTTTCGGCCCTGGGGTCGGTGGGTTCCCAGCCGTTGGCCAGCTCGGCGGTGATCTTCGGGATCCGGGTCTGCGGTTTGCCAAGGGCGCCGGCGGTCTTCCCGTCGTAGACGGTGACCTTGGTGCCGGGGGGGCAGTTGTCGTAGATCCACTTGGCGTCCTCCACCTGGAGCCGCACGCAGCCCAGAGAGGCCTTGGAGCCCAGCAGATTGTACTCCTCGGTGATCAGGGTGGAGGGGTCCTTTTTCCGGTAGCACACCGAGTGGAACAGCACCTGGCCGTTGAACTGGGTGGAGTACTGGGCGTAAGTGCCGTCGATCATATAGCACCAGGGCTTCTTCGAGCGGGTGACGGTATAGGTGCCCAGGGGGGTGGCGTGGGGCGACCGGCCGGTGGAGCAGATCATGGCCTTGAAGGGGACGGTATAATAGCCGCCGGGGCCCAGCGTGTAGACGGTGACGGTGTCCGCGGCGCGGTTCACCATGATGTAATAGGGGGAGCCGTTGTTTTTGGTATGCGCCGCGGCGATATAGTCCCCGCCGGCCGCGGCGGCCGGAACGGGCAGGACGCCGATGAGCGCGGCGGCGCAAAGCGCGGTGCAAAGCAGCCGGATCGGCTTTCTCTTCATGGTACCACCCTCTGTCGTGACGGCATATGCCGTCGAATTTTGTCGTTTTTTCTATTATATTTCGAAATGGCGGAGAACGCAAGCGGTTTTCTGAGCGGTTTTCTGAGGATCGCCGGCTTTGACATTTGCGGTACACTCTGCTATAATATAAAAAATATTGGAAAGGCGGAGACCTCTATGGAAAACGGAAAAGCGAAGCGCCCTCTGCCCAAAGGCAGGGCCGGGCGGATCGTGTTCAGCCTTGTCGTCACCATCTTGACGGGGTTCATCTACTTTTATGTGAGCCTGCCCGCCATCAACCCCCACGATGAGGAGTTCTACGGCTTTCTGATCTTCCTGTGCGTGGTGTATATCCTGTGCGTCATCCTCACCACGGCCGGGGGGAATCTGAAGGAGCGGCTGGAAACCGCCCAGCGGCCCAGACTGCGGGACGGCTGGAACTTCCTGAAAAAGCACTGCCTGCCGGTGGTCATCGCCCTGGGGCTGGTGCTGCTGGCCGCCGTCATCGGGGAGATCGTCTCCATGCCCATCTTCCGGGCGGCGGCCTACCGGGATCTGCTCACCGTCCAGACCGGCGACTTTGCCCAGGACGTGGCCCAGATCTCCTTCAACGACATCCCCACCCTGGACCGGGACTCCGCCAACTACCTGGGGGACCGGCAGATGGGCACCCTCAGCGACATGGTGAGCCAGTACGAGTACTCCAACGACTCCACCCAGATCAACTACCAGGGCCGGCCCGTCCGGGTGGCCCCCATCGCCTATGCTGACCTCATCAAGTGGTTCACCAACCGGGACCGGGGCCTGCCCGCCTATGTGGTGGTGGATATGGTCACCCAGGAGGCCACCGTCACCCGGCTCACCGAGGGCATGAAGTACTCTTTCTCTGAGCCGCTGAACCGGAACATCTACCGGCATCTCCGGTTCCACTACCCCACCATGATGTTCTCCACCCCGGAGTTCGAGATCGACGAGAACGGACATCCCTGGTGGATCGCCCCCAGGCTGGTGAAGACCATCGGCCTGTTCGGGGGCCGGGACATCCAGGGCGCGGTGCTGGTGGACGCCGTCACCGGCGAGAGCCAGTACTACGAGGAGGTCCCCACCTGGGTGGACACCCTCTATACCCCCGCCCTCATCATGGAGCAGTACGACTACCACGGCACCCTCATCAACGGCTTCCTCAACTCCATTTTGGGCCAGCGGGACGTGACCATGACCACCGACGGGTACAACTACATCGCCATGAACGACGATGTATACGTCTACACCGGGGTCACCTCCGCCAACGCGGACCAGTCCAACCTGGGCTTCCTCCTCTGCAATATGCGCACCAAGGAGACCCATTACTACGTGGCCCCCGGCGCCACCGAGACCGCCGCCATGGCCTCCGCCGAGGGCGTGGTCCAGGACCTGGGCTACCGCTCCACCTTCCCCCTGCTGCTGAACATCTCCGGCCAGCCCACCTACTTCATCCCCCTGAAGGACGCCACCAGCCTGGTCAAGAGCTACGCCATGGTCAACGTGGCCCAGTATCAGCTGGTGGCCACCGGGGCCACCGTGTCCGCCTGCGAGCGCACCTATGTGCAGATGCTCTCCGACCGGGGGGTCACCGAGGAGCCGGGGCTGCCGTCGGACCAGGAGGAGTCCACGGGCACCGTGGCCGAGATCCGCACCGCCGTGCTCAGCGGGACCAGCTGGTACTATATCCGCCTGACCGGGGAGGACGTGTTCTACGCCCTCTCGGCGGAGGAAAACCGGGACGTGATCGTCCTCAACGAAGGGGACCGGGTGACGATCACCCACGCCCCGGCGGACCAGGCGGACGGACCCATCATCGAGGCCTACGGGCTGGCGCTGGGATAGGCCGCCCGCCGCGCCCGCATCACCGCCGGCCCGCCCTCCTTTTGGAGAGCGGGCCTGCTTTTTGTCAAAAGAAAACCCCGCCATAGTGGCGGGGTTGCAGTCTGTCGAAAAAGTCTGCCCATGGGCAGACTTTTTCGCGTGTACATGGTACAATTGATTCAGGTGATGAAAGAT
>CANRFU010000063.1 GCA_947629975.1 uncultured Oscillospiraceae bacterium | reverse complement strand
GCCCTGGGCCGGGACATGGAGTGCAAGGTCTACGGCCACGCCGGCCGGCCGGTGCTGTTCATCCCCTGCCAGGACGGTCGGTTCTTCGACTTTGAGAACTTCCACATGGCCGACGTGTGGTCCCCCTGGATCGAGTCCGGCCAGGTGATGGTGTTCTCCGTGGACACCATGGACGCCGAGAGCTGGTCCAACAAGTGGGACGATCCCTACTGGCGCATCCGGCGCTACGAGCAGTGGATCGCCTACATCGTGGACGAGCTGGTCCCCTTCATGCGGGCCTGGGCCAACGAGCGCAACGGCTGGGACGGCGATCCCGGCATCCTGGTGTTCGGCGCCTCCCTGGGGGCCACCCACGCCGCCAACCTGTACTTCCGCTTCCCCGGCGTCTTCGACCGGCTGCTGGCCCTCAGCGGCATCTACACCGCCGAGTACGGCTTCGACGGGTACATGGACGAGGTGGTCTACCGCAACTCCCCCGTCCACTATCTGGAGAATATGCCCCTGGACCACCCCTATATCGGCCTCTACAACCAGAACAAGGGGGTCATCTGCGTGGGCCAGGGCGCCTGGGAGCAGCCCGACACCACCCGGCGCATTGCCCAGATCTGCGCGGACAAGGACATCCACCTGTGGGTGGACTTCTGGGGCTGGGACGTGAACCACGACTGGCCCTGGTGGTACAAGCAGGTGGAGTATTTCCTGCCGTATTTATTGGAGTGATTTTTTATAAAGAAAACCCTCAGTCACCGCCTTGCGGCGGCGACAGCTCCCTTTGCGAAGGGAGCCGGGTACGTATCCTGCACCATGTTGCCAATAACCCACCAGCCCCCTTTCGCAAAAGGGGGTGGCATCCGCGCAGCGGATGACGGGGGATTTTCCCTTTCGCAAAAGGGGGTGGCATTTGCAAAGCAAATGACGGGGGATTTTCCCCATTAACATAAGAAAGCAGGTATTCGATATGAAAAACGTCATCTTCCTCTCCCCCAACTTTCCCACCAACTACTGGCAGTTCTGCCGGGAGCTGAAAAACAACGGCATGAACGTGCTGGGCATCGGCGACTGCCCCTATGACGACCTGGCCCCCGAGCTGAAGGACAGCCTCAACGAGTACTACAAGGTGTCCACCCTGGAGAACTACGACGAGGTCTATCGGGCGGTGGCCTTCTTCACCTTCAAGTATGGCCGCATCGACTGGCTGGAGTCCAACAACGAGTACTGGCTGGAGCGGGACGCCCAGCTCCGCACCGACTTCAACATCACCTCCGGCTTCCAGATCGGGGACATCCCCCGCATCAAGTTCAAGTCCAAGATGAAGGAGTACTACCAGAAGGCGGGCATCCCCACCGCCCGGTACCATCTGGTGGACGACGAAAAGGGCTGCCTCGCCTTCATCAAGGAGGTGGGCTGGCCGGTGGTGGTCAAGCCCGACAACGGCGTGGGCGCCTCCGACACCCACAAGCTGTCCGGCGAGGAGGACCTGAGACACTTCCTGGAGACCAAGATGCCCAATGTGACCTACATCATGGAGGAGTTCATCTACGCCGAGGTCAACTCCTACGACGCCATCATCGACTCCAAGGGGGAGCCCATGTTCGAGGCGGGCAACGTGACCCCCATGTCCATCATGGACATCGTCAATGACAATGACAACTCCATCTACTACATCGTCAAGGATCTGCCCGCCGACACCCGGAAGGCAGGCCGCGCCACCGTCAAATCCTTCGGCGTGAAGAGCCGATTCATCCACTTCGAGTTCTTCCGCCTCACCCAGGACCAGCCCGGCATGGGCAAAAAGGGCGACATCGTCGCCCTGGAGGTCAACATGCGGCCCTGCGGCGGCTTCACCCCCGACATGATCAACTTCGCCCGGTCCACCAACGTGTACAAGATCTGGGCGGACATGATCGCCTTCGACGAGTCCACCGTCCCCGTGGGCGAGCACTTCTACTGCGCCTTCGCCGGCCGGCGGGACGGCAAGGACTTCGTCATGGACCACGCCGCCGTTATGGAGAAATACGGCTCCAACATGAAGATGGTGGACCGCATCCCCGACGCCCTGGCCGACGCCATGGGCAACCAGATGTACGTGGCCGCCTTCTCCACCAAAAAGGAACTGAACCAGTTCTATAAGGACGTGCTGAACGTGAAGTGACCGTCCGTTCCGCCCACCCTGAAAAGCGCCCGGGAGAGATTCCCGGGCGCTCGGTCTGTCGTAAACGTATGCCATGGGCGCTTCGCGGGAACATCTTTCTTTTCAGCGAATTTTTTCTGCTCCGGGAGTATAAGCGGGAGAAAAGAGTGGCATACTTGTTCTCGTGAGGTGATAAATCATGGATAACCACAGCAACAACAAGAATAACAACAGCTCCGAGAACAAGAACCAGCAGAACTCTGAGAACAGGAACCAGCAGAACTCCGAGAACAAGAAGAACAACAATTCCGAAAACAGGAACAACCAGAACAAGGGCTACTAAAAGCCAGAGCGCGCGCCCTCCGATGCGATCGGAGGGCGCGCGCTTTTTCAGTCACAGGGCGGCTTTCAAATCGTCCACCCGGTCGGTCCGCTCCCAGGGCAGATCGAGCTCCGGCCGGCCGAAGTGGCCGTAGGCGGCCGTCTGCCGGTAGATGGGCCGGCGCAGGTCCAGCCGCCGGATGATGGCGGTGGGCCGGAAGTCGAAGACCCGCTCCACGGCCCGCTCCAGCGCCTCGTCGGAGACGGTTCCGGTGCCGAAGGTGTCTACCCGGACGGACACGGGCCGGGCGACCCCGATGGCGTAGGCCAACTGGATCTGGCAGCGGTCCGCAAGCCCCGCGGCCACCACGTTCTTGGCGGCCCAGCGGGCCGCGTAGGCCGCCGAGCGGTCCACCTTGGTGGGGTCCTTGCCGGAGAAGGAGCCGCCGCCGTGGGGGGCGGAGCCGCCGTAGGTGTCCACGATGATCTTCCGGCCGGTGAGCCCGGAATCCCCCTGAGGGCCGCCCACCACGAAGCGGCCGGTGGGATTCACATAGATCTTCGTGTCCCCGTCCAGCAGGGCGGCCGGGATGGTGGGCCTGACCACCAGTTCGATCATGTCCTTCCTGATCCGGTCCAGCGCCGCCTCGGGGCTGTGCTGGGTGGAGATCACCACCGTGTCGATGCGGACGGGGCGGTCCTGTTCGTCGTACTCCACGGTGACCTGGGTCTTGCCGTCGGGCCGGAGATAGGGCACCAGCCCCTCCTTGCGTACCTGGGCCAGCCGCTGGGCCAGCTTGTGGGCCAGGGAGATTGCCAAAGGCATCAGCTCCTCCGTCTCCCGGCAGGCGTAGCCGAACATCATGCCCTGGTCGCCGGCGCCGCCGTCCAGCCCGTCGTCCATGGCCCCCTCCTTCGCCTCCAGGGCCTTATCGACCCCCAGGGCGATGTCGGGGGACTGCTCGTCGATGTTGGTGATGACGGCGCAGGTGTCGCAGTCGAAGCCGAACTTGGCACGGTCGTAGCCGATGTCGCGAATGACGCCCCGGGCGATCTTGGGGATGTCCACGTAGCAGGCGGTGGTGATCTCCCCCATAATGTGGACCAGCCCCGTGGAGACGGTGGTCTCGCAGGCCACCCGGGCCTCCGGATCCCGCTCCAGGATGGCGTCCAGCAGGGCGTCGGAGATCTGGTCGCAGATCTTGTCGGGATGGCCCTCGGTCACCGATTCTGAGGTAAACAGGCGCTTCGTCATAGGTCGTTTTCTCCTTTCTGTTCTGGGGGAAAGAAAACCCCCCGCCGGTTTTCGGCGGGGGGTTAAATGAGCGTTTTCTTTCCTCATCTTGCGTTTCCGCCGGAATTGGCACCTTGCCCGGGGGCAGGTTGCCGTGGTTTCATCGGGCCGATCCCTCAACCACTCTTGATAAGGGGTATAAAATTGTGGCGTCCTCTGGGGACAAGCCCTATTATAGCACGGAGCGCGGGGTTGTCAATAGGGAGTTGCGCGAAACCGCCGCTCTTCGGGCCGCTCCCGGCATGATGACGCGGACTTTTTCGAAGGGCCGGCTCTGTTTTGTTATTTCTCCGCAAGCAGCTTGTTCAGCTCGGCCACAAAGGAGTTGATGTCCTTGAACTTGCGGTATACGGAGGCAAAGCGCACATAGGCCACCTCGTCCACGTCTTTCAGCTTCTCCATGACCAGTTCCCCGATCTCGGTGCTGCGGACCTCCCGCTCCAGTTCGTTCTGAAGGGACTGCTCGATCTCGTCGGCGATCTTCTCCAGGGTCTCCATGGACACCGAGCGCTTCTCGCAGGCCTTAAGCATGGAGTTCAGCAGCTTGTTGCGGTCAAAGGACTGGCGGCTGCCGTCCCGCTTGACCACCATCAGGGGCAGGCTCTCCACGATCTCGTAGGTGGTAAACCGCTTATGGCATTCCAGGCACTCCCGGCGGCGGCGGATGCTGCTTCCCTCCTCGGCGGGGCGGGAATCCACCACCTTGCTCTCCAAGTGGGCGCAATAGGGGCATTTCACGGCAATGTCCTCCTCTCAGAACTCACTTGGTGCCGAAGATACGGTCGCCCGCGTCTCCCAGGCCGGGGACGATGTAGGCGTGTTCGTTGAGCTTCTCATCCACGGCGGCCACATAGATGTCCACATCGGGGTGATCCTTCTGGATGCAGGCGATCCCCTCGGGGGCGGCGATGATGTTCATCAGCTTGATGTGCCTGCAGCCATACCCCTTGATAAAGGTGATGGCGGCGGAGGCGGAGCCGCCGGTGGCCAGCATAGGATCCAGGATGATGACGTCCCGCTCGGAGATGTCGGAGGGCATCTTGCAGTAGTACTCCACCGGCAGGTGGGTCTCCGGGTCCCGGTACAGGCCGATGTGGCCCACCTTGGCGGAGGGGATCAGGTTCAAAATGCCGTCCACCATGCCGAGGCCGGCCCGCAGGATGGGGACGATGGCCAGCTTTTTGCCGGACAGCGCCTTGAAGGTCCCGGGGGCAATGGGAGTCTCCACCCGGACCTCCTCCAGGGGCAGATCCCGGGTGGCCTCGTAACATTCCAGCATGGCGATCTCGGACACGATCTCCCGGAACTCCTTCACGCCGGTATCCTTGTTGCGCAGGATGGTCAGCTTGTGCTGCAGCAGCGGGTGATCCAACACGTGTACTTTGCCTTCCATGATAAAACCTCTCTCCTTATTGGTTTTGTAACTGCGATCTCATGCGCTCCAGCCGCTCCCGCTCGGCCTGACTGAGCCGGTGATAGGCGGGCGCCAGACTGGCGGCGGAGACCAGCTTCCCCTCCCCCGCCAGCCGGAGAGCGCACAGCGCCACCCCGTAAGCGGACTGGTCCCGCAGATGGGGCGGCGCCAGCATGGCGGGCACCCCCCGCTCCTGAAAGCCATTATAACACAAAAGGGCGCCGTCTCCAACCAGAATTTGCGTTTTTCCCGAAATTTTTGCCTGGCCCGCCAGTTCGTCCAGACTGACGGCCCCGTCCTCGCTGAGGCGGGTCAGATCTCCCCCCTCCGCCAGGAAGCGGGCGGCGTACACCTGGTTTCTTCTCGCGTCCATGACGGCGCAGATCTCCCCGCCCATGTGGGTCAGGGGCCAGGCCATGGACTCCAGGGTGGAACAGGGGGCGCAGGGCTTGTCCCCCGGCCATGCCAGGCCCTTGGCGGCGGCCACCCCGATGCGCACCCCCGTGAAGGACCCAGGCCCCGCGGCCACGGCCACCACGTCCATATCCTCCAGCCTCAGTCCGGCGTTTTTCAGCAGATCGCTCACCATGGGCATCAGGGTGGCGGAGTGGGTCAGGCCGCTGTTCTGGAAGGATCGGGCGATGGGCCTGTCGTCCTCCGTCACCGCCGCCGACGCGCACAGGGCGGAACTCTCCAGCGCGATGATCTTCACAGCTCCACCCCCTCAATATCGACGACCCGGTCGTCGTCGCCCGCGCCCCGGCGGATGTCCACCCGCACGGCGCCCGGTTCGATGGCCTCCGCCACGTTCTCGCTCCACTCCACGGCGCACACGCCGCCCCGGGCCAGGTAGTCCTCCCAGCCGATGTGGAACAGCTCGTCCGCCCCCTCCAGACGGTACATATCGAAGTGGAACAGGGGGAGCCGGCCCCCCTCGTACTCGTTGACGATGGTGAAGGTGGGGCTGGTGACCCGCTCCCCGATGCCGAGCCCCCGGGCCATGCCGGAGACGAAGGCGGTCTTCCCCGCCCCCAGGTCGCCGGTGAAGGCCACCACTGCCCCGGCGGGCAGCCTTTCCGCCAGACGCGCGCCCAGCGTCTCGGTCTCCGCGCGGCTGTGGGTGACGTATTCCATAGATCAGAACGCTCCTATTTGTAAACTCTTTAAAAACAGTATAGCATATCCGGCAAAAATGTGCTATACTAATTTGCGATTTTATCCCGGAGAGGAGGGCGGTCCCTTGCCAAAGAAAAAAAGCGCCATCAAGAGCCTGGGCTCCGCCCTGTCGGACCTGGTCCTGCGGCCCGTGGAGACCCTCCGGGAGTTCTGGGAAAAAGGAGATGTGGCGCTCCTGGGGCTGTGCGTGCTGGCCTCCCTCATGGGGCTGGTGCTCATCTACTCCGCCACCCGGTACGACCCCGACCTGCACACCTCCTTCCTCAAACAGGCCGTCTTCCTGGTGATGGGGGTGGCGCTGTATATCTGGGTCACCTTTGTGGACATCGAGTTCCTCATGGAGAAGTGGTGGTGGGTGTTCCTGTGCCTGGGCCTCTTTGTCATCCTGCTCATCATCCCCTTCGGGCGGTGGGTCGGCGGCAACCGGAGCTGGGTGTTCCTCCCCGGTATGTCCATCGGCTTCCAGCCGGGAGAGATTGCCAAGCTGTCCTACATCGTGGTGCTGGCCTGGCTGATGAACCGGGAGCGGCAGAAGGGCAAGGGCGTGGGCAAGTTCACCGCCCTGGTGAAGTATGTGTTCCTCACCGGCCTGTTCGCCGGCCTGCTGGCGGTGCTCTCCAGAGACTTCGGCATGGTGCTGGTCTACCTGGGCCTGTTCGTCATCATGGCCTGGGAGGGCGGCGTGAGCAAGTGGTGGTTCCTGGGGGGCGGCGTGGCCCTGGTGGGGACGGTGGTCCCCCTGTGGATCTTCGTGCTGCCCAACACCAGCCTGTGGGACGACTATCAGATCATGCGCATCCGGGTGGTGCTGGACCACGACCTGGACCCCCAGAGGCGGGGCTGGCAGCAGGGCCAGTCCATCCGGGCCATCGGCTCCGGCCAGCTCACCGGGCAGGGCTTCCTCAAGGGGGCCCTCACCCAGGATCCGGTGGAGGGCCACTTCCCCGCCCGCCACACCGACGAGATCTTCGCCGTCTGCGGTGAGGAGTTCGGGATGATCGGCTGCTGCGCGGTGCTCATCGTGCTGCTGGCCATCATCCTGCGGTGCGTGTGGGTGTCCCGCCGGGCCAAGAGCCACCTGTCCGCCTATATCTCCATGGGCATCGCCGGGATGCTCATGGTCCAGACCTGCGTCAACGTGGGGATGTGCCTCTATGTGCTGCCGGTCATCGGGCTCACCCTCCCCTTCTTCAGCTACGGCGGCACCTCCATCCTCACCCTGTTCATCGCCACGGGCATCGTGTCCGGCATCAAGATGCGCCCCCTGCCCAGCTGGCTGAGGGACCGAAGTCAACTGTGACGATCCGCGGACTGCGGGAGATTTCCATCTCTGGAAGTCTCCCGCATACTTTTTGCCTCTTTGGAGAAAGCTATTGGCACCATACAAGTAAGGAGGCTTTCCCCGTGAGATCCCGTATTTTACTGCTCACCCTGTGCCTGACGGCGGCGCTGACTACGCCCGCCGCCGCGCTGACCCTCACCAACGACGAAGCCGCCAACGCCGCCCCCGTCGCGGAAGACCTGGAGCTGACCACCTACAAGGGAGTGGCCATCACCAGCCGCTTCGCCGCCGTTGACCCGGAGGGCGACCTGGTGTCCTTCCAGGTGGTGGACTCCCCCGCCCGGGGCCAGGTCACCGTGGACGAGAAGGACCCCGCCGCCTTCTGGTACACCCCCTATGAGGGCAAGAAGGGCAAGGATTCCTTCACCTATGTGGCCATCGACGCTCTGGGCAACACCTCCAAGCCGGCCACGGTGAAGATCACCATCCAAAAGCAGTCCACCAAAGTGACCTATTCCGATATGGACGGCGACCCCGCCCTGTACTCCGCCCTCCGCCTGGCCGAGGAGGGGATCTATGTGGGCCGTCAGGTGGGCCCCCTGTACTGCTTTGACCCCCAGGACACCTTCACCCGGGAGGAATTCCTGGCCCTGGCCATGAGCGTGGCGGGAGACGAACCGCTGGACAACGTGTCCCTCACCGGCTTCTATGACGACGGGGACATCTCCGCCTGGGCCAAGGGCTACGTGTCCGCCGCGCTGGTATCCGGGACCGTGCAGGGCTCCCGAAGCGCGGAGGGGCAGGCGGTGTTCAAGGCTGGCGAACCCGTCACCTGCGCCGAGGCGACGGTGATCATCGACCGGCTGCTGTCCGTGGGCGACGTGACCGCCGGCTCCTTCTCCTCTGAGCGCGACCAGCCGGCCCCCGCCTGGGCAGCCCAGGCCGTCCTCAACATGGAGACGGTGTCCGTCCTCCCGGCGAACGCCGGCCTGAGAGAGCCGCTGACCCGCTCCGAGGGCGCTCAGATGCTCTCCGCCATGCTGGACGTGATCGACAGCCGCCAGACTACCCGCTGGTTCTGGTAAACCCGAAAAAGGATCGCTCTCTCCGGCGGAGAGAGCGATCCTTTTTCTCTATGGATCCAGCGGCCTGAGGGCGTCCGTCATGGACTTCACATACTCCCCCACATGGACGGGGGCGTCCTTGCCGTACCGGGCCAGGATCTTGATGATGGCGGAGCCCACGATGGCCCCGTCGGACAGGGCGGCCATCTTCTTCGCCTGCTCCGGGGTGGAGATGCCAAAACCCACGGCGCATGGGATGTGCGGATTGGCCCGCCGCACCAGGG
This sequence comes from uncultured Oscillospiraceae bacterium, assembly GCA_947629975.1. Classification (GTDB taxonomy): domain Bacteria; phylum Bacillota; class Clostridia; order Oscillospirales; family Oscillospiraceae; genus Enterenecus. The sequence continues at coordinate 3,850 of CANRFU010000063.1, read as the reverse complement.
TCACCATGGCCCCGATGTCGGTGGTGATCTCGGACCGCACCCCCGTGACCCCCAGGGAGGACACGCAGTAGACGAAGCCCTCGGCGGCGGCGGCGATCTTCGCGATGCGCCCCTCGGAGGTGGGGGCGATGAGGGAGATCAGGTCCAGTCCGTACTTCCGGCAAGCCGGGGCGAACTCCTCCTTCTCCTCGAAGGGCACATCGGGGAGGATGAGGCCGTCCATGCCCACCTCCGCCGCTGTGGACAGGAATTTGTCCATGCCGTAGGAGAACACCACGTTGGCGTAGGTCATGAACACCATGGGCACGGTCACGTCCCGGCGCAGATCCTTCACCAGTTCAAAGATCTGATCGGTAGTGACGCCGCCGCTGAGGGCCCGGAGGTTGGCCCCCTGGATGACGGGCCCCTCGGCGGTGGGGTCGGAGAAGGGGATGCCCAGCTCGATAAGGCTGGCCCCGCTTTTCACGCACGCCCGCACGCAGGCGGCGGTGGTGGCCAGATCCGGGTCCCCGCAGGTGATGAAGGGGATGAACGCCTTGCCGTTGGCAAAGGCCTCTTTGATCCTGCTCATTCCGAAATATCCTCCCCTCTGTACCGGGCGATGGCGGCGCAGTCCTTGTCCCCCCGGCCCGAGATGGTGACGACGATGACCTTGTCCTTCCCCATCTCCGGGGCGAGCTTCCTGGCGTGGGCCACCGCGTGGGCCGACTCGATGGCGGGGATGATTCCCTCGGTGCGGGCCAGGTACTCGAAGGCGTCCACCGCCTCGTCGTCGGTGACGGGCACGTACTCCGCCCGTCCGGTGTCGTGAAGCCAGGCGTGCTCCGGGCCGATTCCGGGGTAGTCCAGCCCTGCGGAGATAGAGTACACCGGGGCGATCTGGCCGTATTCATCCTGGCAGAAGTAGGACTTCATGCCGTGGAAGATGCCCAGTTTTCCCGTGGCGATGGTGGCGGCCGTCTCGAAGGTGTCCACGCCCCGGCCCGCGGCCTCGCAGCCGATGAGCCGGACGGACTTGTCGCCAATGAAGTGGTAGAAGGAGCCGATGGCGTTGGAGCCGCCCCCCACGCAGGCGATGACGGCGTCTGGCAGCTTTCCCTCCTTCTCCTGGAGCTGCTGCCTGATCTCTTTGGAGATCACCGCCTGAAAGTCCCGGACGATGGTGGGGAACGGGTGCGGCCCCATGACGGAGCCCAGGCAGTAGTGGGTGTCGTCGATGCGGGAGGTCCACTCCCGGAAGGCCTGAGACACCGCGTCCTTCAATGTGGCGGTGCCGGTGGTGACGGGCACCACCTCCGCCCCCAGAAGCCGCATCCGGTAGACGTTCAGGGCCTGCCGCCTGGTGTCCTCCTCCCCCATGAACACCACGCACTCCATGCCCATGAGGGCGGCGGCGGTGGCGGTGGCCACTCCGTGCTGGCCCGCGCCGGTCTCGGCGATGAGCCGGGTCTTGCCCATCTTCTTGGCCAGCAGGGCCTGGCCCAGCACGTTGTTGATCTTGTGGGCCCCGGTGTGGTTCAAATCCTCCCGCTTGAGGTAGATTTTCGCCCCGCCCAGGTCCTTTGTCATCTTCTCCGCGTAGTACAGCCGGGAGGGCCGGCCGGCGTACTCGTTCAGCAGGTCGGTCAACTCCCGGTTGAAGTCCGGGTCGTCCTTAAAGTGATTGTAGGCGGCCTCCAGCTCGATGACCGCGTTCATCAGCGTCTCGGGGATGTACTGCCCGCCGTGGATGCCGAAGCGTCCGTTGGACATATCACTCATTCCTTTCGCGCGGCGGCCACCGCCGCCAGGATTTTTTGCAGGTCCTTCTTCCTGTCCGTCTCCACCCCGCTGGAGATATCCAGCCCCCAGGGGCGGAGGGTCCGGACAGCATCCGGGATGTTCTCCGGGGTCAGCCCCCCGGCCAGGATATAGGGTCTCGTCACGCCCCCCGCCAGGGACCAGTCGAAGGGCTCGCCGGTGCCGTAGCCGTTGTCCAGCAGGACCAGGTCGGCGGTGGAGGCGTTGGCCGCCGCCAGATCGGCGGGGGCGCGGACCTTGAACGCCTTCCAGACGGTGCAGCCGGGGGACATTTTGCGCAGAGCGGCGATGTATCCCTCGTCCTCGCGGCCGTGGAGCTGGGCGATCGAAATGGTCCCGTCGTTCAGCAGGGCGGCCACCGTCTCCACGGGGCTGTCCACGAACACTCCCACCGGGGTGACGCCGGGGTCCAGATGTGAGCGCAGTTCCCGGACCCGGTCCGGGGTCAGGTTCCGGTGGCTCCGGGGGAAGTTGATGATGAAGCCGCACCAGTCGGGTTTTGCCTCGTTGACGTAGTCCACATCTTCGGGGCGGTACAGGCCGCAGATCTTGATTTTGGTCATCGGGCCGCCTCCCGCATTTGAGCCAGCAGGGCGGCCTTGTCCCTGGCCCGCACGAGGACCTCCCCCATGAGCACCGCGTCCGCGCCGATGGACCGCAGGGCCGCCGCGTCCTCCGGCTTGGACACCCCGCTCTCCGCCACGTAGACGCATGTCGGGGGGATCAGGTCCCGCAGCCGGGCGGCGTTGGAGAAGTCCACGGAGAAGTCCTTGAGATTCCGGTTGTTCACGCCGATGATCTTCGCCCCGGCGGACACGGCGGATCGGATCTCCGCCTCGTCGTGGGCCTCCACCAGGGCGGCCAGGCCCAGGGAATCGCAGAGCTCCAGGTACTTCGCCACGGTTTTCGTGTCCAGGATGGCGCAGATGAGCAGGACGGCGTCGGCCCCCATCACCTTGGCCTGGAAGATCTGGTACTCGTCCACGGTGAAGTCCTTGCGGAGCATGGGCGTCTTGATTTCGGAGCGGATCTCGCGGAAGATATCATCGGAGCCCAGGAACCACTTGGGCTCCGTCAGGCAGGACACCGCGTCCGCCCCGGCGGCCTCATACTCTTTGGCGATGTCCAGATAGGGGAACTCCTTGGCAATCAGCCCCTTGGAGGGGCTGGCCCGCTTCACCTCGCAGATGAAGCTGAGGCCGGGTTTTTGGAGGGCGCTCAAAAATGCCGCGCCGTCTCCCCTGCCCCCTTGGAGAGCCAGTTCGCGCATCACGTCCAGGCAGTTTTCCTCCATGTCCGCCGCCACCCGCTCCCGGGCGTGGGCGGCCAGCTGGTCCAGGATGTTCACCGGTTACTGACCTCGATCAGCTTCTCCAGCGTGGCCGCCGCCTTGCCGCTGTCGATGATCTGGGCGGCCAGGGCCACGCCGTCCTTCCAGCTCTCCGCCCTGCCGCCGATGTAGAGGGCCGCGCCGGCGTTCAGCAGCACCGCGTCCCGCTTGGGGCCCTTGGCGCCGGAGAGGATGTCCCGGACGATCTGGGCGTTCTCCGCCGGGGCGCCGCCCACCAAATCGGACTTCTGGCAACGGGTCAGACCGAAGTCCTCCGGCGTGACGGTGTAGGACTTGAACCAGCCGTCCTTGAACTCGCAGACGGCGGTGGGAGCGGACATGGAGATCTCGTCCAGCTTGTCTTTGCCGTACACCACCATGCCCCGCTCCACACCCAAGGAGATGAGCACCTGGGCCAGGGGCTCCACCAGGTACTCGTCGTACACGCCTAAGAGCTGCATCTTGGGGCTGCCCGGATTGGTCAGGGGGCCCAGGATGTTGAACACGGTGCGGAAGCCCAGCTCTTTGCGGATGGCCCCCACATACTTCATGGAGGTGTGGTACTTCTGGGCGAAGAAGAAGCACATGCCGACCTTATCCAGCAGCTCCACGCACTTCTCCGGGCTCTGGTCGATGTTGACCCCCAGGGCCTCCAGGCAGTCGGCGGTGCCGCACTGGGAGGAAGCGGCCCGGTTGCCGTGCTTGGCCACCTTCATGCCC
>CANRFU010000062.1 GCA_947629975.1 uncultured Oscillospiraceae bacterium | reverse complement strand
GCGGCCTGCACCTGCGGCCTCCACGGGGACCCGGTGACGGTGAAGGAGAACGAGCTGGCCGTCATCGAGGAGGGGTTTGCCTCCGGGGCGGTGAAGCCCCAACCCCCAAAGGTCCGCACCGGCAAGCGGGTGGCGGTGGTTGGCTCCGGTCCCGCCGGCCTCGCCGCCGCCGATCAGCTCAACCGCCGGGGCCACTCGGTCACCGTGTACGAGCGGGAGGACCGCCCGGGCGGCCTGCTGATGTACGGCATCCCCAACATGAAGCTGCAAAAGGAGATCGTCCGGCGGCGAGTGGATCTCATGACCGCCGAGGGGGTGGAGTTCGTCACCTCCTGCGAGGTGGGGAAGGACGTGTCCGCGGAGGAACTTTTGGACAAATATGACGCCGTCCTCCTGTGCTGCGGAGCCAAGAAACCCAGAAGCATGGGGCTGGAGGGGGCCGTCTTCGCGGTGGACTATCTGACCGCCGCCACCAAGGCCCTGCTGGCCGGGAAACCGGTAGATGAGAGCATGGACGCCGCCGGGAAGGACGTGATCGTCATCGGCGGCGGCGACACCGGCAACGACTGCGTGGGCACCGCCATCCGCCAGGGGTGCAAGTCCGTGACCCAGCTGGAGATGATGCCCAAACTGCCCGACAGCCGCGCAGAGAACAACCCCTGGCCCCAGTGGCCGAGGGTGTGCAAGACCGACTACGGCCAGGAGGAGGCCATCGCGGTGTTTGGTCACGACCCCCGGCGGTATCAGATGACGGTGAAGGCCGTCCAGACCGACGGGGAAGGCCGGCCGGTGTCGGTCACCGCCGTGCGGCTGGAGCCCAAACAGGAGAAGGGCCGCACCGTGATGACCGAGATCCCCGGCTCGGAAGAGGAGCTGCCCTGCGGGCTGCTGCTCATCGCCGCCGGATTCCTGGGCCCGGAGGACGGGGTGCCCGACGCCTTCGGCCTCAGCCGGGACGGGCGCTCCAACGTGGCCACCGCCCCCGGCGGCTACGCCGCCAGCGCCCCCAAGGTATTCGCCGCCGGCGATATGCGGCGGGGCCAGTCCCTGGTGGTGTGGGCCATCGCCGAGGGCCGGGGCGCCGCCCGGGAGGTGGACGAGTACCTGATGGGGTATACCAATTTGACCTGAACCGTATAAACACGAATGGGGCGGCCTCATTGAGGCCGCCCCGCGTTTTGTAATGCGAGAGGGCGGACAGATTGACCTTCGCCTTCCGACATGCTATGATGAAAAACAACCTGAGAAATCAGGATTTGGAGGGATATTATGCGTAGCGATTATCCGGAAATAATTGGCTGTAAAGTCTGTGGGATAATTGACAGACCTATTGGCAGCTGCCACCCTCACCATAAGGAAATGATTTATCCGATAAACTACGGATATGTCAAAAATGTTTTTGCCGAGGACGGTGAAGAACAGGATATTTATCTTTTGGGCGCTGATGTTCCTATAAACACGTTTGAAGGACATGTTATAGCCGTATACCGCAGGTCTGATGACATTGAAGATAAATGGATCGTATCGGCAGACGGAAAAGATTATCCAGATGAGGTCATACTCGAAAAGATAGCCTTTCAGGAACAGTTTTTTCATGGTAAGCTGCTTAGATAAATTTCCGTTTGTCGGGGCGCCGATCGGGGCGGGACCGTCGAAAGGGTCTGGAAATCCCCGCCGCCCTGTGGTATGATGGGGCTCACCAGAGCGGGGGAGGGGAGCGCCGTGGAACTGCATATCAAAGCTTTTGGCGAACTGTCCGGCCGGGAGGTCTACGAGATCCTGAAGGCCCGGTCGGCGGTGTTCATGATGGAGCAGCGCATCTACTACCTGGACATGGACGACACCGACTATGACAGCCTCCACCTGTTTTATGAGGAGGGCGGCAGAGTGACCGCCTACCTCCGGGCCTACCGGGTGGAGGGGGACGGCGAGGCCGTCCATATCGGCCGGGTGCTGACGGCGGAGCACGGCAAGGGCCTGGGCGGGAGATTCCTCGCCGCCGCCATCGCCGCGCTGCGGGAGCGGACGGGTTGCCGGTACATCCGGCTGGACGCCCAGGTCCCCGTGGTGGGATTTTACGGGAAGTACGGTTTCCGGGTGACCTCCGGGGAGTTTCTGGAGGCCGGCATCCCCCATGTGAAAATGGAATTGGAACTGTAAATGACAGAGGGGCGGCCCTGGGGCCGCCCCTCCCTGCTGTGTATTCGGTTGGATCAATCCTCGCCCTGGAGGGCGTCGTAGCCCAGCTCGCCGGTGCGGACCTTGACCACCTGCTCCACGTCGTAGACGAAGAACTTGCCGTCTCCCACGTGGCCGGTGTAGAGGGCCTTGCGGGCCGCGTCGATGACCGTCTGCACAGGCACCTTGCTGACCACGACCTCCACCTTCACCTTGGGCAGCAGCTTCACGCTGTCCAGCTTGACGCCGCGGTAATAGGTGTCGTGGCCCTTCTGAGTGCCGTAGCCCAGGACCTGGGTCACCGTCATACCGGTGACGCCGATCTCGTTCATGGCCTTCTTCAGGCCCTCCAGCCGCTCCTGGTTGAACACCATGGAGACCTTGGTGAGCTTGGGTTCGCCGGCTTCCTTGGCCGCGGGGGCGGAGGCGGCGGGGATGACCACCTCAGCCGGGGCGGGGGCGGAGGTCTTGGGGGCGATCTCGGCCATCACGTCGTGGGCGTTGGTGTCGATGATGCTGAAGCCCGCGTAGGCGGAGGACAGGCCGTGCTCGGTGACGTCCAGGCCGGTGATCTCCTCCTCCTGGCCGGCCCGGAGGCCCACCAGCGCCTTGATGACCAGGAAGGTGACGGTGATGGTCACGGCGGTGAAAGCGGCGGTGGAGAGCATCCCCACGAGCTGGAGGCCCAGCTGGCGGAAGCCGCCGCCGTAGAACAGGCCCTTGCCGGCGATCTGGTTGGCGCCGAAGGTGACCCCGTCGCCGATGCCCCGGGCAAAGGCGGGGGCGGCGTCGGTGGCAAACAGGCCCACGGCGAGGGTGCCCCAGATGCCGTTCATCATGTGGACGGCCACGGCGCCCACGGGGTCGTCCACGTGGAGCTTGTAGTCCAGCAGCCACACGCCGAACACCACCAGCACGCCGGACACCGCGCCGATGACGATGGCGCCGAAGGCGTCGGTCACGTCACAGGGGGCGGTGATGGCCACCAGCCCCGCCAGGGAGGCGTTCAGGCACATGGACACGTCGGGCTTGCCGTACTTGAGCCAGGTGAACACCATGCACACCACCGTGGCCACCGAGGGGGCGATGGTGGTGGTCAGGAAGATGGAGCCCATCTCGGCCACGGACACGGCGGCGGCGCCGTTGAAGCCGTACCAGCCCAGCCAGAGGATGAACACGCCCAAGCAGCCCAGGGGCAGGCTGTGGCCGGGGAAGGCGTTGACCTTGATGACCTTGCCGTTCGAATCCCGGACGAACTTGCCCAGCCGGGGCCCCAGGATGGCCGCCCCCACAAAGGCGCTGATGCCGCCCACCATGTGGATGCAGTTGGAGCCGGCGAAGTCGTGGAAGCCCATCTGGGCCAGCCAGCCGCCGCCCCAGGTCCAGTGGGCCTCGATGGGGTAGATGACGGCGGAGATAACGGCCGAGTAGATGCAGTAGCTCAGGAATTTGGTGCGCTCCGCCATGGCCCCGGACACGATGGTGGCGGTGGTGGCGCAGAACACCAGGTTGAACACGAAGGCGGAGAAGTCAAAATTGGCGTAATCGGTGAAGATGTCGAACCCCGGCTTGCCGATGATGCCGAGCATATCCTCCCCCAGCAGCAGGCTTGCGCCGATGAGGATGAATACGATGGTGCCGATACAGAAGTCCATCAGGTTTTTCATCAAAATGTTGCCGGAGTTCTTGGCCCGGGTGAAGCCCGTCTCCACCATGGCGAAGCCGGCCTGCATCCAGAACACCAGCGCGGCCCCGATCAGGAACCACACGCCGAACAGCTCGCCGTGTACGGCGCTCAATACTTCTTCTACTGACATAATATTTCCTCCCTTTTGCCGGACGCAAAAAGGCGGCCGATCCGCGCCTCCCCGCGTTGGGGGCCGCTGTCAGCCGCTTCCTTGTGCCTGACGCTTGAACAGAGAAAGACGCCGGGTTGGACCCCGACGCCTTTGTCTTGTGGCGTATTCTACGCCCCTGACCGGTCCCTGTCAAGCGGGTTCGGGCAAGTTTGGCGGATGATATGAATTTTGCGGTGAGATAACTTGCAAAATTCTTGCAAGTTGACCGTGGATTTCGGAAAGAAATGCAGGATTGAAGGTTGCAATTTCAAAACGGATCCTTTATAATGAGGGTACAGGTGGCGGCGCGGGCGCGGGCGCCGCCTCGCGCCTTTTTGGAGGGATGGACCATGGAACACAGTGTTTGGGGGCTCCGCGAGGAGTGCGGCGTCTTCGGGGTGTACGACCCGGCGGGGGGCTGCGCCCAGACCGCATACTACGGGCTGTACGCCCTCCAGCACCGGGGGCAGGAGGCCTGCGGCATCGCCGCCGTCAACGACCGGGAGCAGTCCTTCTACAAGGACGTGGGCCTGGTCAGCGAGGTGTTCAGCAAGGACATCCTGGATAAGCTGAACGGTACCATGGCGGTGGGCCACGTCCGTTACGCCACCACCGGCGAGGGGGAGCGGGAGAACGCCCAGCCCCTCACCATCAAGTACGTGAAGGGCACCCTGGCGGTGGTCCACAACGGCAATCTGGTGGACGTGGAGGAGCTGCGCCGCCGGTACGAGTACAGGGGGGCCATCTTCCACACCACCAGCGACACCGAGATCATCGCCTACGCCATCGCCCAGGCGCGGCTCCGGTGCGGCAGCGTGGAGGAGGCGGTGTGTAAGGCCACGGCGAACCTCCGGGGGGCCTTCTCCCTCTTGGTCATGTCCCCCCAGAAGCTCATCGCCTGCCGGGACCCATGGGGTTTCCGGCCCCTGTGCATGGGCCGCAAGGGGGAGGCGGTGCTGTTCGCCTCCGAGTCCTGCGCCATCGAGGCGGTGGGCGGCAAGGTGGAGCGGGAGCTGGACCCCGGCGAGATCGTGGTGGTGAAGCAGGGGGAGGTGCGCTCCATCCGGGACAACTGCCGGGGGCTGTCCAACCTGTGCATCTTCGAGTACATCTATTTCGCCCGTCCCGACTCGGTGATCGCGGGCCAGTCAGTCCACAGGGCCAGAGTGAACGCCGGGCGGCTGCTGGCCAGGCAGCGGCCGGTGGAGGCCGATCTGGTGGTGGGCGTGCCCGACTCCGGGCTGGACGCCGCCCGGGGCTACGCCCTGGAGAGCGGCATCCCCCTGGGGATGGGCTTTGTCAAGAACCGGTATGTGGGCCGGACCTTTATCACCCCGGACCAGACCAGCCGGGAACAGGCGGTGCGGATCAAACTGTCCGCCCTGTCGAGCGAGGTGGCCGGCAAGCGGGTGGTGATGGTGGACGACTCCATCGTCCGGGGGACCACCTGCCGGCAGATCATCAGCCTGCTGCGGGAGGCGGGGGCCAGAGAGGTCCACTTCTGCGTCACCGCGCCGCCCTTCATCGCGCCCTGCTACTTCGGGACGGATATCCCGGACCGGGAAAAGCTCATCGCCTGCCGCCACACGGTGGAGGAGATCCGGGAACTCACCGGGGCGGACAGCCTGACCTATCTGTCGCTGGAGAATCTGCGAAAGATCGCGCCGGACGCCGGGTGCGGTTTCTGCGAGGGGTGCTTCACGGAGCGGTATCCCCTGGAGGTGTGAAACCGGATCAGCATAAAAACGCGGCGGACCATCTCGGATGGCCCGCCGCGTCCGCGGATCGGGGGAGAAGCCGCCCGCCCACACCATCTTGCCCTGGGTGGCAAAGGTGCCCGCCTGCAATTTGTCCAGATAACTTCCCTTTGCGCAACCCCTTGACGAAACCCTTTGACAGACGGGGAAAATCGTGGTAAGGTTGGTGCAGATATTGGAAAGGAAGGTCATCCCAATGAAGAAGATCGTTAGCACATCCGGCGCACCCGCCGCCATCGGCCCCTATTCCCAGGCCATCGACCTGGGCAGTCTGGTGTTCACCTCCGGGCAGATCCCCATCGACCCCGCCACCGGCGCCATCGCCCAGGGCATCGAGGCCCAGGCCCGTCAGTCCCTCACCAACGTGAAGGCCATCCTGGCCGCCGCCGGTCTGGAGATGGACCAGGTGGTCAAGACCACCGTGTTCCTGAAGGATATGAACGACTTCGCCGCCATGAACGCCGTGTACGCCGAGTTCTTCACGGAGGGGAGCTATCCCGCCCGCTCCGCGGTGGAGGTGGCCCGCCTGCCCAAGGACGTGCTGGTGGAGATTGAGGCCGTGGCCGCCCGCTGACAAAACCGGGGAGATTTACCAATGATAGTACCTGTGTTGCTGTTTGCGGTGGGGCTGGTGTGCCTCATCAAGGGGGGAGACTGGTTCGTGGACGGGGCCACCGGCCTGGCCCGCCGGTTCCATCTGCCCGAGCTGCTCATCGGCGCCACGGTGGTGTCCATCGGCACCACCCTGCCGGAGGTGATGGTGTCCGCCACCTCCGCCGTCACCGGCCACGGCGAGATCGCCTACGGCAACGCCATCGGCTCGGTGATCTGCAACACCGCCCTCATCGCCGCCATCACCATCGCCGTGCGGCCCGCCCCTGTGGACAAGAGGGCCCTCACCACCCCGGTGGCCTTCTTCTTCGCGGCGGCGGCCCTCTACGCCGGGGTGGCCTACACCACCGGCAGCTTCAGCCGGTTCATCGGCGTCGTGCTGCTGCTGATGTTCGTGGTGTATATGATCGTCACCGTCAGACAGATGACGGGGGACTCCAGGTCCGCCGCCCATGATGGGGACGAGGAGGCCGCGGAGGAGTTGCCCCTGTCCAAATGCCTGCTCCTGCTGGTGGTGGGGGCGGTGCTCATCGCCATCGGCGCCAAGCTGCTGGTGGACAATGGCACCCTCATCGCCGAGGCCATGGGGGTTCCCGAGTCGGTCATCGCCCTGACCTTCGTGGCCCTGGGCACCTCCCTGCCGGAGCTGGTCACCGCCATCACCTCCCTGGCCAAGGGCCACGGGGCCCTGTCCCTGGGGAACATCATCGGCGCCAACCTGTTCAACCTGGTGCTGGTGTCCGGCGTGTCGGTGACCCTGTCCCCCTTCACTATCCCCCAGGGCTCCACCATCTTCGGCATCAACGCCTCCCTGGTGCTGGACATCCCGGTGATGTTCGCCGTCATGCTGCTGCTCACCGTCCCCGCCCTGGCGAAGAAGAAGCTGTACCGGGTGCAGGGCATCGCCCTGCTGCTGATCTACGCGGCCTTCTGCGCGGTGCAGTTCATGATGTAAGAGTTTCAATGCAAAACGGCCCCCGGCGCTCAAGCGCCGGGGGCCTGCTGTTTTTCTCAGTGTTTCCGGTCCCGGTTGTAGTTGATGAGGCAGCCGGCCTTGACGATCTCCCGCTCATCGGCGGTCATATCGGCGATATACAGGTCGATCTGCTCGGCCCTGCCGCCCTTGATGACGTAGGCGGGGATGTGGCTCAGATCGCCGTCCAGCGCGGCGCGGATGTTGGGCACATAGATGTAGTCCCCCACGTCGAAGTTGGGCTCGCCCTCCATCTGGAAGGGCAGCATGCCCCAGTTCATCACGTTGGAGCGGTACCGCTTGGTGGCGTACTCCCTGGTGATGTTGGCAAGGCCCCCGATCACCCGCTGGCAGGAGGCGGCCTGCTCCCGGGCGGAGCCGTCGCCGGGCTTCACGGCGTAGATCATGGAGCCGATCTCGGTGGCGGCGGGGTCCACGTCAGCCTGGCCGGGGATGAGACAGATGGCGGAGAACACGGCGGCCAGCTTCGGGTCAACGGCCAGCACGTCCTGGCCGGCCACACGGGCCTTCTCCAGCTTGTCCACCGCCTTGGAGCGGCCCACATACTCCGGGTCCCGGCGGGACAGGGTGAATTCGGCCAGGCCCAGGGGGTTGGAGCGGAAGGAGGAGGTCTCCCCGGAGGGGATCAGCTCGTCGGTGGTGGTCACCGGGTCCATGATCCTGGAGCAGACCTTCAGCAGGATGTTGTCGGTGAGGGCGCTCATGTCCGGCCAGTCCTTGATGTTGGGGCCGTAGACCAGCTCCCCGGCCCCGGCCTTGCCGAAGCCCTGGTACACCCGGCGGTCGTAGACCGTGCGGTCGAAGTGGTAGGCGGGCACGTCCCCCCAGCAGTCCAGTTCCTCCGCGCTGGTGAGCACACCGCCGTTGGCGGCGGTGGCGGCGATGGACCGGGCGTCCATGAGGGCCACGGCGGCCATCTGAGCGTTGCCGGGCTTGGAGCCCTCCCGGTTGGGGAAGTTGCGGGTGGCGTGGCGGATGGACAGGCCGTTGTTGCAGGGGGTGTCCCCCGCGCCGAAGCAGGGGCCGCAGAAAGCGGTGCGGACGATGGCCCCCGCCTCCATCAGCTCGGCCACATAGCCCTTGCGGGTCAGGTCGATAAACACCGGCTGGGAGGAGGGGTACACCGCCAGGGAGAACTCCCCGTTGCCGCAGCTCCTGCCCCGGAGGGCGTTTGCCGCCTCCACCAGGTTGGTGTAGCCGCCGCCGGCGCAGCCGGCGATGACCCCCTGCTGCACGTGGAGTTTGCCGTCCTTCACCTTGTCCAGCAGCGTATAGGGGGCCCGGCCGCCGCTGACTTTGGCCGCCTCCTTCTCCACCTCCGCCAGGATGTCGGTGAGGTTGGCGTTCAGCGTGTCGATCTCATAGGCGTTGGAGGGGTGAAAGGGCAGGGCGATCATGGGCTTGACGGTGGACAGGTCCACGTACACGCAGCCGTCATAGTAGGCCACATCCGCCGGGTTCAGCTCCTTGTAATCCCCGGGGCGGCCGTGGGCGGCGAGGTAGTCCCTGGTGGCCTCATCGGTGCGCCAGATGGAGGTGAGGCAGGTGGTCTCGGTGGTCATCACGTCCACGCCGTTGCGGTAGTCCGCGTCCATGGAGGCCACGCCGGGGCCCACGAACTCCATCACCCTGTTTTTCACGTAGCCGTTTTTGAACACCGCCCCGATGATGGCCAGGGCGATGTCCTGGGGGCCCACATAGGGCTGGGGCTTCCCGGTGAGGTAGATGGCCACCACGCCGGGGTATTTCACGTCGTAGGTGTCGCGCAAAAGCTGCTTCACCAGCTCACCGCCGCCCTCGCCGATGGCCATAGTACCTAACGCGCCGTAGCGGGTGTGGGAGTCGGAGCCCAGGATCATCTTCCCGCAGCCGGCGTGCATCTCCCGCATGTACTGGTGGATGACGGCGATGTGGGGGGGCACGTAGATGCCGCCATACTTTTTGGCGGCGGACAGGCCGAACATGTGGTCGTCCTCGTTGATGGTGCCGCCCACGGCGCACAGGGAGTTGTGGCAGTTGGTGAGGACGTAGGGGATGGGGAACTCGGTCATGCCGGAGGCCTTGGCCGTCTGGACGATGCCCACGAAGGTGATGTCGTGGGAGGCCATGGCGTCGAACTTCAGGCGCAGGTTCCCCATATCGCCGGAGGTGTTGTGGGCGGCCAGGATGTTATAGGCCATGGTGCCCTTTTTGGCATCCTCCTTGGACACCGGAAGATCGCGGGCCTCCGCCTCGGGGATCAGATCGGTCCCATTTCGCAGATAGACGCCGCCGTCGTACAGTTTGATCATGGGGGTTGCCTCCTACTGGTTATGATAGCTGACGCTCCGGAGGGAGCGGAAATTCAATATCCCTATCTTAGACCCAAGCGGTCCCGGTGTCAATAGCCGCGGCACCTCCGGCGGCCCTTTCGCATAGAGATGACCGGGGGCGAATCGGAGAACAGGAGGGATCCGCGCCATGAGACATCTGCTGGCGAACCGTCTGGCCCGTCTGCTGTGCGTGAAGTCCATCGTGACGCTGGCGCTGACGGCGGTGTTCGCCGTGCTGGCCCTCAGCGGCGAGGTGAGCCAGGACTTTATGACGATCTACTCGGTGATCGTGGCCTTCTATTTCGGCACCCAGATGAAGGAGGAGGACGGCCGCCGGGACAAGGAGGAGCTCAATGGAGACGCTTAAATGTCTGCTCACCCGGAGCGACTGCTATAAGACCGGGCGGACCATCGCGCCCAAAGGGGTGATGCTCCACGACACGGGGGCCGACAACCCCATGCTCCGGCGGTACGTGCAGCCCTCGGAGGACGACCCGGACCGGGCCGCCCTGCTGGAAAAGCTGGGGGTCAACCAAAACGGGAACGACTGGAACCGTCCCGGCCTGGACGTGGGGGTCCACGCCTTCATCGGGAAGCTGGCCGGCGGGACCGTGGCCGCCGCGCAGACCCTCCCCTGGGACCACCGGGGCTGGCACGCCGGCGCCGGGACCTCCGGCAGGAGCGCCAACGACACCCACATCAGCTTTGAGATCTGCGAGGACGATCTGACCGACGGGGATTACTTCGCCCGGGCCTACCGGGCGGCGGTGGAGCTCACCGCCATGCTGTGCGGGCGGTATGGGCTGGACCCGCTGGCCGACGGGGTCGTCATCAGCCACAGCGAGGGCCACCGCCGGGGGATCGCCTCCAACCACGGGGATGTGGAGGACTGGTTCCCGCGGTTCGGCAAGTCCATGGATGATTTCCGGGCCGATGTGGCCGGGGAACTGACAGGAGAGGGAGAGGACGGGATGACCCAGGAGCAGTTCGACGCCATGCTGGAAAACTGGCTGGCGCGGCAGGCGAAAGAGGCTCCCGCCCCATGGTCCGCCGCCGGGCGGGCCTGGGCGGAGGGGAACGGCATCCTCCGGGGGGACGGCGGAGACAAGCGCTATAAGAGCTTCGCCACCCGGGAGGAAGTGACCGCCATGCTGTACCGGCTGAACGAGCTGGACAAATGAGCGCAAAAGGCCCCCGCTGTGAAAACAGCGGGGGCCTCGGTCATTGAGCCGGATCGGAAACTCAGGCGTAGAGCTGGATGAGCTTCTGCAGGTGCTCCCAGCGGTCCATGGCGGCCTGCTCGTTCTCCTTGAACAGCTTCTCGGCGCGCTCGGGGAAGGAGCGGGTCAGGCTGGAGTAGCGGGCCTCGTTCATCAGGAACTCCTGATAGCCGCCGGCGGGGGCCTTGGAATCCAGGGTGAAGGGGTTCTTGCCCTCGGCCTTGGCGGCGGGGTTGTAGCGGAACAGGTTCCAGTAGCCGCAGGCCACGGCCTTCTTCATCTCCTGCTGGCAGTTGGCCATGCCGCCCTTGATGGAGTGCATCTCGCAGGGGGAGTAGCCGATGACCAGGGACGGGCCGTGATAGGCCACGGCCTCACGGATGGCGGCGAGCGTCTGGTTGGGATTGGCGCCCATGGCCACCTGGGCCACGTACACATAGCCGTACTGCATGGCGATCTCCGCCAGGGACTTCTTGGCGACCTCCTTGCCGGCGGCGGCGAACTGCGCCACCTGGCCGATGTTGGAGGCCTTGGAGGCCTGACCGCCGGTGTTGGAATAGACCTCGGTATCGAACACGAACACGTTCACGTCCTCGCCGGAGGCCAGCACGTGGTCCAGTCCGCCGTAGCCGATGTCGTAGGCCCAGCCGTCGCCGCCGAAGATCCACACGGCCTTCTTGTTCAGGTATTCCTTCTGGGCCAGGATCTGCTCCACCAGAGTGCAGGCGGGGCAGTCGCAGTACTTCTTGCCGGCGGCCTTCAGCTCGGCGGCGTGGGCGGCGAACCTGGGATTCTCGGCCAGGTCGTCCACGGTGCAGAGGGCCTGTTCCATCAGGGCGATGTAGACCTCGGAGGCGGTCTGGTTGGCCTCGTTGTCGTCCATGGTGTCCAGCCAGTTCTGAGCGGCATCCTTCAGGCCGGGCATGGCCCAGTCCACCTTCAGCAGCTCGCGGGTCTTGTCGGCCAGACTGTTGCGGATGGCCTTCTGGCCCAGCAGCATGCCGAGGCCGTGCTCGGCGTTGTCCTCGAACAGGGAGTTGGCCCAGGCGGGACCCTTGCCGTCCTTGTTGACGGTGTAGGGGGAGGTGGCTGCGGGGCCGCCCCAGATGGAGGAGCAGCCGGTGGCATTGGAGATGTACATCCGCTCGCCGCAGACCTGGGTGACCAGGCGGGCGTAGGCGGTCTCGGCGCAGCCGGCGCAGGAGCCGGAGAACTCAAGCAGGGGCTGCTTGAACTGGCTGCCGATGGCGGTGGCGGTGGTGGCCACCTCGGGCTTCTCGGTGACCTTGGCCACCATGTAGTCGAACACGGGCTGCTTGGCGGCCTCCTGCTCCAGCGGGACCATGGTCAGGCTGTGGGTCGGGCACACGCCCACGCACACGGAGCAGCCCATGCAGTCCATGGGGGAGACGGCCAGGGTGTACTTGTACAGGCCCTTGCCCTTGCCGGCCCTGAAGTCCACCAGCTGAGCGCCCTCGGGGGCGTTCCTGGCCTCCTCCTCGTCCAGGGCGAAGGGGCGGATGGTGGCGTGGGGGCAGACGAAGGAACACTGGTTGCACTGGGCGCACTTGGAGGCGTCCCACGCGGGGACGGACACGGCCACGCCGCGCTTCTCATAGGCGCTGGCGCCCTGGCGGAAGGTGCCGTCCACATGGTCGGTGAAGGCGGACACGGGCAGGGAGTCGCCGTCCATGCGGCCCACCGGCTCCATGATGGACTGGACCATCTTCACGGTCTCGGCCTTGCCCTCCAGGGCGGCGGCCTCCTTGTGATCCTCGGCATCGGCCCAGTCGGCGGGCACGTCGAACTTCCGATAAGCGGTGGCGCCCAGGTCGATGGCCTTGTGGTTCATATCCACGATGTCCTGGCCCTTTTTCAGGTAGGAGTGGGTGGCGGCGTCTTTCATGTACTGGATGGCCTCGGCCTCGGGCAGCACGTTGGCCAGCTTGAAGAAGGCGGACTGGAGGATGGTGTTGGTGCGCTTGCCCATGCCGATCTGGGCGGCCAGGTCGATGGCGTTGATGAGATAGACCTGGATATCGTTCTTGGCGATGTACCGCTTGGAGGCGGCGTCCAGGTGGTGGGACAGCTCCTCGTCGCTCCACTGGCAGTTGATGAGGAACACGCCGCCGGGCTTCACGTCGCGGACGATGGGGAAGCCCTTGGTGATGTAGGCGGGCACGTGGCAGGCCACGAAGTCGGCCTTGTTGATGTAGTAGGGGGCGCGGATGGGCTTGTCGCCGAAGCGCAGGT
>CANRFU010000061.1 GCA_947629975.1 uncultured Oscillospiraceae bacterium | reverse complement strand
GTCTCCAGGGTCCGGATGTTCCGGCCCTCCCGGCCGATGATGCGGCCCTTCATCTCGTCGTTGGGCAGGGGCACCACGGACACGGTGGCCTCGGACACGTGGTCGGCGGCGCACCGCTGGATGGCCAGGGCGATCTGCTCCCGGGCGTAGTTGTCGGCCTCCTCCTTGAAGCGGGCCTGGATCTCCCGCAGCTTTTGGGCCTGTTCATGGGTCACGTCGTCGGCCAGCTGATCGATGAGGTAGCGCTTGGCCTCCTCCACCGTCAGGCCGGAGATGCGCTCCAGCAGCTGGGTCTGACGGTCCTTCATCTGGTCCAGTTCCTGCTTCTCCGCGTCCAGCGCGGCGATGCGGGCGGTGACGGCCTCCTCCTTGCGCTCCAGGTTTTCCAGCTTGCGGTCCAGGTTCTCCTCTTTCTGGTTGAGCCGGTTCTCCTGGCGCTGGACCTCGGCACGGCGGTCCTTGATCTCTTTGTCGAACTCGCTGCGGGCCTTGAGGATCTCCTCCTTGGCCTCCACGGTGGCTTCCCGTTTTTTGCTTTCGGCGCTTCTGGTGGCCTCGTTGATGATGCGCAGGGCCTCCTCCTCGGCGGAGCCGATCTCCCGCTCGGCGGCAGCCTTCCGGCGCTGATAGCCGATGACCGCGCCCGCGATCAGGCACGCCGCGCCCACCACGACGGCGACGATGACCAGTACAAATACTGGGACCATTTGAGTTCCACACCTCCTGATTCATAGATTTTGATCGATTTCAAAGCAAAATGAAACGCGATACGCACACAGGCGCACCGCGATAATCGAAAAACCGCCCCCGTTTGGGCGCACTATTCGGGTTTACAATCTATCAGACGGACCGTATAGAAACGCCCGGAGGCGCTGCAAACTCACAAAACGGCGGGAGACCCGCGCGGTTTTTCAAAATTATCCTTATCTATTGTAAAGGCCGGACGCTTTCCTGTCAAGGGGGTTTTCAAACATTATTTTGGGGATTGACCCGCGAAAACTCCCCCGAACGGGGGCGTTTTATGCCCGGACGACGGCCAGGGGGCGCTCCCCGGAGAGGGTGAAGGCCTCCTCCAGCCCGCCGGTGACCGTGACCGAGCCGTCCTCGGACACCAGGATGGCCTCGAAATCCCGGTTGGCCCGCCAGTAGTCCAGGGCGGCCTCCCGGCCCATGACGAACAGCGCGGTGGAGAGGGCGTCGGCATAGAGGCCGCTGTCCGCCACTACCGTGACCGAGGCCAGCCCGCTCCGGGCGGGGGCGCCGGTGGCGGGGTCCATGATGTGCCAGTAGCGGACGCCGTCCCGTTCAAAGTAGCGCTCGTATCCGCCGGAGGTGACCACCGCCTTGTCGGAGACGGACACCACGCCCAGGTAGCCCTCCCCGTCCGCCGGGTCCCGGACGGCCACCCGCCAGTCGGATCCGTCGGGCTTGGTCCCCACGGTGTGGATATTGCCCCCCAGCTCCAGCAGGGCGCTCTCCACGCCCTTTTCCCGCAGCAGAGCGGCCAGCTCGTCGCCGGTCCAGCCCTTGGCCACGGCGCCCAGGTCGATCTCCGCGCCGACGGGCAGGGAGGCGGTGTCCCCCTCCAGCCTGACCTCTGTGTAGTCCACCTTTTCCAGCAGGGCGGCCAGGGCGTCCTCATCGGGGACGGTATAGTCCCCGGTGGTGAAGCCCCAGGCCCTGACCACGGGGTAGACGGTGACGTCCAGCGCGCCGTCCGTCCGCGCGCACAGCTCCAGGGCCCGGGAGAGCAGTTCGGCCGTGTCGGGGGAGAGGACGGCGGTCCCCGTCCGGTTGAGGGCTGACACGTCGCTGTCAGGGTCGGTGACGGACAGGCGGGCCTCCAGCTCCAGCACCCGGTCTTTGGCGGCGGCCAGGGCGTCCGTTTCCCCGCCGTATACCGTGAGGGTCATCACCGTGTCCATGGCGGCGGAGGTCTCTTTCGCGGCCTCCGGCCGGGGCGTGCAACCAAGGGCGCAAAAAAGCGCCAAAAGTGACGCGAAAAACGCCAAAAACGCCGCGAAAGTGCGGACTCGTGCAGGGCTTTTTTGGGGGTTTTTCCTCATTTTACCGCCTCTGGGATGGAGTCGTCCTCGTCGATCCACTCCTTTGCCACGTCCACCACGCGGTATTCGGCGGGGGTGTCCCGCACCACCACGCGGCTGATGCCGGCGTTGATGATGAGCCGGCGGCACATGGAGCAGCAGGTGGTGCCCCGCATCAGCTCCCCGGTGGCGGGGTCCTTGCAGGCCAGGTACAGGGTGGCCCCCAGCACCTCCCGCCGGGAGGCGGAGATGATGGCGTTGGCCTCCGCGTGGACGGAGCGGCACAGCTCGTACCGCTCCCCGGAGGGGATCTTCATGGCCTCCCGGGTGCAGTAGCCCAGATCGCCGCAGTTTTTGCGGCCCCGGGGGGCGCCGTTGTAGCCGGAGGAGACGATCTCGTCGTTCTGGACGATGATGGCACCGTAGTGGCGGCGCATACAGGTGGAGCGCTCCAGCACGGTGGAGGCGATGTCCAGATAGTAGTTCTCTTTGTCGATGCGGGCCATGGCGCCGGCCTCCTTTGGGAGATTTGGCTCAAGTATAGCAGGTTTTTCACCGTTAGGCAACGAAAGATTCACATTTTGTTTACGCTTACCCCATTGACGGCGGCAAATCGGAGGCTTAATATAGGAGTATCCTTCCAAAGTGCTCCAAAACCGCCCGGCGAGGAGGTGAGCGCTATGATCCGGCGGGCTTTGACCCAGTTCATGACCGGCCGTTACGGCGGCGACCAGCTGAATATGTTCCTCATCGTGGTCTACGTGATCCTCTGCGTCATCGGGCTGTTCGTCCGCTGGGGGATCCTGGAACTCATCTCCCTGGCGCTGGTGATCCTCTGCCTGTTCCGCTCCCTCTCCCGGAACATCGACAAGCGGCGGGCGGAGAACGCCAAGTTCCTCCAGATCACCCGGCCCATCGTCCGGAGCTTCGGCTCCTTCCGCACCCGGATGGCGGACAGGGACCACCGCTATTTCAAGTGCCCCAACTGCGGCCAGCAGATGCGGGTGCCCCGGGGGAAGGGGCGCATCACCGTCCACTGCCGGTCCTGCGGCGCCTCCTTTGAGGAGAAAAGCTGAATCGAAAAGCATCCCCCGCGGCCTGAGACCGCGGGGGATCTTTTGTTTATTGGTGACTGGGGCGGTTGAGCATCACGCTGTCCCTGTTCATCTTCTGGCGCAGCAGCAGGAAGTTGGGCATGCCGCCGGAGGCGCAGGTTTGCCGGGCGATGGTCTCGGCGTAGGGGAAGAGCTGCTGGTAGCAGCGGACGTGGAAGTCCTTCTTGTCCTCGTCGGTGACGTAGCCGGTGATCTCGAAGATGCCGACCAGCTCCAGGGAGATGAAGAACCTGTGGTCGGGGCCGTCGGTCTTGTCCTTGACGCACTGGTACAGCTTGGCCATGCAGCGGGTGCTGTCCTGGTTGTAGTTCACCGAGAAGGAGAAGTTGTTCTCCAACTGGATCTGGCCGGGCTTGTCCAGCTTGTTGAAGAATTGCAGGTCCTGGAGCTTATAGGAGAGCATATTGAGTTCCGCCATGGGGGGACACCTCCGAACAGTCAGATTCAAGTATCCCCATTGTATCACAGTGGGGAAAAAACTACAAGCCCTCCGAAAAATGTTTACAGTTGGGGTGTCACGCTATGAGGTCCCACAGCCCTTGATTCTCTAAGGCTCAAAACCGCGAAACGAGAGGGGCCTGTGTACCTGCTCTTGAAAGCGGTTTCTATGTGCGTAGAACACTCTTTTTCCAAAGGCAGGGCCGCTCTATTTGCGGATGGAGCGACCCCAATGCGTTGAGCGGTCAGGCCACGTAGGTCCCGGACGAGGCAGTCCTCCGCATTCTGGTGCCGCTGTGCTAACCGGAACGCCGAAAAAGGGTATGCGCCTACAAGGCGCATACCCTTTTGTTCTGTCCGACACAGGCTGCCCGCCTCACCGGCGAGAGGCGGAATCTTCGCCCTGGCTCCACAGGACATAGCTCCATCGGAGCTCGGCCCAAGCCCGCCATTCCCCGTCCGTCAGCCCGTTTGGCCGGGCCGCCAGGACGCTGTACGGCTTCATGGCCGGGGAATAGGCCTGGATCAGGTGGCAGAACAGGGGCAGGCAGTCCGGTCGCTGCCGCCCCAGCTCCCGCGCCTCGTGCTCCATCTGGCTCTGCCGCATGGAGCGGGGCATGTCCTCCCGGATGTAGTCCATCGAGTCCATCTGCCCCATCAGCAGGCGCTCCCGGCGGAGGGTCTCCAGCTCCCGCTGGGCGGCGGACCCTGGCCGTCCTGCGGGGGAGCGGGGGTAAGCCCGTCACCAGCGGAAGGTGTGGCTGAAGGTCCGGGCGGTATTCCCGTGGATGTGGCGCTGGGCCAGCCAAACCTCCGTGTGGTCGTCCACCACGTAGTCCAGGGAGTCGACGCCGGGATAGCGCTGCTCGCTGTCTATCAGGCGGTACCGGACAGCGTCTCCCAGGACGCCCACATACTCCCACGTGCGGCCCAGCTCGTCGGTGATCCGGTTGGGGATATCCCGGACGAGGCAGTCCTCCGCCCCCTGGGGCTGCTGCGGCGCGGACGCCGGGGCCCGCTGCGCGGCCTGGGCCGCCTCCTGTTCGGCCCGCTCCGCCAGCCGCTTGGCCGCCTTTGGGACGATGCCATGCCGGACCAGCTCCAGATCTGGCAGGCCCGGCATGGAGAGGGCGATTGCTAGGGCTTTTTTCTCCCGCGCCACCCGCTCCTTGTCCTCCTCGGCGTAGGCCTTCACGTACCCGCTCCACACGATGTCTCTCTGTTCCTCCATCCTGCACAGGAGCTGGGCCTTGATGTACCCTTCGTCGCTGGCCTTCTTGCCGAACCATTTGTAGCCGCCGTCCGTCTTCTCCGCCAGACGGGTGCGCTGGGCGATGGCGCTGGCGGGGGCGTAGCGGCCCGCCACGGTCAGCTTGGGCGATCCGCCGGACCTGTCCACCTCGCCGGCGCACCAGAAGAGGGCGGTCTCGTCCCGGATGTCCCCCTTGGCCCGGGCCAGCCAGTACTTCCAGACCCGGCCCCAGTCGTCGTTCCGGGCCAGACAGTCCCCGATGATGTTCCAGGCCATATTCCAGATGACCACGGCGCCGGCCCAGGACACGGGGCCGCCCAGGCCCCGCTCCACCATGTGGCCCAGGTCGTACAGGGCCTCGATATTGCCGGTCCGGGCCAGGGCCGCCATGGCGGCGGCGTCCGTCCCCCTGGGGTCCAAGGCATACCGGGCCAGGACGTTCCCGGTGTCTGCCGCCTTTTGCAGCCACGCGGTGCCCTCCCGCTCCTTGGCGCTGCCGGGATACGGGGACTTCACGTCCCGCAGGATGTTCCCCAGGCGGCGCATGGCCTCCGGGTCGCCCTCCTCGGCCAGCGTCCGGTAGTCGCCGGTGATGTAGTCCATCTTGCCCTCTTTTTCCTCGAAGGCGATGAGCTCCGCCACCGCCTGGGAGGGTGCGTCCGGCGCCTTCCCCGGCACGGGCCAGCCGATCCGCTTCAGCAGCCAGGGCAGGCCCTCGGCGGACTGCCCGTCGAAGCCGGCGCCGGCCATCTCCTTCTCCAGCTTCTCCACCGCCTCCCCACGGGCGGCCTGGAACGCGGCCCGGTCCAGCAGCCGGTCCCGCTGGAGCCGCTCCAGTTCCGCCTCATATTTGGGGAAGTGTTCGGCGTAGCCCTCCCGGGGGAACTCGTCCTCCACGGCCGCGTCCGCCGGGAGGAGCTGCCGGAGCACCTCCTGCCGGAGATAGACGGCCTTGGTGTCCCCGGCGTCGATGAACTTATCCACCAGC
The DNA here is from genome assembly GCA_947629975.1 of uncultured Oscillospiraceae bacterium. Lineage (GTDB taxonomy): Bacteria > Bacillota > Clostridia > Oscillospirales > Oscillospiraceae > Enterenecus. The sequence goes on along the minus strand of CANRFU010000061.1, from coordinate 7,362 downwards.
CGCATGGCACGCTCCGGGTCCCTGGGCACATACTTCCCGTCCAGGAAGAAGTGTACCATCTCGTCGGTGTCAAAGGAGTGGTATTGCTCGTCGTCCGTCCAGAAAACGGAATCCAGCCGCACATTTTTCCAGGAGCCGATCTTGACCAGCAGGGCCACGTCTACCGCCTCCTCCCAGAGGCGGCAGGCCAGCTCGGTGTCCCGCTCCACGCCCTCGCCCCGGCCCGTGAGCCGGGCCAGCTCCTGGAGAGCGTAGACGAAAGTGGGATCATACCACGACTGGGAGAGGGCCTCGTCGATGCTTTTCAGCGTTCTTTTCAGCTTTTTGTCGGACAGCGGCTTTTCCGCCGGAGCGCCGGAGGCCGGCGCCTGTCCGCTGGCGGCCGGCGTCTCCGTCTGTCCGCCGCCCTTCCCCTTCCGCAGGAAGAAAACGGCGGCGATGACGATGATTGCAACGATCAGGATCCACATAAATACCCCTCCTTATCAATACCAGTGGAACGTGCCCGCGTCGGTGTTGGCGGTGGTGCCGGAGATCTGCCCGCTGTAAATGGTGACCTCGCCGCCGTCGTTATTGTAGTAGACGATGTGGTCGCCGAACACGTCGCGTTTTTTCCACTGGCGGTTGCTGTCGTCATAGACAATGGTGGGCATCCGAGAGAGGTCGTACCCATCCCCCGGCCCTTCCTCGTCCTCCGGCCGCTCCACGGCCCCGGAGCGGCCGACGGACGGGGCGCCGCCGAAGAACACTGCCCCCACGATCAGCACGCCTACGACTATCAGCACGCCCAGGATGAACTCGTACAGCAGGGCCCCGGCCACCCAGATGGCGGCGTGAATGCCCAGATAGATCAGCAGCTGTTTTTTGTCGGCGTGGACGCCGCCCAGATCTCTCGCCGTTTTGACCAGCGCGATCACCAGGAGTACCGCTCCCAGGAGGATCCCCGCCCCGCCCTGCCGGGTGTGGACGCCCCACTGCAGGGCCAGCATCCCTAAAACGGACAGTATGTACGCGATGACCATGATCCCGTCTCCCCTCTCAGAAGAATCTGCCGAACAGGCCCTTTTTCTTCTGAGGGGCGGCCTGCCCCACCGGGGCCTGCGTGCCCCGGCCGCCCCTGGCCCTGGCCAGATACTCCGCGAACACCGGGTTGCTCTCGATGGCCGGCACGCTGTCCGCCGGATAGTCCAGCTCCAGCCGGGGCAGCTCGCCGGCGCGCAGCCGGTTCTGCATCGCCTTGCCCAGCCGGCCGTTCAGCTTGTTATACTGCTGGATGATGTCCCCGAAGTCGGAGGGATAGTCCCCGCGCTGCTGGGCGGTCAGGGTCCCGGAGAGGGCCTGCGCCCGGTCCATGTGGAAGATGGCGTTCAGCAGCATCTCCTGCTTCTTTTTCTCACAGTCGCTTATGCAGAGGGACGCCCGGAAGTACTCCGCCGCGACGGCATACCCTGCGGCCTCCATCCGTGCCGCCGCCTCCACCGCCTGGCCGCGCCAGTACTCCTGGGTGCGGACGTCCGCCTTTCCCGCCATAATGGACGCGCCCAGCCCCAGGATGCCCGCCCGCTCCACAGAGGATTTTGGAACCTCTTTGACCTCGCCGTTGAGGCTCATGGCGTACACAGTATCCAGGATCCGGCCATATCCCTGCCAGTCGGTGTCGTCCAGAAGGTCCTTGTCCCGCTGGTTCGCCGTGCGGTACAGATCCATACTGCTGATATAGAGGGACAGGGCCTTCCCCGTGTTTGCCGCGTATGTCACCGGGTTCAGCGACCGGGCGGACTGGTTGCGCAGCTGGTCCGCCTGGATCTTGTAGAGCCCTGCCAGGATGGGCATGGCCGCGACGCTCCCCATCCGAATGGCCTTCTCATAGGTCTTCACCGCCGCCGCGTCGTCCTCCAGGCCGACCTGGATGTCCCCCAGCAGGAGATAGGCGTCTCTGTCGTCGGGGAAGCGGTCGATGTACCCCGCCAGGCGCTTCAGGGCCTCCCGCTCGTTTTCCCGCAGGACCTCCCCCATATGGTAAAAGTACGCCATGTAATAACCGGCGGCATCCCGGTCCTGGGCCTCCAGCTCCTTGGTTTTTTCCAGCGCCTCGCGCTTTTTGCCCTGGTCGACGAGCCGGTCGATCTCCTGCACGTATTTACGTCGCGTCTCCTCGTCGATGGCTTGCTTGTTGAATAACATGGGTTTCTCCCTCCTGATTGTTTTATTGCGGCGGACATACTGTCCCACCTATTATTGATTTCGCAGAGAGCGCACCCTGAGGGGACAGCTCTTCCGAAAAATTTTTTGGGCGCGAAAAAGGACCTGACGGCGTGCCGTCAGGCCCCTTGCTCGTTCTGCTCCTATTCGATGGTCAGCGGGATCTCGAACACGTGGTCCCAGCGAAGGCTCATCTGGCCGTTGATGTCGACCGACGCCCCCGCCAGGTCCGCCGTCGTCCACTCCCCGTCTGCGGCGCAGAAGAAGGTCATCGTCCCGTCCTCCGGAGGATGTTCCGGCCAACAGATATGCGGATGGTCCATCCCAGTGCCCAGATCCACGGAGAGGGGCAGATTCAACGGCCTCAGGTCCCCGCCCTCCGGCGGCTCCCACGCCAGCGTGACCAGCCATCCGGCTTCGTAGGGTTCGAAACCGTCGGTGTACCTGGCCCAGTCCGGCACCCTGTCGCCGGACACGGCCTCACAGGAGCGGATAGCCACGGAGCCGTAGGGCAACTGGACCCGCTCCGGGCTGAAGGCACAGGTCGTCAGGTCCAGCGGGATGTTCGCCGACCCAGCAAAAATCGTATCTGTCACCAGGTACACATAGGGCACCCGCAGGGTGTACTCCCCCGGCTCCACCTCCCCGAAGTCCCACAGGGACATGGTATCGGTGACATGATAGGCGGGGTCATACCGGTAGTTGGAGTGGAGGACCTGCCCGCCCTCACCGGTGAGGGTGATCACCGTGGAGTCGCCCTGCATATAGGCGTCCAGCACCAGCATGGAGGACATGGGAAACTCCCCGGTGTTCAGGGCGTAGAGCTCCACGGTGACCCGGCCCTCCTCCCGCCGGGGGATGGCCAGCAGGCCGCCGTGCTCCCCCATGGCGTAGGGGTAGCCCTCCGGGGCGCCGGCCTCCCGGCGCTCCATGGGGACGGTCAGTTCCTCTCCCAGAAAGGAGATCCGGACCATCCCGTCCTCCGGTGGCGGCGCGGATATCGCGGTGCCGACCCGATTCCAATCCTCAATCTGATCGTAGAACACCACGGTATCGATCGCCTCTCCGCCGCAGACGATGGTCATCCAATGGGGGTCTGTTCCATTATACAGGATCGGTTCCTGATCTGGTTCGTCCGGTGCCTTGAGCGCCTTTTTCAGCTGTTCCTCCGCCTCCTCATGGAGTCCCAGCCGCAGTTCTATGTACAGCGTACCCTCTACGTACACCGCCTCGGTGACGGTGCAGGTCCCGTCCTCCGTCTCCAGGACCACGGGCTCCGCCAGGGCGTAGGCCGGGACCTCCGCGCCGCCGGTGACCCCCAGTCCCGGCACGATGCCGAAGTGCCGCAGCACCAGGTACGCGCAGGCGGCCAGCAGCGCGGCGAGAAGGAGAATGAGCCCCGCTGTCAGCAGGGCGCGCAGTCTCTTGAGACTGCGCTGATGGCGTTTCTTCACCGTCTCATAGGGCAGGTCCATGGCCGCCGCGATCTCCGCCACGGTCATGCCGCCGTAGTATTTCCGCCGGATGATTTCCGCATCCTCCGGGGTCAGCCGCTCCAGGGCCCGCTCCACGTCCATCCGGTCCTCCGCCGTAGCCATGGAGTCCTCCGGTCCGGCGGCATCCGAAAGAGAGGCCGGCCGCACATGGGCGGCGTTCTCCCTGTAGCGGCTCACCGCCACATTCCGGGCGATGGCCGCCAGATAGGCCGCCAGGGTCCCCCTGTCCGGGTCGAACCGGTCCCGGCTTCGGTAGAACGCCAGGAAGACGTCGTTCACGCACTCCCGCACGTCCTCCGGGTCGCTGAGGCGGCGCTCCGCCGCCCGCCAGACCAGGGGGCTGTACTGTTCGATCAGCGCCTCCATGCCCTCCTGGGGGGAGCGCTCCAGCAGCTCCAGTAGCTGATCGTCGGTCATTTTTTCGCTTTTCGCCATTGACAGGCTCCCTTCCCGCACCGGGTGTCCCGCCTGAATGGCCGGGGGCGGCGGCAGTTTTCTACACTATACCACCGCTCCGGGTTTTTGACAAGCGGGGCAGAGGAGGTGAGCATTTAGCTTGCCCGAAAGAAGCGTACCGATGTAGATCCCGCTGTTGAAGCAGCAGCATGGTCTCGATTTCGACAGGCGGTCGGCCATACCTGCCCAACGCAAAGGCCCGTGGAGCTGCACGAACCTGATCCAGACCAACACCCGTCCACCTGAAGATGGAAGGACGGCTGCATAATTCGGAGTATTGTTCGATCATGATTTTGAAATACTGCCCGGATAGGCTCCCCATCGCCGGATGACGGCGGCGGCCCCGCCGGCGGCAAACTACACCTTACAGTCGTGGGCCGCGTCGAACTTTTTCTCCATGGCGTCGAGCAGATACCGCGTGGTCACGTCCGCCTTTTTCGCCACATCGCTCCACAAAACGGTCATCTCGGGCGGGAGCTGTTTTCCCATGGGGTCGGAGGCGATGACCGTGACCCGCTGGCCAGAGAGGAGAGGCCGGACGATCAGCGCCAGCGGGGCGCCGAGGATCACGACGTCCCTGCCCCGCAGGGCCTCCGCGGAACACTCGGAGGGGGAGAGGAGCCCGGCGGCGGAGAAACCCTCCGTCACGAAGCCGCCGTAATTGCGGTTGCCATAGGGCTCCGTGATCAGCAGGGGGGCGGAGCCGGAGGCGCGGGCGATGAGGCTGGGAAGGTCTGAATAGATCTGAGAAAACAGGGGGTCGTTCACCAGCATATCCACGGTGAGGATGGGAACAAAGCAGTTGTCCGCCAGGCTGGAGAATTCCTCCTGGGAGAGTCCGACCACAATGACGCTGTCCACCCGGTGGAGGGTGATGTCTGTGACGTCCGCCGGAAGCAGGAGGCACTCATAGCCGTGGGGATTCAGCCGCTGGGCGAGCAGGTCGATAAAGTGGAGGATCTCCATATTGCGGCTGGGCGTGTTCTCCCGCAGACGGTATACGATGCCCACCAGATTTTTCTTCCCCGTGGCAAGGCTCTTGGCCACCGGGTTGGGGGTATAGCCCAGCAGATTGGCAATCTGCAGGACCTTTTTCCGGGTGGCGTCGCTGATTTTCTGGTCCGGGCGGTTGTTGATGATATAGGAGACGGTGGCCACGGACACATGCGCCTCTCTGGCCACGTCTTTCAGCGTCACGTTTTGCGGCATGGGGACCCTCTCATTCCTGTGGATTTTTACTATATTTTATTCTACCGAAAAAAATATTTTTGTCAATAGGGTTGACAGGAGCGCCGCTTAATGTTATTATCTACTTAACCGCTTAAGTTAAGCGATTAAGCACAAATTATAAGGAGGAATCGACATGAAAAACCCGAAGCGATGGAGCGCGCTGATCTGCGCGGCGGCACTGCTGCTGGCCCTGGCCGCCTGCGGAGGCCCCGTGGCGTCTCAGACAGAGGAGCCCTCGGCCGCGCCCGCGGCCACCTATACGGTGACCTTTATGCGCGGCGACGAGGTCCTGGGCACCGCGGCCGCCGAGGAGGGCGCCGTTCTGGACAGGAGCGCCTATGAAGCCTATGAGGCGGCGGAGGACGCGGAGTTCCTGGGCTGGTATGAGACCCCCTCTCTGCTGGAGAGCAGCAAAAAGGATCTGGGGACCCTGGCGATCACCGGCGCTATGACCCTCTACGGCAGTTTCAAGTCCACCAATGTGGCCGAGGACACCCGAGCCTGGTACGTGGTGGGAGCCTCTCCCGCCGGCGGGCCGCTGGCCGCGAGCCAATGGGCCGGCGCTTCCGTGGAGGAGTCCGTGCGGGAGGACTACCGTCTGGCCGCCACCGGGAACGCCGTCAACGAGTTCTCCATCACCATCGACCTGTTCAACGGCGACCAGCTCCAGGTCATCCATGACTGGGCCTGGGACGGGCAGAAGGGCTACGGCACGTTCACCCAGATCGACGACACGCAGATGGCAAACGGCGGCGGACTGGGCGGCACCAGCGACACCGCCAATGTGAACGTCATCATGGACGGCAATTACACCATCACCCTCACCACCGACCCGGACGACCCCAAGCAGGATCAGCTCTCCATCGTGCGCAACGGCGATCCTCAGGCGGCGGCCAACGCCTATGCGGCCAACGAGAACACCGGTATCTTCGTAAAGGGGAGCTGGGTGGAGGACTGGTCCGACCTGCGGGAGCTCGACCGGGTGGAGGGAGACGGCAACGTCTTCACCATCACCATGGAGCTGGAGGCCGATACCCAGCTCTGCTTCAGCGTGTTCGACAGCGGCGCGGACACCGGCCTGGTCCTGAAGGAGGAGAACGTGAAGAACGCCGACTCCCTGGCGCTGCTGGCCGAAAACGGGAACAACATCCAGGTCGCCGGCGCGGGGACCTACACCTTCACCGTGGACGCCGACGCCATGACGGTGACGGTCTCCAAGTGACCTATGAATCGGTACGCGGTCTTTCATGCGGCTGATTCCACCTATTGCTTCCCGGCCTCTCCCCACGAACTCACCCTGCGCCTCAGGGCGGCCAGAGACGATCTGGCCGCCGCTGAGGTTCTCTACGAGAGCAAATATGTGTTTGGGACCAGCCAGCGGCGGGCCCCGCTGCGCAAGATCGGCTCCAGCGAGCTGTTCGACTACTATTCCGTCACATTACGGCTGCGGGACACCCGGGTGGCCTATGTCTTCTATCTCGACGACGGGGAAGGCCGCTTCTACTTCTCCGAGGACGGGGTCACGGACAGCTACGATTTCTCCCTGGGCTACTACAATTTCTTCCAGTACCCCTATATCAACCCATGCGACGTGCCCCAGCGGGTGGAGTGGATGGAACACGCGGTCTTCTATCAGATCTTTGTGGACCGCTTCCGCAGGGGCGCCCGGGACAAGGACACCAGCTACATCAATCTGAACTGGGGCGGCATCCCACACCCGGGCAGCTTTGCCGGCGGGGACCTGGACGGCGTGACGGAGCGGCTCGGCCACATCCAGGCCCTGGGCTGTAACGCCATCTACCTGACGCCGGTGTTCCAGTCCCCTACCAATCACAAGTACGATGTGGTAGACTATTACCGGGTGGACCCCCATTTCGGCGGAGACGAGGCTTTGCGCCGGTTGGTGCGGGCGGCCCACGGCCGGGGGATGCGGGTGGTGCTGGACGGGGTGTTCAACCACTGCAGCATGTATCTGCGG